>JAILRP010000072.1 GCA_024698075.1 Lachnospiraceae bacterium
CGGACTGTCCTTTGTAGTAGGCCTTGCAGGCTCGCTTGCGGCATACATTGTACTGAGCCTTCTGGGGCGAGCCTAGAATGACCGCCGATGCAACAGAAGATAAAAAAAGAGGCCGGCTGCCGGCCTCTTCTGTACCTGTTAGAGGATGCTCACCATTTCAAGTCACGTCCGAAGCGGTCCTTGTACTCCTCGGGTGTCATCACCTGCGGGCTGACATGGAAAGACTTGACATACTCGACCGCCTTATCCAGTGTGGGAGCGGGAGCAAGCAGTGTTCCATCCTGCCTGAGCACGCCGTATTTATTCATTTTTTCATCTTTGATAACATAACCGCCGCTGACCTGCTCAAGCTCTTCCGGCGTAAGATCGTTCTTGTTAATATCCATAAGTGTCCTCCTCTCTGAACTTGTTCATCAGATGTACATTTATGTATCAATACATTATAATATCATTATCTGCATGTGACAACTGATTATTTATGGTATTCATAAACACGTGGATAAGGAAGGAAGATTATATGGCGGAACCGGGAGTAGTAAGGACAGGCGGATTTGAAATGGAATACTTTAAGTTCGGAAGCGGCAGCAGGACGTTTGTCATCCTGCCGGGGCTGTCCGTGCAGAGCGTAATGGGGGCGGCACCTGCCGTGGAGGAAGGCTACGCGCTCATGAAGGACGGGTTCACGACCTATGTCTTTGACCGGAGAAGGCCGGTTCCCGAGGGCTATTCTGTTAGCGGCATGGCGGATGACACGGCGGCGGCCATGAAGGAGCTCGGACTTAAGGATACGTACATCTTCGGGGCATCCCAGGGCGGCATGATCGCAATGGTCATGGCGATCAGATATCCCGAGCTTGTTAAGAAGGTGGTCCTCGGCTCGACATCCGCGCATGTGCGTGAAGACCAGAGGGCGGTCATTGACAGGTGGACCGAGCTTGCCCGGCAGAAAAAGAGGGAAGAGCTGTATCTCGATTTCGGGCGGGAGATATATCCGCCCGAGGTGTTCGAACAGTGCAGGGAAAGCTTTGCGGCGGCGGCACCTTCCGTGACGGATGAGGAACTTGAAAGGTTTGTCATAATGGCAAAGGCTGCGGCAGATTTTAACGTGGCAGATGACCTTGGGCGGATCAGCTGCCCGGTGCTCGCTCTCGGGGTGTACGAGGATCCGGTGCTTGACAGTGACGCAACGATGGAGATAGCCGAGAATCTCGACAGCACGCCGGGATTTGCCCTGTATATGTACAAGGGCTACGGACATGCCGCTTTTGACACGGCACCGGATTACAGGAAGAGGATACTCGATTTTTTCATGAAGGACTGAATACGGGAGGGACAGATGGATAACGGAAAGGTAAGGATTGCATTTTTCGACGCAAAGGAATATGACATCGCATCATTTGAAAAGGAGAATGCGGACGGAAGATATGAGATAAAGTATTTTGAGGCAAAGCTTTCTGCCGACACGGCAAACCTTGCGGCGGGCTATGACGTGGTCTGCATATTCGTAAATGATGAGGCGGGCGCCGATGTCATCGATACGCTGGCCGCATCGGGAGTGAAGCTCATTGCGCTTCGCTGCGCAGGCTACAACAATGTGGATATAGAGCACGCCTTCGGAAAGATCCATGTCGCAAGGGTTCCCGCATATTCACCCTATGCGGTCGCCGAGCATGCGATGGCGCTCCTGCTCACCAGCATCAGGCGCATACACAAGGCCTACATCAGGACAAGGGATTTCAACTTCAGCTTAAGCGGCCTTACGGGATTCGACCTTCACGGCAAGACTGCCGGCGTTGTCGGCACCGGCAAGATAGGCCGGGTGTTCGCGGATATCTGCAGGGGATTCGGGATGAAAGTCATTGCATACGACAAATTCCCGGGAAGCGGGAACGGCCTCGACTATGTGGACCTTGACACGATATGGGAGCAGTCCGACATCATATCGTTCCACTGTCCGCTGACGGATGAGACGCGCCACATGGTCAATGCAGATACGATCGGCAGGATGAAGAAGGGTGTTGTAATCATCAATACATCGAGGGGTGCGCTCATCGATTCTGAGGCGCTTCTTGACGGCATCAAGGACCGCAGGGTCGGCGCGGCCTGCCTTCATGTACATGAGGAGGAATCGGATGTGTTCTTCCACGATTTCTCAGGACACATAATAGAAGATGACACGCTGGCGCGGCTTATTTCGATGCCGAATGTCATAGTGACCTCGCACCAGGCGTTCCTGACGCAGGAGGCGCTTTCGAACATTGCGGCGACGACCCTTTCGAACATCACCCAGTTTTTCGGCGAGGGAAGGTGTGAGAATGAGCTGTGCTATAAATGCGAGAAGGTGGGCGGATGTCCGCAGGAGCATAAAAAGCTCTGCTTCTGACGCCACTATTCCGTAAGATGCACCTTTTCCGCCGGAAGGTGGCGGATCAGGCACTGCTCGAGCATTTCGCTTTTGATGGGCTTTGCGAGATAATCGCAGAAGCCCATTTTCATATATTCCTCTTCAACGCCCTTTAAGACGTTTGCGGTGAGCATGACAGCAGGGGTTTCCATGTTGGCCCCCTCGGCACGGATGGCCCTGAAGGTCTCGATCCCGTCGGGGCTCGGCATCCTGTGGTCGAGCAGGATGAGGTCATATCTGGTGTTGCGGCACTTTTCAATAGCCTCATTTCCGCCGAGTGCATCATCCATCGTGATCTTTGTGTTCCGAAGGAGTGCCTTTGCGACCTTTATGTTGAGGGCCACGTCGTCGACTATGAGTATGTGCGCACCTTCTGCAGTGAAGCTTTCACGGTGCTTCTTCCCGGTGTCCCGGTGCTTTCTGACATAAGGGCCTGCCGGGGTGGGATCCGCAACGTTCTGCGGGATTATGACAGTAAAGGTGCTGCCCTGTCCGGGTGCGCTCTCAACTGTTATGGCTCCGTGCATGAGCTCAACGAGGTCGCGTGCTATCGCAAGGCCGAGGCCTGTTCCCTGTATGGTTGCATTCTGCTTCTCGTTCACGCGCTTGAACGCATCAAACAGATAGTCGATGTCACCGGGGTCTATGCCGATCCCGGTATCGGTGACGGAAACCTTAAGCCTTACAGCGGCACCGCTTGTATTCTCGCATATGGCATTCACCGTGACTCCGCCTTCCCGGGTGTATTTGACTGCATTTGATATAAGGTTGCTGAAGATCTGGCGTATGTGCTGCACATCACCGAGAAGCCGTGTGGGCATGTTGTCGCTGCAGGAGATCTTAAGGTACAGGTCTTTTGATGATGCCGAGTGTTCAAAGTAGTCATAGCATTCGGTGAGAAGGTCGTGAGGGCTGTACTCGACGGGCACCATGTCCATCTTCTTCGCCTCGATCTTGGAAAAATCAAGAATGTCATTGATGAGCCGCAGCAGTATGTCGCTAGAGGCCTGTATGTTCTCGGCATACTCGATGATCTGCGGATCGTCGGTCGAGCGCATTATCATCTCATTCATCCCGAGCACGGAATTAAGCGGTGTCCTGATCTCATGGGACATATTTGCAAGGAACGTGCTCTTTGCCCTGTTCGCATTGTCCGCATTCTCCCTTGCTTCCTTAAGCTCCTTAAGGTAATAGGTCGTTTCCGTGGTATCCTCTATGAGAAAATAAGATCCGACCGGACGGCCCTTCTTGTCCGCAAGGCAGTTGTATTTGATGCGGTAATGGTTTTCGCTGAACTTTCCGCCTGCCCTGCCGAGCGTAACATAATCGGCTTCGCCGAAAGTCTCCCCCCGCTCTTTAAGCTCTTCGGTGACGGTGCGTATGGGTTCACATGAAAAATCATAGGACGCGGGATCTATGCCGAACCTGTTGCGCGCAAAGGCATTGGCATATATGCAGGAACTGCTGATGTCGAAGAGCAGAAGGCCCTCGTTCATGTCGTCGACGGCCCTTCCCGTTGAAGAGATAAGAAGCGTGCGGGGAACGAACGACCTGATCGAAAAGTAGATAAGGGTGCCTGCTACAGCATAGAATACGACCGAGGCATCGAGGAGCAGCTGGAACCTCATATAGATGAAGTTCAGCACCACGACGAGCAGAAGCACCGACAGTATCATCACATATTTGACACGGTACAGGCTGTAGGTCTTCATTATCGCGATTATGATGAAAAGGAACGCGGTCGCCACGGCAAGGTAGTCTATCTCAAGGTGCAGATAGTACATCCGGTTGAATCCTGTCTGATAGAAGACGGTCCCGAGGGCATCTTTTGTCTCTATGATATAGAAATGATTTTTCAGGAAGGGGTTGGCGAAGATGGAAACGGTGTCGGCCGCCATGATGACGGCGGCTATCTTTGAAAGGCGCCTAAGCCAGGTCTCATACTCCGTGTACGAAATGCAGAATCCCGTAAGAAAGAAGAGCAGCCAGTCTATGGAGGAAAAATACAGGCAGTAGGAGATCTCTGCGAACGTCTCGTTCGGGGAGACGGCTATGCATATATTTGCCGAGATCGCGATGACTCCCGCAAGCAGGGTCCGCCAGAGCCACGAATAATAGTCGCGGCGCATGTGACGTATGTTCGGCATTATGAGTATCATGGATGCTATGGCCAGAAGATCGACTGCCACATAGACTGCTTTTGTGTACATTTTGGCTCCGAGTCAGTTATTTAAGTAAATTACGCTATCTTTCATTATATCATATGCGCAAGTGCCAACAAGAAAAACTTGCACCCGGTAAAATCCGCGCGGCACTTGTAATCGGACGCGCTGCGATATTATAATATCTGCAGCCGGTTTTTTGCGGACCGGTGATTCGTCATATGGGAGGAAGAAAGATGCAGAACTGGAAAAGACATATATTTGGACTTAAGGACATAGTGATATTTTCTCTGTTTTCACTGCTTGTCGGGCTTGTTTTGGGATTTTTCATCGCGCCTATCAAAAAGGGCATGAACATCGGATGCAACAACGGGAATAACTATATTTCCAAGGACGAGGCGGAGCGGGAGCTTCATGAAGACCTCGAGATGGAAATGAACGAACTGTGCAGATAAAGGCAGCACGTCCTGCCGGAAAGGGAGGCAATACATGACTTACAAGGAACTTCTCGAGAGCGCGAGGGAGAGCATGAAGCCGCACTGCCTGGCATGTGCCGAGTGCAACGGAAGGGCATGCGGAAGCAGTGTGCCGGGTCCCGGGTCCAAGGGAAGCGGGGACGGTGCTGCGAGGAATTTTGATGCATGGCGTGAGATACGCGTCAACATGGATACGATACATCCTGTTTTCGAGCCTGACACACGGTTTGATTTCTTCGGTCAGGAGCTTAAGTACCCCGTGCTCGCGGGGCCTGTCGGAGCCGTGAACATGCATTATGGTGATAAATACAATGACATGCAGTATAACGAGATACTTGTGAAGGCATGTGCGGATGCGGGGATCGCCGCCTTCACGGGCGACGGCATGAACCCGGAGGTTCTCGAGGCAGCGAGCGCCGTCATCGCACGGTTTGGCGGAAGGGGCATTCCCACGGTCAAGCCTTGGGATTCCGTGACCCTGAAGCGTAAATTTGTGCTCGTGGATCAGTCACACTGTTCGGTGGTCGCGATGGACATAGATGCCGCGGGTCTTCCGTTCCTGCAGAACATGGATCCTCCCGCAGGGGCCAAATCCGTTGAGGAGCTTGCCGAGATCATAAGGATGGCGGGACGCCCTTTCATAGTAAAGGGCATCATGACCGTTGCCGGAGCCATGAAGGCGAAGGAAGCGGGTGCGGCTGGCATCATCGTTTCCAACCACGGAGGACGTGTGCTTGACCAGTGCCCGTCAACCGCAGAGGTGCTTCCTGAGATAGCCGAGGCGGCTGAGGGAATGATGGTCCTCGTTGACGGCGGGATAAGGAGCGGAGTTGATGTGTTCAAGGCGCTCGCGCTCGGAGCTGACGCCGTTGTCATCGCGCGTCCTTATGTCACTGCCGTATACGGCGGAGCTGAGGAAGGCGTAAAGCTTTATACCGAGAAGATAGGCGCGGAGCTTGCCGACGCGATGAAGATGTGCGGCGCGCCCACGCTCTCTGACATTATGGAGTCGATGGTCCGGTGGTAGATATGGACATGGAAGAACTGTACGGATATGCAAAAAGGCTGTGCACCGAGGCCAATGAAGAGGACGGGGTCCTCGAGGCTTTCTGGGACAGGATAAGCGCATATCCCGAGATACTGAAGGAATTTGACTACTACAGACAGCACGGTGATTTTCTCTGTGAGCTTTCTGTCAGCGGGATCACGCCCGCAGATATTCTCATCTGGCAGATAGACAGGTTCAAGGCCGCGCTCGATGAAGGCAAGTTCGCACTCAAATACAACGGCCCCCACATGGTGCTGGGGGCCTTCTATACCATGGCTGACGTTATGGACAGTCCCGAAAGATACGCGGCACGGTTCCGCTCCGAGACAGGCTCTGACTACGAAGGAAAGAGCAGCTGCGTGGACCGCCTGTAACGTCAAATATTCTGAAAATTTCCCTTGATATCCCCGAAAAATTATTGTATAGTAGTCAACGCTTTAATAAGAAGAAATCCGAAAAGGGAGTGTAAAGATGGCGAAGTATCTTGTCATAGTTGAGTCGCCTGCAAAGGTAAAGACTATCAAGAAATTTCTCGGAGCCAATTATGAGGTGATGGCTTCGATGGGACATGTGCGCGATCTGCCCAAGAGCCAGATCGGCGTAAGCCCCGACAATGATTTTGAACCTAAATACATAACCATAAGGGGAAAAGGCGACCTTATAGCGTCGCTCCGCAAGGAGGCCAAAAAGGCCGAAAAGATATACCTTGCGACCGACCCTGACCGCGAGGGGGAAGCTATCAGCTGGCATCTTACATATGCGCTGAAGCTTGAGGACAAGAAGGTATACAGGATAACCTTCAACGAGATCACGAAGAATGCGGTCAAGGAATCCCTGAAGCATCCGCGCGAGATCGACATGGATCTTGTCGACGCGCAGCAGGCACGCCGTGTCCTTGACAGGATGGTGGGATATACGATATCCCCGGTGCTCTGGGCTAAGGTCAAGAGGGGACTTTCCGCAGGAAGGGTGCAGTCCGTTGCGCTCCGCCTCATATGCGAGAGGGAGGACGAGATATCCGCGTTCATTCCCGAAGAATACTGGACGGTAGATGCCGAGCTTTTAGCAAAGGGCGAAAAGAAGCCCCTTATTGCGCATTTTGCCGGAGACGAGAACGGAAAGATCGCCATTTCGTCCGAGAAGGAAAAGCAGAAGATCGTTGATGCCGTAAAGAAGGCATCCTTTGAGATACTTGAAGTCAAAAAGGGCGAGAGGACCCGCAGGCCGCCCATGCCGTTCATCACGAGCACGCTCCAGCAGGAGGCGGGCAAGGTCCTCAATTTCTCCACGCAGAAGACGATGCGGATCGCACAGCAGCTCTACGAGGGCGTCGACATAAAGGGTGAGGGCACAGTGGGCCTTATCACTTACCTCCGTACCGACAGCACGAGGATCGCCGACGAGGCTGTTGCGGCTGCAAAGGAATACATTACGGAAAACTACGGCAGCGGCTATGCAAGGGAAGATGCCGGAGAGCAGAAGGCAAAATCCGGCAAGAAGATACAGGATGCACACGAGGCAATACGTCCCACCGAGATCACGAGGACACCGTCATCTGTACGCGATTCGCTCTCAAGGGACCAGCTCCGCCTGTACACGCTCATATGGAACAGATATGCGGCCTGCCGCATGAACGGCCCGAGGTATGAGACGACAAACGTTAAGATCGGAGCCGGGGAATACAGGTTCACGGTAGCAGCATCCAAGTGCCTGTTCGACGGTTTCCTGAAGGTATATACGGATTCGGACGACAAGGAGTCCGGCGACAACATCGTGCTTACCGACCTTAAGTGCGGCATGAAGCTCACACTTGAGGATATCGATGCCAAACAGCATTTCACACAGGCACCGCCGCACTTTACCGAGAGCTCTCTCGTCAAGGCGCTTGAGGAGCAGGGGATAGGAAGGCCCAGCACATATGCGCCCACGATCACGACGATCATCGCCAGAAGGTATGTCGTTAAGGAAGACAAGAACCTCTTTGTCACCGAGATGGGCGAAGCCGTCAACAGGATAATGGTCGAGGCATTCCCGAGCATCGTGGATGTGCGCTTTACCGCCAATCTTGAAATGCTCCTCGACAACGTTGAGGAAGGCGAGATAAACTGGAAGACCATAGTCAGGAACTTCTATCCCGACCTTGAGGAGGCCGTCAAGAAGGCCGAGGCCGAGCTTGCAAAGGTTGAGATAAGGGATGAGGTATCGGATGTCAAGTGCGACCAGTGCGGGCGCATGATGGTCATAAAATACGGGCCGCACGGCAAGTTCCTTGCCTGCCCGGGATTCCCGGAGTGCCGCAACACAAAGCCTTATCTTGAGAAGATAGGCATCCCCTGTCCCGTCTGCGGAAAGGACATAGTCGCGCGCAAGACCAAGAAGGGGCGCAGGTTCTACGGATGCGAATCCGGGGCCGAATGCACGTTCATGTCATGGCAGAAGCCCGTCAACGTGAAGTGCGAAAAATGCGGAAGCCTCATGGTCCGCAAGGGTAATAAGCTCATGTGCATGAATGAGGAGTGTAAACATTTGCAGGATATTCCGGCGGGAGGAATTGAATGAGTTCAGTCAGGCTGCTAGATGACACGCGCAAGATCAATTCCATACTCCACAGGAAGAACAGCGGAAAAGTCGTGTTCAATGACATATGCGACGCGATGAGGTCTGTTCTTTCCTCGAACGTGCTCGTGCTGTCCCGCAAGGGAAAGCTGCTCGGCATGTCCAACAGCTCTGCGTTCGATCCGATAGAGGAGCCGGGCTCCCTTAAGGTTTCCCAGTTCATTAACCCGAGGCTCAACGACAGGCTTGTCGACATTCTGTCCACGAAGGAGAGCGTCAACCTTGAGACCCTGGGATTTTCAGAGGAGATAAGCAGAAAATACCAGGCGATAATAACGCCTATAAACATCGCGGGCCAGCGATATGGCACGCTTGTTATCTACAAACCCCATGATGACGATGCATACTCGATAGAAGACATAATCCTTACGGAATACGGCGCTACGGTCGTCGGGCTTGAAATGGTGCGCTCGGTGTCCGAAGAGTCTGCCGAGGAGGACAGGCGCGCGCAGGGAGTACAGGCTGCGCTTTCTACGCTTTCCGCATCTGAGACGGATGCCGTCGTCCATATCTTCGAGGAACTGTCGGGGCTCGAGGGGATACTCGTTGCCAGCCGGATCGCGGACAGGGAAGGCATCACACGCTCAGTCATAGTAAATGCCTTAAGAAAGCTTGAGAGCGCGGGCGTTATAGTATCGAGGTCTTCCGGCATGAAAGGCACATACATCAAAGTCACCAACGAGCTTATCTATGATGAGATAGAGGAACTGAAAAAAGGTTGAAGATCATCAAAAAAGCCTGTCTATATATTGGGGTGTTTCTGGGGCTGGTCTGTGTCCTGACACTTCTTCTTGTGGCATCGGCGTTGATTCCCAATAGACATTTAAAACAGAATATGGTAGAATCAGGCAGATATCTTCATGAGACGGATGATTACTTCCGAATGGTCGGCTATAGCGGCGGGAGCAGGATAGACAGGTATGCCGATGCGATCCTTCTTAACATCGCGTATCATTTTGACGGCTCCAGGCCTTTATCTTCCGTCATGGAGGCATCGTTTTACGAAAACATCGATTATTTTGAGACCACGAACTTCTACGAGTCGATGGAGAAAGATCTTCCCGCCAACAAGCAGTATATGAGATACTGGCACGGATCGGCGGCCATCGTCCGGCTGATGCACCTGTTTACCGACATAAGGGGGATGTATATCTTTCAGGCCGTTGTGATAGCAGTTCTTCTGGCAGTTCTGGTATTCCTGCTGGTTAGGAACGGATACCGGTATGCCGCGCTCGCTGTTATGGTCGCACTTACAGGTGTTGCTATCTGGTTTGTGCCGTTCTCTCTTGAATATACATGGATGTTCGTTGTAATGCTCGCGGCCTCGGCGGCAGCTGTGATGCTCACGGTCAGGAACAAGGACGTATATGTCCCGGTATTGTTTCTCGCAAGCGGAGTCGTTGCCTGCTATCTTGATTTCCTTACGACGGAAACGGTCACGCTTACGGCACCGCTGTTGCTCATCCTTTATATCAGGATGCAAAAGCGCCGCGCCGACAGATCGGACATAGTGCTTGCGGCAGGATCGGCGGTATCGTGGCTCCTGGGATTTTCACTTATGTGGGTTTCCAAATGGATGCTTGCGCATATGATACTTCAGAAGGACGTGGCCCCATATGTTACGGCAAATATTGCCGATAAGCTCGATGGGGACATAAACGGCCTGCCGTCATTAGTCGTAATGGCAGCTGCGCTTGTTCGGAATGTAAGGGTGATCTTCCCGCTCGAGTACGGAACTGCCGGCATCATGATAGTGGCAGCCGCGGTCATTGCGGCCATATGGAGGCTGTATGTGTATGGAGGCGGCAGGCAGGCAGACATACGGGCCGTTCTCATATATCTGTGTGTCGGGACCGTGCCGTATATCAGATATATAGTGCTTCACAATCATTCGTACAAGCATTATTTTTTTACGTACAGGGCTCAGGCGGCGACACTGCTCGCGCTGATGTTCATACTGGATAAATATTCAGCAGGATATAAAAAATCTGGAAAGAGGCGATGAAAAAAATGGATACGATCAGAAAGAAGAAGATTAGGTTTATTGCGTTTTCGCTTGCCGTCATGCTTGCCTTTTTTGACAGCAATGTTATGGCTGTCGGCGCAGCAGAATACACCGACGGACAGCCGGAAGACATTACGGTTGACGAATTTTATGACGGGGATGACGCAGATTCCGAAGACGGATGGGCCGAGGAGATAGCAGGGCCGCTGACGGATGAATTCTTTGATACATCGGAACCGGATGTGCCCCCTCCGGCAATCACCTATCCGATCGAATATGACGAGGAAAGCTTCCTTGGGATAGACAATCCCAACAAGTTTAAGACAAGCTACACATACGGCTCCACCGTACGCCTTCTGGCACCTGAGACAACAGTTGTCGGAGACAGGGTGTTCGGCGGATATGAATATGAGTTTGAGGGTGACGATTCCGGAAGGCAGGAGGCTGAGGTCGCTGATGACGGATCATTTGTCATTAAGACCGAGAGACACAGGTCACGCCTTTATGTTTACGCCCTGTGGGACGGATA
>JAILRP010000078.1 GCA_024698075.1 Lachnospiraceae bacterium
CCGCCTACGGTTGCGGAGCCTGCCACTTCCATGCCTAAGGCGCGGCATATGGCGGAAACGATCATCGTGATCACGAAATCTATCAGGAACGACAGTCCGCCCACAACTCCGAACTTCAGTATCTGCGCGATCAGTCCTTTATGTTTATCTTTCATCGTATCTCTCCGGAACACCTTTATATGTGAAATAAGTGACCGCTGCGGCAAAAGAATAATAAATCATGCCGAATGCGATCATAGATTCCGAATTTTCGGAAAAAATCCTGAGGATAAAGTATGCAGTTAATATCAACAGGGCATACCATATGAACAGGATCAGCCGCACCTTCTCGCTCGTGTATTTTTTACAGAAGAAGGCCGAAGCCGCGGTAAGAACGAACATATCATAGGTCCTGTGGTAAACAAGCACGAGGGACCACAGGGTCAGTACCGCAAAAAACGCTCCCTCCATGTTCTCCGGAAGCTTTACGGCCATGAACAGGAGCACCGCAAGCACTGCTGCGGCGGCCATCGGCCATGCCCTTCCGAGAAAAGTCCCGAAATCGATCCCTCCCGAAGACGAAAGGGCCGACGCCACGCCAAGGGGCGCGGTTATCATATACAGAAAGCTCTTTCCGATCCAGGCAGATGCCGCCATGGTCAGCAGGACATGTGCCAGAACGGATATGATAAGCTCTTTGTATCTCTTCCTGTAAACAAAATAGAGGGCCAGCACTCCCGTCAGCGTATACTTGAAGTATGACACGAACAGGCAAAGTGAAATGAGCACGCATGAGATGCCTTTCTCCATCCTCCTGTCTATATAAACGGCGAGCATGAAGAAAAAGAACGAAAACAGCGTGTGCTGTCCCACCCCTATCTGATTCCTGTACGGAGTGCCCGCCAGCATCAGGAGCGTTATCGCCGCATAAGCATATCTCCCTGTCTCTTCAAAGAACGTTCTTTTTAGCAGGAAGACTATGCCGGCCGTAAACAGAAGGCTGCATGTTGTCCACACAAGCCTTGCGGCGTACGGCGGAAGAAAAGTCAGCGGCAGGAGGAGCGCAAGGAGTGACGGAAACTGGTTTGCCTCCATATCCTGCTTAAGCCCCTTATCCGTGAACAGCTCGTAAAATCCGGCCAGTTCGGGATACCGGGACGCTTCCCCGGGACTGCGTGACAGTTCGTAAGGATCAAGGCGCATTGCCAATGCCTTGGCCGCATCCCACTGAAGGTCCTGCGAAAAGGCCATGGCGTTTTTTATGCCCTGAAACACCGATATCGCTGCAAGAGCCGCAAGGGCGGCGATGAACGCCGCCTTTACGATCCTGTTATCCTTCAAGTACATTAACGACTGCATCTTTGAAGCTCTCAAGCTTTGATCTTGCGTCTTCCATGTTACGGCCCTTTATTCCCATATAGAACTTGATCTTGGGCTCTGTTCCCGAAGGCCTTGCACAGCACCAGCTGTCATTTTCGATATCAAAATACAGAACGTTCGATTCGGGAAGTCCCGTAGGAGTAACTTCTCCGGTCGCAAGGTCCGTGACCGTATCCTTCTTGTAATCACGGAACTTGAGAACCTTCAGTCCGTCAAATTCCTTCGGAGGGTTGGCGCGGAGCCTGTCCATCATCGACTGGATCTGGGCCGCACCGTCTATTCCCTTTAATGTGATCGTATGGATGCCTTCCATATAGAATCCGTATTCCCTGTATATCTTCTGCATCTGATCCCATACGGTAATGCCGTTGTGCTTGCACCAAGCAGCCACTTCGCAAAGGCACATGACCGCGACGACCGCATCCTTATCGCGGGCGTGGGTGCCTGCAAGGCAGCCGTAGCTCTCCTCAAGCCCGAATACGTATTCATGTTCGTGATTCTGCTCGAAAAGCTTGATCTGCTCACCTATATACTTAAATCCGGTAAGCACCTCTATAAGCTTCACGCCGTATGCATCTGTTATGGCGTCCGCAAGATTTGTCGTAACTATTGTTTTGATAAGGGCGGCGTTCGCCGGAAGGGTACCCATCGCCTTCTTTTCCCTTAATATGTATTCGGCGATCAACATTCCCGACATATTGCCCGTAAACGGGATATACTCTCCGGTCTCGGCATCTTTCGCATATATGCCGAGGCGGTCCGCATCGGGATCCGTGGCAAGAACTATGTCCGCATCCTTTTCCTTTGCGAGCTTCAGCGCCAATGTGAAGGCCTTGGGATCTTCCGGGTTCGGGTATTCAAGCGTTGTAAAATCAGGATCGGGCAGTTCCTGCTCGGGAACTACATACACGTTCTTGAAACCGAGCTCTGACAGTATCCTTCTGACAGGGATGTTTCCTGTCCCGTGGAACGGGGTGTAGACGATCCTGATCGAATCGGATTCGGCCTTTATGATCTCGGGATGGATTATCTGCTTTTTGAGCTCGGCCATGTACTTGTCATCGATCTCGGATCCGATAACGTTATAAAGCCTATCCGCGATCGCCTCTTCCTTGCTCATCGTCTTTACATCATTATAATCCGTGACCGCGAGCACTTCCGAGATGATATCCTTATCACGAGGTGATGTGACCTGTGCGCCGTCTTCCCAGTAAACCTTGTATCCGTTGTATTCGGGAGGGTTATGGCTGGCGGTGACGACTATTCCCGCGGTGCATCCGAGTGTCCTTACCGCAAACGACAGCTCCGGCGTCGGCCGCAGGCTCTCAAACACATAGGCCTTGATCCCGTTCGCATTGAGGCACAGCGCTGCCTCATCGGCAAACTGAGGGGACATCCTCCTCGAATCATACGCGATCGCCACGCCTTTATCCTTTGCGTTCTGCTTTATGATGTAATTTGCCAGTCCCTGGGTTGCCCTGCGCACGGTATAGATGTTCATCCTGTTCGTGCCGGCGCCTATCACGCCGCGCAGGCCTCCGGTCCCGAATTCAAGATCCTTATAGAACCTGTCCTGGATCTGGGCGTCATCATCCTTTATAGCGGCAAGCTCCGCCCTCGTCGAATCATCAAAGTATTCATCCTCGCACCAATACCTGTACTGCTGAAAGTAATCCATTTTCTACCTCCTCGTAAATTTATTCAACCATGCTTTTTTTATTTCCTGCAAGAACATAATTGGAATGATCCAGAGAAAAATTGGGGTTAAAATAAGGATCCCCGGCTTCAAGTTCGGCTTTCCACCTCTCCCGGAAAAGTGCACATTCCCTCTCATACCTTTTGGCTTTTTCGGGGTCGGAACCCTCTCCGGCGTCACTGCCCCTTGAAGCGGATTCATAATGAAACAGCTCCGCAAACGGCGTGAACACGTTAAGAAGCCCCTTCTTCCTAAGCTTCAGGCAGAAATCCACATCGTTAAGTGCGACCGCAAGATCCTCAGACAGTCCGCCGGCTTCTTCAAACAGCGATCTTCTTACCATCAGGCAGGCACCCGTGACCGCAGAGACGTTCTGGGCATAGCAGAGCCTCCCCATGTACCCGAGATTTTCCTTTTCCAGCTTATAATGTGAATGCCCGGCCGTCCTGTGGGCACCCATTCCGAGCACTATCCCGGCGTGCTGGATCGTATAGTCGGGATAATACAGCATGCATCCGACCGCCCCCACATCCTGCCTCTGGGCATACATGAGAAGCTCCTCGATCCAGTTCCGCGTTATGACCTCGGTATCATTGTTAAGGAGCAGTATATATTCTCCCGAAGATGCGCTCACTCCGAGGTTATTTACGGCAGAATAATTAAATTCGCCTTCATATTCGACCACCTTGATATGCGGATGCTTCTTAAGCGTTTCATAATAATCCCGTATCTCATCGGTCTCGGAACTGTTCTCGACTATGATGAGCTCATAATTCTCATATGAGCTTTTGTCCATGATCGATTCTATGCACCTGGAAAGGTCCTCATAATGGTCCCTGTTCGGTATTACTATCGATACGAGCGGTTCGCTCGTCAGCGCGTACCTTATGCGGAAGATCGTCTCGAACGCCCTTGTGCTCTCGATCCTGAAATCCTTAAACCCGCATGCCTTAAGGTGTGCGGCAACGGCGCCCTTTGCGGCATCTATCGCATAGCTCTTGGCGTTTATGTCTGCCGCCACCGACTGGGCATGTGAACGCCAATAGTAAAGTATCTTCGGCACATGAACGATATGCTTTGCTTCCCGCGTCAGGCGCAGTATCATGTCGTGGTCCTGGCTTCCGTCGAATTCACTCCGGAATTTCCCGCATTTATCCACGAGTTCCTTTGAAAACACCGAAAAATGGCATATATAATTGTTTGCCCGAAGGTTGTCCGGGGCAAAATCAGGCTTGAAATGGAGAGTGATCATGTGGTCTATCGACCGGCCCGAAAAAGTCGTTTCATCGCAGTATATATAGTCCGCATCCTCAGCGCATATGACTTTCATGTATTCATAAAGCACCGTCGGATGCAGAACGTCATCATGGTCAAACAGTCCGTAATAGTCGCCCGATGCCATGTCGAAGCATCTGTTCGTGTTGCCCGATATCCCGAGATTCTCGGTGAGCTTTTCATACCTGATCCGCTCATCGTTATATGATCTTACAACATCACCGACGTATGAATGGGCGCTGTCGGATCCGTCCGCGAGGCAGAGCTCCCATTTGCCGTATGTCTGGGCAATGACCGAATCTATCATCTCCCGGAGGAATCTTTCGGGAGTATTATAAAGAGGCACCAGTATGCTGAAGGTGATATCCCGGTCAAAAGCCGTGTTCCTCTGTGCCTCGGCCTCCTCGTGCGACGGCAGGGAGAGCGTGCCGTAGCTCTTGTACGCCTTAATCTCAATGATCTTGCTCTCTATCTTCTTTTTCAGGTTGGAAATGCTGCCGTATCTTCTGATGCGCACAATGATGTTTTTCGTATGGCTCCACAGCAGCCTGAAGGGATATATGAGTTTCCAAATGAGAGAGCTGCGGAGCTTATCC
>JAILRP010000101.1 GCA_024698075.1 Lachnospiraceae bacterium
ACTACATAGAAGAGGAATAACAGAACCAGATAACCGACCGTTTTCTCATTGTTTTATGGCCGCATGATAAAATTATGCGAAAATAAGAAAAGCGGGTGGAAAACCAAGAGTTTCACACCCACTTTGTCTACAGTCTGAGAAACCGGCATGTCTGCCGGTTTCCTGATCTAAGGGAGGGTTATTAATGAAAAAGAATTATTTATTATCTGTCTCTATACTATATATCGTACCCTCCCCGGGATTACTCAACCCCTTCCATGTGATTTTTTTATTATTTTTCCGGTTTATGTGATTTTCTTATTTTCCCGGATCATACAAAATATGTTTCTGTCCGAACACAGGGCGGGAAATCTGATATAATCTTTTCCATGGATATAAGGAAGGTGCCTGAACTGTTAAAACGAAACATAAAGACCGTTATGCTCATCCTCGGACTTGCCGCCGCCACCGTTCTCATCATTGCCGCGGCATATGCCGAAGGGCATGAGGAAGTGCCCGCAAAAGAACCGCGCATCATCACGCTTACTATAGATGTACCCGATGACATACCGCTTGAGGAAAAGGAGCTTCTCGTATTTGAGAGCCTTACCGAGGCCGGATACTCACCCGCAGGGGCATGCGGGATGATGGGAAACATAGCCGTGGAGTCCCCTGATTTTGACCCAACGGTCGTAAATGAAACGAACGGTGCCTACGGCCTGTTCCAGTGGACCGATGTCGGCGACAGGCAGCAGCACCTCAAGGATTTCTGCAGGGAGCACGGAATGAACTGGGGCTCTGCCGAAGGGCAGATTGCATTTGCGGTCTATGAACTTTCAGGTGCCGACCCCATAGCATGCCGCCTCGATGACCTTCTTAAGGAAACAGACGATCCCTACACCGCCGCTGCGGAGTTTACCGCGGGCTTCGAAAGATGCATAGCCGATTCCGGGAAAGCCGCAGACAGGTACATGGGCTCGCTCTATCCCGAATTTTACGGCGAGAACTATCAGAGCCTTGCAAAGCGTATCAACAAGGCCATGAACTACTATAACCGGTTTAGTGATGATGATGGGGATTCTGAGATAAACATTACGATCGATGAGGAACAGTGAAGCTCATTTTACCTCCGGCCTTGTCTGGCCGCTGAAGTAATGCTTCCTGCAAAGCGAAACGTATCTGTCATTTCCGCCGAGATCTATCTGGTCGCCTTTGCGGACTATATTGCCGTCGGCGTCGATCCTTGCGTTGCATGTCGCCCCCTGTCCGCACCAGCAGACAGTCTTGAGCTCTTCGATCTTGTCCGCGACCGCACACAGTTCCTTGGATGCCGGAAACGGGTTCAGCAGAAAATCATCCCTAAGGCCGTAGCATATGACCGGGATGTTGTTCGCATCGACGATCTTGTGGAGCACGCCGATCTCTTCTATCGTGCAGAACTGCACCTCATCTATTATGATGCAGTCATATTCCTTCGTCTTTTCAAGGACCTCGTCGAGCGTGCCGTCAAGGTAATCCTCGACAAAGCCGCATTCCCTCGACAGTCCTATCCTGCTCTTTATGATCTTCTCTCCGTCCCTGTTCTCGAGCCTCGGCTTCAGGACAAGAGGCTTCAGTCCTTTTTCCTCGTAATTGAAAGCGACCATGAGCGCGTTGGCTGTCTTTGAGCAGCCCATGGCTCCGTATCTGTACCAAAGCTTGGCCATGTTCCAACCTCCCGCAACAATTATCTACCATAAGACCATACCACCTATTCGGAGAATTGTCACTTAAAATGGACCCGGGGGACGGAGTCATCCGAAGGTCCTTATCAGTTTCCAGTCGGGGCCTGCAAGAAGTGCGCGGGCATTCCGCCCTTCATCGATAACGTCATAGATATCCTGAAGTCCGATCGATGCCAGCGGATTATATGCGGCGGCCCTTACGGCGTCTGCCTCGGGAATGCCCATGGCTATCGCTTCCGTCATGCATGCGTAGAGGTCCGTGACGCTCCCCGCAAGGGTGCCGCCGGGCTGCCTTGCCTGCCTGCCGCGCTTTACGACTGGCATTCCTCCGAGTTCGTAATCACCGTCGGGCATACCGCATGCCCTCATGCTGTCGCTGACAAGAACGATCCTGTCAGCTCCGAACATCTTAAACGCCGCCCTTACCGCTGACGGATGGACGTGAACGCCATCACATATGATCTCTGCATATACGCCGGGTGAATCCGCGGCGGCTCCGATAACTCCGGGATCGCGGTGCGCAAACGGAGGCATCGCATTATAAAGGTGCGTCACATGGTCCGCACCGCACCGGAAACCTTCCATGGCCTGTTCATAGTCTGCACAAGTATGGCCGACGGAAAAATGGATCCTGCCTGAGAGCTTCTCTATGCAGCTTGCCGCACCCTCCGCTTCCGGGGCGATGGTGACAAGCCTTGCAAGTCCATCCGATGCGTCGATGAGGATTTCAAGGATTTCTGCGTCGGGCTTTATGACGTGTTCGGGATTCTGGGCTCCCACCTTATCCGGTGATATGAACGGGCCCTCAAGATTGATCCCGATCAGGCGAGCCTCATCGGCACATCCCCTGTGGGCGGCTGCCGTCCGGCATATTTCTTTAAGCCTTCCGGCCGAAAGCGTCATCGTTGCCGGGCAGATGTTCATAACGCCCCTGCTTTTTTCGTATCTCGCAATTGCCGCTATGGCCTCATCCGTTCCGTCGCACAGGTCATGCCCTGACGCGCCGTGAAAATGTATGTCGGAAAGTCCCGGGATCAGCCTCATTCCCGTAGCATCGATAACCTCCTCGCCGGGCAGTGGGCTTACCGGATCATCACTTATCTTCTCATAGATCCCGTTGTCAATGCGTATGTTCTTCTTTGCGAATGCAAAATCCTTTATATAGACCTCGGCATTATTTATTATCATATGTATCCTATCTCATCGCGCTGTTTCTGTATTCATTCGCGGACATTCCGACTATCTTTTTAAACACCCTCGAGAAGTGGGCAGTATCTGCAAATCCGACTTTCTCCGCTATATCGGCTATATGAAGCGAAGCATCTTCCATGAGCTGCCTTGCGTTTCTTATCCGGACCTCGTTAAGTATGTCCGAAAAGCTCTTTCCCGTTCCATTCAGGAGCTTGCTCAGATGCCAGTGGCTCACGTAGACGGCCGATGCGACATCGGTAAGCTGAAGCTTCTCCCGGTAATGTGCCTCGATATATGCTATCGCCTGATTGACTATAAAATTGTTTGCGCATGCCCTGTCGGTGGCTTCCTCATCGGCTCCGGAAACCTTTGAATCCGCAAGTTTTTTTACGACGGATTGGAGCGCCTCCTCGAGCTCGTTCATCTTCGAGGGCTTGACAAGAAAGCGGTGCACTCCGAGCTTTAGCGCCTCACGTGCATATTCAAAATCCCTGTATCCGGTCAGTATTATCACCTGAAGGTCTTCATATTCCGACCGAAGGGCCGCGACCATCGTAAGGCCGTCCATGCCGGGCATCCTGATATCTGTAAAAAGAATGTCAGGGCTGCAGGACCTTACAAGTTCAAGGCCTTCTTTCCCCGATGATGCGGTGCCTACCACGACACAGCCGCAGCTGTCCCAGTCAACGATCTTTTTCAGTCCTTCCGCGATCAGCGGTTCATCATCTACGATAACGACCTTATACATACGATTTCTCCATCGGCGGCCTAGCCTTTTATGGCACCGGCCGTCATGCCCTTGATGATGTACTTCTGGAGGAAAATATACACGACCACGACAGGTATGATGACGAGCGTTACAGCAGAAGCCATCAGGCCGTAGTTGGTCCCTTCCTTTGACGACAGTTCGTTAAGAAGCCTCGTTATCGCCTGCATCTCCGGTCTTCTTAAGAAGAACATCTGCGTGAACAGGTCATTGTAGCTCCAGAGGAAGGAGAAAATAGCTACGGTAACGAATGAAGGTTTTCCGAGCGGCACGACTATGCGCGCATATATCTGCGGGATGGATGCCCCCTCAAGATGCGCCGCCTCCTCAAGTTCAAGCGGAAGCGACTGGACAAATCCCATCAGCACGATTATCGCAAAGCTTATATTTCCGGCTATCTGCGGAAGTATGACCGACAGCATGTTGAGCGCCCAGCTCGACGTGTTCGTTATATGCCATGTCGTCTCCATCGTGTACACGGGTATTATCGTCGAAAATACCGGGAACATCATGGCCGCTATGACCATAGTATAACACAGCTTCTTAAGTTTAAAATCAAACCTCACGAGCGCAAAGGCCGCAAGCCCTGCGAGCAGCATGACTCCGACCGTCACACAGGATGAGATGCATATGCTGTTCGTGTACGCGCGCCCTATGGACAGCCTGTCAAATGCCCTGCGGTAGTTTGCGAGCGTGAACATGTCCCCTATCGGAAGGGCAAAGCTCTGCTTCAGTATCTTATCCTTTACCTTAAAGGAATTTTCAATGACCCAGAACAGCGGATATATCGTCGTTGCGGCCCACAGGCCGAGTATCACGTAAAGGGCAGCAAGGCCCGCTTTATTTCTCTTCATGATCAGAGGTCCTCACTTTCCTTAAAGATCCTGCGTGTCACTCTCGATAATATGACTCCGAGGACAACGATCAGTATCGCAAGCGTCGAGCCGTAGTCCACGTTTTTGGCTTCCATCGTCTGGTAGTACATATATGTTCCGGTAAGGAACGTCTGCTTGAGGGGCATCCCCTTCGGGAACATGGTCCAAGGAAGGTCGAATACTTTTAGCGCACCCGTCACGCCAAGCGTAAGGCACGTGCATATGACATTCCTAAGCATCGGGATCGAAATGTACATGACGCGCTGAAGCCTTGTCGCGCCGTCGATCGCCGCCGACTCATAAAGCTCCTCGGAAATATTGTTGAGTCCCGTCTCGAGTATGACAAAATAAAATCCGACATACTGCCACACAACCGGAAGCATCATCGTCGCAAGCGCGTGGGATTCATTTTTCCAGTCGGTAAGATCGCGCTTTCCCATGAATTCGAGGAACTGGTTCAGCATTCCCTTGTCATACAAAAATATCAGGTTGAACAGAAGGCCCAGCGCGGTAGCCGATATCACGATTGGGAAGAAATAAACCGTGCGGAAGAACTGCGTCCCCTTGCTTATGTTGTCGACAAGCAGCGCAAGAACGAGCGCTATCCCGACCTGGCCGAGGATCGTTGCGATCATCATGTACAGCGTATTTACAAGTGAAGTCCGAACGACCGGATCAGTTATCAGCTTAACGTAGTTCTCGTTCCAGGGTTCATTCCATTTTTTGCCGTATGTTCCGAGCGTCCTTATCGACCTGAAGCTGCTGAAGATGTTCAGGAAGAACGGATAATACAGATACACTGTCAGAAATATGAATGCCGGGAGCAGGAAAAGTATGATGTATTTTCTGTTTTTATAAATGTTTGACATGCCAACCCCCTTTTATAAAATGACCGGCGGGTCGCTTTTTGCAGCTTCCCACCGGCCATAACAAAGGCTTAAATCTTATTCGATCGTCTCCTTGTAGACATCTATACCTTCCTGTACCGCATCAGCTGCATCTACGTTTCCTTCAACGATATCCGGCATTCCGTCAAATGTTGATACCCTGCAGTCGCCGTTGAACAGATCCTGTACGGCTCCGGTGAGGCTCGTAACGCCGCTCATCATATCCATTGCCTTGACCTGAAGAGGATTGAACTTGCTCTCATCAACCTTGGGCGCATTCTTGAGTGCAGAAGCGGTATGCTGTGCAAACAAGGGAACAACCTCATCGCTCGTCATATGTTCAACGAAGCTGACTGCTGCCGCCTTCCTGTCAGGATCTTCCCATGCTTTTGTCGTGATATAGTAACCCATTGACAGTCCGCCTACAAGATCGGTCGTCTTGCGGTTGCCCTTTGAAGGGAAGTAAGTAACATCAAAGTGTGCGACTTTGTCCGCATCGAGCGTTGAAGGATCGTCGGGATCCGACTGGCATGCGCCTACGATGCCGCCGACTTTCCATGAACCGTCAAGCAGGAATGCAGCCTTGTCGTCCGTGAACATTGCGAATGTCTCATCATCTGTTGCAGACAGCGTGTTGTCCGGGAAAAATCCTTTCTCATAAAGATCCTTGATATCATTAAGTCCGGCTACCCACTGTGCTCCCGTTGCATCCGTTGCACTTTGCGGAATGTCCAGATGGTTCTCGGGGGTCTGCTGATTGAATATGCAGAACTCCCACCAGTAATGAGGAATGTTTCCGAGAGCGGCAGCGATCGGGGTATATCCTGCTGCCTTGATCTTATCGCAGTCTGCTATGAACTGGTCCCATGTATAGTCGGCACCGGGCATTGCAACGCCTGCCTCGTCAAGGACCTTTGTGTTAACAAACATTGCTTCCCAGTATCCGTTTACGGGAACTGCATACTTGACGCCGTCAGCGGGAGAAGCCGCTATAAGGTCATCATTCATGTTTGATGCATATTCGGGGAACTCGGCGCGGATATCATCTATCGAAACAACCTTGCCCGCGTTTACAAAATCATTCGCGTCAGCTCCGTTAAAGAAGAAAAGAACATCGGGTTCCGATCCTACTTCAAAGTCCGTGATAACCCTTGTCTTGAACGTCTCATCACTCGTTGCTGATGTGTCGCTGACCTTGTTTCCCGTCTTCGCCTCCCATGCGGCTACGGAATCCTTGTAGTTCTGTGCGTTCGTGTCTTCACCTGCGAACGTTGTCGTTACCGTTATCTCAACTCCACCTGCAGGTTCGCTTGTCTCTTCTGCCGTCTCCTCGGCAGGCTCTTCGGCAGGGGCTGCGGGTGCTGCAGGAGCTGCTCCCTGGACACCGCATCCGGCAAGAACTGCCGTCATCGTAATACCAAGTATAAGTGCTGCAAACTTTTTCATTTTCATACCAATCTCCCTTCCGCAGACGGTTTCCCGTCAACATGATCTTTAGTTTACATGATCATGATATATAATTTGCTGCCTCTTCGGGATTGCAGATTTTGTTATTTTTTGACAATAATTGCAGACACGGTATTTCCTTCTCCGTCCGTTGTGATCGAAAGGCCGCTGTCCTTTCCGTAAAAGATCCTAAGCCTTCTGTTGACGTTTCGTATCCCTATTCGCACCGCCCGCTCCTCAAGCGGTTCAAACTCATCGCTGCTGTCTAAGAGTTCATGGATCTTTTCCCAGTCTTCATCGGAAGGTTCGCCGGGATTGATTATGCTGATCCTCATATCGATATGCCCCTCTGCTGCACTGCCCTCGATCTTTAGCCGAACGCGCCTTCCGTCTTCCTTGTCGCTGCAGTACGTGACGGCGTTCTCGATGACCGGCTGTATGATGAGCCTCGGAACCTTAACGCCCAAAAGGCTCTCATCTATTTCTTCCTCATAGGAGAAGCGGTCCCGGTAACGGCATTCGATTATATATATGTATGCATGGACATATTCCATTTCCTCGGACAGGCTGATGAGCGACTGATGCTTCCGGTCCATCGTTGCCGACATCATAGTGGAAAGCGCTTCGATCATCCGGCTGACTTTCTCATCCCCGTTCATCCTCGCCTCCCAGTTTATGATCTCGAGAGTATTGTTGAGAAAATGCGGATTTATCTGCGACTGAAGTGCATGGATGTTAGCGTCGCGCAGCGCGATCTCTTCAACAAAGATCCTGTCAAACTGTTCGTGGAGCTTGTCGGACATGATATTGAAGTTCCTTGCCAGATGTCCGATCTCGCCCTTTCTGTTTTCGTATTCCTCATCGACTTTCGTACCGTAATTGCCGTCCGCTATCCGCATCGAAGCGTCGGTAAGTGTCGAGATCGGAAGGCTGACATTTTTCTGCAGGAAATAAAATACCGCCGCCACGAGCGGAATGAGAAATGCGAGCAGCCAGAAGAACGCTGCCATTATATAGTTCTTCTCTACATTTATGGTCTGTCTGTCAAGGCTTACTTCATATACAAACCTGGGCTCCTTTGAAGGCGGCAGATAGTATACCTCCCGGCCGCGTTCATTTATATATGCGCCTGGGGATGGCAGGGATGCGTTTATCTGTCCGTCTCCGGAAGTGCTGCCATCCGATGCCATCACATCTCCGCCGTACCATACGCTCATACCCTGATATGCCCATACGCTCCTAAGGCTCTCAAATATATGTTCCTCATTGAGTTCCATGATGAGCACCGCATAAGGTTCGAAGCTTCTGTTCACGATATTCCTTATCATGTACATATGGCCGTCCGAATTGAAAAATCCTATCTGCGTGTCAAGCGTTTCCGAAAAAGACAGAGCATTCGCGAGAACATTTTCCTTAAAATAACGAAGCCGGGAGGCACTGCCTCTCCCGGTTGCATTTCCGGAATAATACACGTTTTCCGGCATTTCATTATATATAAGTACCGTCAGGTCAAAGTTCGGGTTGTACATATACTGCTCGGACAAAAATCCCGTCGTGCTCTCATACAGGTCCCCCGCCCTTTTGTTTTTTCTGTATTCGCTCCAAGCGTTCCTAATGTCCGGCCTGTAGGATGCCTCACGTGATGCCGCGATGCAGTCGGACATTCTCAGTTCGCATATCTCGGACGCCTTCTCCATCGAGGTCTCGATGGCAAGATAGGTCTGCCTCTCAAGACGCCTTGAGGCCACCAGCAGGAAGATCACCGCGATTATGCCTATCGGCACGATCCATCCGAAAGTCAGCAGCCTCATCATTTGCCATTTTAATGTTTCTTTCTGTTTCATTGTTTACTGCAGGCCCAGATATTCTTTATATATCCTGCACACCTCTTCGGCCTGGTCCTTCTCCGGCATTTCACAGAATATCCGAAGCAGCGGTTCCGTTCCCGAAAATCGTGTGCAGACCCATCCTCCGCACTTAAAGTATACCTTACATCCGTCAAGATAGGAAACCCTCTCTGTTTCATACGGAAGTTCGGGCACTTCACGGTCGGCCATCAGGCGTTTTTCATACCCGGCCTTTGCTTCCGGCCTGAACGTGCAGTTGCACTCTTCCATATAAAGGCTTCCGAATTCCTCCTTTATCTCGTTATGTATCTCGGAAAGCCTCCTGCCGGTAACGGCCAGCATCTCAACGAGGAGCGCCGCGGCATACACGCCGTCCTTGCCGTTTATGTGTCCCCTGACCGTCAGTCCGCCCGAGGACTCTCCTCCGATCAGCGCGCCGGTCTCGGTGATCTTTGCGGAGATATGTTTGAATCCTACAGGAACCTCGTAGCAGGTCTCGCCGTATCTTTCGGCGATCTTATCAAGCATGTGCGTCGTGCACAGGTTCCTGACTACGGGGCCGGATTCGCCACGGTATTTTTTCAGATAATAATACAGCATCACAAGTATCTCATTCGGTGAAAGATACCGCCCCGTATCGTCGACTATCCCGATCCTGTCGGCATCGCCGTCGGTCGCTATCCCTATGTCGCAGCGGTTGTCAATGACGCATGTCTTGAGCGGCTGCATCGCAGGCTCGTTCGGTGCCGGAAGCTTTCCTCCGAAAAGGGTGTCATGCATGCCGTGGATGACTTCCATTTCGCACCTTGCCGTCAGCAGTATCGTCTTGATCGCGGTCTCGCCGACGCCGTACATCGGATCGAGCGCGACCTTAAGTCCCGCATCCCTTATTGCCTTCGTGTTGATCTTGGCAAGTATCGCATCGAGGTAATCATTGATCGGGTAAAATTCCACTATGAGCCCTTCGGCCTTCGCATCATCATAGTTTACTTCCGAAACCGGAAGCGTGACCTCAGAAATATACTTCTCGATATCGGCGGTCTGATCTTCATCGGCATCCCTTCCCCCCGCCGTGAAGACCTTGACGCCGTTATATATCGCGGGGTTGTGGCTTGCCGTTACCATCATTCCGTAAGGCAGGTCATTGTTCATCACGTGATACATGACAAGCGGTGTCGGACATGATTTGTTTATCAGCATCGCCTTTATATTGTTTGCCGCAAAGACGACGCTCGCCCACTGCATGGCTTCCTTTGCAAGGAACCTCCTGTCGTATCCGATCACGATCCCCCTGCCGTCGGCCTTCTCTGCCTTCATCTTTGAAGAAAGCGCCTGCGCCAGTATCTGTATGTTCTCCTTTGTAAAACCGTCTCCTATGACTGCTCTCCAGCCGCCCGTTCCGAACTTTATCATATCCTGCCGCCTTTCCTTTCTACATGACTGCTTCCACAGTGTGTTCCCCACCGTCGTTAAATACCGGAACGTACTCAGCCTCCTTACCGTCAACGGTAAGCCTTGTTACGCCCTTCTGCTTATGCCCGGGATTTTTGACCGTAATGAGATATGTGCTGTTCCGGAATTTTCTCCTTACGGAAAATCCCTCCCATTCCGAGCTTATGCACGGATCAATGATGAGCCTGTCATAGCCCGGACGGATCCCGAGCATGTAATGGGTCACGGCAAAGTATGACCATCCTCCGCTTCCGGTCATGAACGGATGGTGTGCCCGCCCATAAGTGCTATGGTCCTTTCCGGATATGAACTGGCAGTACGAATAAGGCTCAGACATCCTTATCTCTATCATGTCATTCTGGTAATACGGGCAGAGGCTATGATAATAATCGAGCGCAGCGTCCCCGTGTCCCATCCTGCACTCCGCGGACCATACCCACGGATTCGGATGCGAGAAGATGCTGCCATTTTCCTTAAGGCCCGGGTATACCCTCGTGACAAATCCGATCTCATCATCCGGAACAGTATATGCAGGTGCGTTTAGCATTATCCCGTAAGGGGTCGCGAGCTCGTCGCGGATGACTTTCAGCGCCTTCTCGGCCTTTTCCGGCCCCGCCGCTCCCGAAAGGACGGCCCATGCATTCGATTCGAGATGTATCCTGCCCTCAAGGTTATCCTTTGTTCCGATCTTCCTGCCGCTCTTTGTGAAGCCGCGGATGAACCAGTCACCGTCCCACAGGACCTCGTCGCTGACTTTTCTGATCTTTTCCGCTTCTTTTGTAAAACGCCCGGCGTCGCTTCCTCTTCCCATGTGCTCTGCCATTTCTGCCATTACAGTGAGCGCATAATAAAGAAGATATGTGACGAGCGCGCTCTCGCCGCCGCCGAGGTTCAGGCAGTCGTTCCAGTCGGCGCGAAGCCCCCTGCACACACCGTTCTCACCGACCTCGCGGAGCGAAAACTCAACTATCTTCTTCATGTGTTCATAGACCGTGCCCTCACCGCCGTCGGCATATGTGTAAACCTTATCAGGGAACTCCTCATCGCCGGTCTCCATGACGTATTCGGCGATCGTCGGAATGAGCCACAGGGCATCATCGGAACACGCATCCTCGATGCCGTGGACTTTAGACCTTCCCTCGGGTTCGGGAATGACGGTCGGGGACTTGAACGGTTTCTTCCTGTTTTCGCCGCTCTTGTCAAACCATCTCGGCTCGAACAGATGGATCCCGTATCCGTCGCTCGTAAGCGCCCGCAGAAGCTCTTCGATGCGTCTTCTGCATCCGCCGGGATTGGTGGCGATCACAGTCATCGCATCCTGTGCGGTATCCCTGTACCCAAGTCC
>JAILRP010000051.1 GCA_024698075.1 Lachnospiraceae bacterium
CGTAAGCTATGGCCTAAAAAAGAGATGTCTTGACTTTAAAAAACTTGAATCAGTTTTGCTAAAGAGAAACAAAAACAAAGCTTAAAGTTACGGATAAACTGGTTACCTTTTTGGTTACCCTGACGCTGATTGAGGACCTGCGGAGCTCCTTTCTTACAGTATTTTCAGCGTTTCGGTGAACCCAGTTCGAATCTTGTTACTCCTAATAAATTATTGAGATCACGGATCAGCATTAAGTGCAGATCCGTTTTTTGGCTGTACAATGCGGTCAAATGTTCATGTGGTCAAATGTTTAGGGTAGGCAGAGATCTTATACTGTGGTAGCATCATAAGTAGGAAATATAATCCTCAGGATTTAAGGGTTTAATTGGTGATTGGACCACAAGTAGCCTTGTCTTCCCCGTTCATCTCCTCGGAGATATCTGTTAGGTAGCCCCTACTGAACTCCACTTTCCCAAGATTATGATACATTCCTGCAGCGCGAGAGTAGTTAAAAAGCTTTCGCCTGCTAACATCATGAGAGTATATCATCTTTTATCTAAAGCATTTTAATTCTTCTCCTGCTTGAAGATAAAGACAGATATGCCTGGTTAAGTATTGCCGTTTTGGCAACAGTCGCTCGGACAACTCGTTGTTTGAACTTAAGAGTTGATCGGACGGCCTGGTTCATTGCGGCATTTTGGAAAGGTAGGAAAGTATATGCATAAACGTACATCTGTAAAGGATTATAGCTGTAAAAGGCTTTTATCCTGGGAAGAAGCAAGGGAGTACACAAGCTTGGGCCGTGCAGCAGTAAGAGATTACGGTGAAAAAATTGGCGCGATCAAATATTACGGGCGTCGTGTACTATTTGATCGGATGATAATAGATGAAAATATTGATGCCAAACGGATGTTGTTTTTTTGACTTATCGGAACCATAGCTTTCCGTCTGACATGGGGCTCAGGGACAGGATCCACAGGCGGGAGCTTGCATGCCTGTGGGTGGGGGATGTCCACGAAGCCATACAGATCAAAAGCGAGTGGAACAGACTGGTCTGCTGCGATATCACCATCATACATAAGAAAGAACATATAAATGAGCCGGGCCGGAACATGCGGATCTTTAATGACATCAAAAAAAGCGGAAAACTTTCCGGAGCATACATGCTCTCATATTACTGCCGCGAACTTGCCCTGGCAGGGGCCACAAAGGCGGCCCTGAAAGCCTGGCAGGACCTGCCGGCTTCGGATCCTCCTGCCAATCAGGTCCATTATGCACTGGTCTTTCTGACAGGGATGCTCCTCAGACAAAAGGATTATGAAAAATACCGGATGCTGGTCCATACTTCATGTGAAGACTATGGGGTCCCCCGGTCGGCATTTCTCTATTATAATCTTGGACTGGCCGCCGAAGGACTTGGCGAAATGGAAGAAGCCGAAAGGCTGTACAGACTTGCAGCTAATACGCCTGTTGATATCACGGGAGGTATGATCGAGTTTACGGGATATGATGACTATCTTCCTTCCCTTAAGCTGTGCGCACTTTGCTATGACAGAAAAGATATGGAAAGTGCCGAGGCCTGGAACATGTGCGCCGGCAGGGCATGGCCGGAAGGAAGAGCATGGCGGATAAACCGTGAGCTCTTTTTTACCCCTCCGCTCATGCCCGGAAGGGACCCGCTCGTAAGTGTGATCGTAAGATGCCGCAAGGGCATGACCGGTATCTTAGAGGGTATTTCTTCGATCCTTGACCAGACTTGGCAGAATTTCGAACTTTTCATCGTGGGATATGTACCGGATGACATAGCCGCTTCCATTTCGGATCCGAGGATCATCTACCCGGTAGAAGACTGTCCGCAAAGCATCGCAGCATGCATGAACAGGGCATTCAGTGCCTCCCGCGGAGAATACATAGCCTTTATGGACGCTTCTGACATTTCCCTTCCTGACAGACTGAAGGCACAGGTGACTTATCTTGAAAACAAAAGTGATATCATGATACTCGGAACCGCATCCCTGTCCGTGGACCGGGATGGAAAAGTCAAAAAGCGTCCACCCCTGATACCTGACTCTGCCGGCCGTCACAGAGCACGTATGCTGATAGGAAAACCTGAGTTCTGTATTTCCTCCATAATGACCAGAAAGTCTTTTCTGGATGATGAAAAGCTGGTTTATAAGGAGGGTTTCAGTGGCCTGGAGGACTACCAGTTTATAATGGAAGCTTCGAAGGCCGGCGATATATCATGCCTTGCCCGGGTCCATTATAAGATATGCGGCTATGATGCCAGGCCGATTGATGACGGCGAAGATCAAAGCCCGGGGCGGGAAGCCCGGTATAACCGCATACGCTGCGACAGCCTCCACCTCAGCGGGGTTAAGCTTAATGAACGGGAAGAAGCTCTGCTGGGGCACCTCCTTCCCGAAGATAAACTGCCACTCTGGACCAGAAAGGAGCGTGAGCAGTTAACCGGCCTGTTCGCTTCTATACGCACCGGGCTTCTGAAGGAAGGTTTTGCTGCCATACATGAACTGGACGAGATCATTCTTTCCATCCTCAATCATTGATCCGTCACTGTGGTTTTAAAACGGACTGACAGGGGAGAAAGAGCGTTTACCTGCCCAAAGATCCTCATACGAAAGAGATGCTTATGAAACTGTCGATACTGATCCCGGTATGGAACCAGGAAAAACTTGTCATCAGGGCGCTTGATCATCTGCCGAGGCGGGATGATGTGGAGATCATTGAAGAGATGACGGATCCACGGATAACACGTTAAAAAACCTTCTCAGGTACAGGGATGATCGTCCCTTTCTGAATCTCACCATATCCTCGAACGACACCAATCGCGGTGTTGCCTGGACCAAAAACCGTCTTCTGGAATCGGCAAAAGGTGAGTGGATACATCTTCATGACAGCGATGACTGGGTATACACGGATCTTTATGACCGGATGATATCCGAATGGCTGGTGGGAAATGCCGATGCAGATATCATCTGTATGGATCTTGAGATCAACAGCGGTGAGAGGCTTATGCTGAATGATATGACCAAGGTTGCTTACTGCGCTCAGATATGCAGGTTTATCAAAAGAGCCTTCATTAAGGGCCTGTCTTTCCCGGAAGAGATAAGGGCAGGGGATGACCGGTATTTCGCAGACCAGATGCTCTCCCGCAGCCCGAAAACAGTATATTCCGGCCAAATGGCCTATCACTACAACTACCCGAGGGAAGGCAGCCTGTTTGATCTGCAGGTAAAAGGGCTGATCTGACCTCTTAAGTTTTATTCTGAAGACGGAAAGCATATGTTCTTCTTTGAGGAACGAAGGCGCCCGGATGATTACGGCCCGACGACCGAAGAAGATACGATCGCGAAGAGTGAATTCGAGCTTTAGGATAAAGAGTGGTCGGTTTTTTATAAGACTATATCCGGCGGAGAAGTATCTGTTCGGGATGACGATCCGGAAGATCCCGATGCAGCTATGTCATATAGCGTGCAGGATGGAAAAAAGACGATCATGGACAAGGGACCGGATACTGAGATCATGACATGTACCGGTCTGCATCGAGAAGCTTTTCACGCTTTGCAACAGCGATGCTGACCGCAACATCTCCGGTGCAGTTGCTCATGCACCGAAACATTCCGACAAGAGAATCTATTCCCATGACAAGACCGATCGCTTCGGTCGGAACACCTATCTGTGTCAGAAGAACGCTCAGGCAGATAAGGCCGGAACCGGGTATCCCAGGCGCTCCGATCGACAGGACTACTATCGAGATCACCATGGCTGTGATCGATGCTCCTGACACCTGCACTCCGTAGATCTTTGCAAGTGCCAGGGCAAATACTGCCATATAAATGCAGCCGCCGTCCATATTCACGGTGGCACCGAGCGGTATCGACAGACTATAGAGCTTTTTCGCAACTCCAAGAGACCTGCATGCTTCAAGGTTTAGAGGGATGGATGCGTTGCTTGATGCCATCGAGAAAACCTGTATCATTGTCTGAGGATATTTTTTGAGAAAAGGCATCGGATTCATTCTTGAATATACAGTCATAATTATGCAGTATACCGCCATCTGACAGGCAAGGCCAAACAGAAAAGTCCCAAAGATCCCGAAAACAGAGGCTATTGTTCTGATCCCCATCTTAAGCATCATTGAGCATATCGAGCAAAAAACAGCAGCCGGCATAAAGCGGATGATGATCGTTGTCATTTTTAGGAACAGGTCATTTAATGCTTCAAAAAAACTTTTGACGATCTGTGAATACTGTCCTATAGCGCCGGCGGAAATACCGCATATGATCGCCAAAAAAATAAGCTGGAGCATATTGGATTCAACAAAAGGCTCGACAAAATCGGAAGGGACTATTCCGACTATCGTGTCTTTTATCGATACATTCATGGTCTGTGAAGTGATGGATTTTACGGCATCTCCGGCAACATCTGCCGGTATCTGGCCTCCGGGCCTGAACAGATAAAACGCCCCGATCCCTATAAATACTGCAATGACCGTTGTGATAAGATATAGCGACATTATTCGTCCGCCTAAATGTCCGAGCTCGGAAATATCAGTAAACCGGACTATGCACGATACTATCGAGAAAAAAACGACCGGCGCTACGACCATTTTAAGGCCGTTCAAATACATCGTTTTTACGGGCGTAAGAATGTAGGTATCAAGCAGATCGTTAAATGAGGCAGGTGCGGCCTGTGAAAGGAGAAGCCCGGCTATGATCGCGACCGCCATGGATCCGAGTGTCTGATACAAAAAGGCTCTTTTAGATCTGGTTATTTTTATGCGTATCAGATTGGTGCCGAGGATGTTCCTGTATACGAAACGCTCGGACATCGATCTCAGCAGGATAGAACTGATCATGCTCTGTGCGGCGGCACTGTTGTCACTGTCACTTAAGAGGTCTCCGCCGGCTTTTTCCGCGGGATCAAAACGGTCACCTTTTGAATATACGTCAACATATACCATCCCGCCCAGTTTCCTGATATGTACATCGGCATGATCCGCCGCGGAATGACTGATTATCATCCCGGCTGCTTCTTCGGCTGCGAGAGCAGCGCGCGAAATATCCTTGGCGTTTATACCGCATACGGATAATCTGTCACGGACAAACTGAACGATCTCCGATATGCCGCCTTCATCTGCGCTTACTGTTTTCTTTTCATTGAATAATCCTGTACTCATACGACTTGTATTATATCATATCATAGATAATAAAAACTAACGTTTATCCTGTTATTTGTGAACATGATATGATAGAATACCTCTGTCGGACAGCTTATGAAGTCCGGAGGCATGACCGATCCGGGTAACCGCGTGATAAAACATGAAGCAGATCATAATAGTTACAAACCAAAAAGACCGATATGAGCGGGAGATACCCGAGGACCTGTACGTGACGTGGTGCGAGTTCTCCGTGAGCGCACTCATCAAGATAAGGAACAGGTCGAACCTCATATTCCTCCTGATGGATCACGAAAAACATGATGCGCTTGATGAGATGGCCATCTACCTTCGTGACCTTTGCATCGAGGACGAAAAATATATTTACATGTACGGGAACAAGGAAGATGTCGATACTATGAGGTCGAAGATCCCTTCGCTGTTCATCAAAAAGTCCATGTATTCTTTCTCGCATTTTGATATTCTGACGGATATCATAATCCAGGAGGAAGTGATCGCCGAAAACGGCAGGCCGGTATTCCTTCTCATCGATAATGACAGTGAGTATGGCGAGAAGCTCCGGGTGTTCCTCGATCCTTACTTCAGGGTAGTTGTATGCCGCTTTGATACCGCCGAGATCTACAAGCTTGTGATGATGGCCGATATTGTCCTGATAAGTCTTGCCGGAACGATGAGGCTGTATGATTTCATGGAGCTTTTCAGGATCATAGCGGCAAAGTCAAAGACTCAGGGGTTCCACTACTATTACATCACCGATACGGACTTGGAAAGAAATGCCCGAAATTCCGGCAGTGATAAGAGCAGTATTGCTTTTTCCAAGGAGATGGACGTTGAACGGACCGCAAAATACTTTATCAGCAAGGCCGGATCTTAAGGGATGAGGCCTTCGGGGAGGAATGGATCATGAAGATAACGACTTTCGACCCGCTCATCATGTCAGCGGCAGCTGATGACGTGATCGGCGTTTTTGAAGATCTTGGTTTTAAAAAGACACATGCACCCGTTACCGATACAGGGGACATGATATATCAGACGATCCGCATGAAGCACGAAGGCGGATATCATGTCGATGTGGCCGATGTGCCCGACATCGGGGAGGACAGAACGTGCATGAGGATGAATGTGGATGATTTTCAGGAGGCATATGATCTGCTGATAAGCCGGGGATTTAAGAATGAACTGTCCGACAGGACGGTTAAGACCAGCCATTCAAAGGAAGCAACGATGGTTTCACCTTCGGGATTTTCGGTCGTTCTGATCGAACATATCAGGAAGGAAGGCTGAGCATACCTGCAAGACCAAGAAATATGACTGATTTTAAGGAACAGTATGTATTCCATAAGGCTTGAACTCGGCCGTGAGCTCGAAGATGTCCTGTTTCAGAAAATGCAGGCAAAGCGGGACGAAGAGGAGCTTGCAGCCGCCGAATACAGAGAAAAAAGAGCACTTCTGATACGGCTTATAGGGAAATTCTCCCTTCATTTAGGGTTCCTGATAGGAATCCTTCTTTTTGTGTTCGCAGATATCTCAAAATACGGCGAGCTGAAGGAACTTGAAGAAGAGATCGCGGCACGGCCGTTCATATATGAGGCACATCCGCTCATCGACATCACGGAGATTTCCGAGGAGCGTCAGAAGGAAGCGGAAAGGGAGCGCCTTAAAAAGACGCAGTACTATGCCGAGGAGACGGAGAGGACCGAAGCAGTCGGTGACGACGTAATAAGCAAGTATGCTATCGTTATCGACATGAACAATAACGAGATACTGGCGGCAAGGGACGGAAGGACCAGGATAAGTCCCGCATCTATGACAAAGATCATGACCGTGCTCGTTGCCGCGGAGAACATACGTGAGGATGCCCTTGAGGAGACATTCACGATAACGCCTGAGATAAACTATTACAGCAGCAGGAACGGAGCAAGCCGTGTCGGATTCCTTGATAATGAGACCGTGACCGTAAAGGACCTTTTCTACGGGACCATACTTCCCTCGGGCGCAGACGCGGCAGTTGGACTGGCGACTTATGTCGCGGGAAGCCACGAGGATTTTGTGGAGCTCATGAACAAAAAGCTCGAGGTGCTCGGGCTCTCGGATACTGCACATTTTACCAACTGCGTCGGGCTGTTTGATGAAGACCATTACTGCACCTGCTATGACATGGCAATGATACTTCGCGCCGCGGTGGCCAATCCGCTCTGCCGCGAGGTGATGTCGACAAGGATATATACGACGACTCCGACCGAACAGCATCCGGACGGGATCGAGATATCGAACTGGTTCCTCCGCAGGGCCGAGGACAAGCCCATAGGAGGCACTTTCACATGCGCCAAGACCGGATATGTCAAGGAATCCGGCAACTGCGCGGCCAGCTATTCCACGGACGGAAATGGGACGGATCTGATCGTAGTCACCGGCATGTCGACGAGCAGCTGGAGATGCATATACGACCATGTTGCACTCTACAGGCATTTTATGCCCGGATATGACCCGGATTCGGCAGGAGCAGAGACCGAGCAGGAGATCGAAGATGAAGAAGCAGGGGATCCCGGGAATGACGGCGCAGACTGACAGTCACATCTAATTTAAAAAATCACGGAATAAAAAAAGGAAAATCGTCTTTGCTGCGTAATATACCCCATAGAAAGACTTTTTTGGGATGAGATGCCGAAAATGACGATACGCGAAGAGATAGAACAGTGGGAAGATCGGTACCTGTCCCCTTTTGCTTCGAGAAGCGCGAAAAGCGCCGGAAGGGACGTGGCAGAAGAGGAATGTGATATACGGCCCGTATACCAGAGGGACAGGGACAGGATACTGCATAGCAACTCCTTCAGAAGGCTTAAGGACAAGACCCAGGTATTCCTGGCACCTGAAGGCGATCATTACAGAACACGTCTGACACATACCCTTGAAGTATCCCAGAATGCCAGGACCATAGCAAAGGCCCTGCGCCTTAATGAGGATCTGACCGAGGCCATAGCGCTCGGCCACGACATAGGGCACACGCCATTCGGCCACGCCGGTGAGCGCGCCCTTGCCAGAGTATGCCCCGAAGGATTTGAGCATAACGTTCAGTCCGTCAGGATAGTAGAGGTGCTCGAAAAGCGCGGAGCAGGCTTAAACCTTACAAAAGAGGTGAGGGACGGCATTTTGAACCACAAGACGAAGGGGATGCCGTCAACACTTGAGGGAAAGATCGTAAGATTTTCGGACAAGATCGCATATATACACCATGACATGGATGATGCCATACGTGGCAGGATACTCAGTGAGGAGGATATCCCGAAAGAGCTCAGAAATACGCTCGGAAATACGACCACAAAGCGGTTTGACTGCTTTACCCATGATATAATCAGAAATTCGGCGGGTAAGAACGACATATGCATGTCGGACGAGATCTCCGAGGCAATGGCAGAGCTCCGCTCGTTCATGTTCGACAGGGTCTATACCAACCCGCTCGTCAAGGGCGAAGAAAAAAAGGCAGAGCGTCTCGTTGAGTTCCTGTATGATTTTTTCCTTCATAACCGTGACAGGCTGCCTGATGAATACATTACCCTCGTCAATGAGCGCGGAACCAGCATCGAGAGAGCCGTGTGCGATTATGTTTCGTCGATGACCGACAGATACGCAGTGGGCATATTCAATGAACTGTTCCTGCCGGACTCCTGGAAGGAAATGTAAGGAGGGGAAATGTATTATAGCGACGAGACCGTTGAGGAGGTCATTGCCAGGAATGATATCGTCGATGTCATTTCCCAATATGTCCGACTGACGAGGAAGGGCAGCAATTATTTCGGGCTCTGCCCGTTCCATAATGAAAAGACCGGCTCGTTCTCCGTCACGCCGTCCAAGCAGATGTACTACTGTTTCGGATGCCATAACGGCGGAAATGTGATCACGTTCATACAGAAATATGAAAATATGACTTTTGGCGAGGCCGTCAGGGTGCTGGCAGACCGTGCCGGGATCAGGCTTCCGGAGTCGAACGACCGGGCGGCCATGGAGCGTGAAGACAGGAGGGCCGAGCTTCTGTCGGTGAACAGGGAGGCCGGAAAGTATTATTATGCACAGCTGCGTAACAAGGCCGGTGCGCAGGGACTTGCATATTTCCGCAAAAGAGGACTGACCGATGAGACAATGCAGCGCTTCGGGCTCGGCTTTGCGAGGTCCTCAACGGATGAGACATACAGATATCTGAAGGGCAAAGGATTTTCGGACGAAGTCCTGAGGCAGAGCGGCCTGTTCAGCTTCAGCGAAAGCCACGGGATGAGGGACAAGTTCTGGAACCGTGTCATCTTCCCGATAATGGATACCGGGCAGAGGATCATAGGCTTCGGCGGAAGGGTGATGGGAGACGGAGAGCCCAAATACTTAAACTCCCCGGAGACCCTCGTTTTTGACAAGAGCCGAAACCTTTATGGGCTGAATATTGCCAAGTCATCTAAGGCTAAGAACATCATAATCTGTGAAGGCTATATGGATGTGATCGCGCTTCATCAGGCGGGATTCGACCAGGCGGTCGCTTCGCTCGGGACGGCGTTCACATCGGGACACGCCAACCTCATAGCCAGATATGCGAGGGAAAATGTCAGCCGGGATGAGATGACAAGATACAAGGAGATACTCCTGTGCTATGATTCCGACGGTGCCGGGGTCGATGCCGCAAAGCGTGCTCTCACGATACTGCGCGAAGCGGGGCTTCGGGCGAAAGTCATCAGCATGAGCCCGTATAAGGATCCCGATGAGTTCATAAAGGAGCTCGGGGCGGAAGAATTCCAAAAGCGCATTGATGATGCCGAGAATGGCTTCATGTATGAGATAAGGCAGCTCGAGGGAGAGTACGACCTGAAGGATCCTTCGGGAAAAAGCAGCTTCATAAAAGATGCGGCATCTCGGATACTGCGCTTTGACGATCCGGTTGAGCGTGACAGCTACATCGGACTCATATCATACAAATATGATGTTTCGGCATCATCGCTCGGGGAAGTCATCAGAAAGCTTGCCGTTTCCGGCACGCAGATAAGGCCCGCCCCTTCGCCGATGCCTACGAGAAACGACAGGAGTGGGATAAGTGAGGCGGCAAAGCTGCCACAGTGCAGGCTTCTTTCGTGGATATGCGACAAGCCTCAGATATACGGGGCAGTCAGAAAATTCATTACTGCGGATGATTTTGCGGATCCGCTTTACAGAAAGGTTGCCGGGATACTGTTTGAACAGATCGAACACGGAACGCCCGACCCGGCTGATATCATCAGCCATTTCACCGATGAGGAGGAGCAGAGGCGCATTGCCGAAGCATTCCACCAGAGCATCGGGGAACTCGGCAGCATAAACATGCAGGAGACAGCCCTGAGGGATCTCATGATGAATGTCAAGCAGCTCTCGCTTACGAGGGACGACAGGGAAGAAAATGATTTTGACGTTATCATCAGGATCCGGAAGGAAATGGAGGAGCTGAGGACGGCAAAGCTTGATATTGCCGGAACCTGAACCGCGGATGAGAGACAGATGGGCATATGTGCCCCGGAGAGGAGAACTGTTTAAGATGGAAGACGAAATGCAGAAGAAATTTGAAGAGCGGCTGGCCGAGCTTCGGGATTTTGCCAAGAAGAAAAAGAATGTCCTAGAGCCCGGAGAGATAGCCGATTTCTTCAGTGAATACGAACTCACCGAGGACAACTTCGACAGGATATACGAGTTCATGGAGCAGAACGGCATAGACCTTCTGCGCATTGTCGAAGAGGAAGAGGAGGATGTTCCCGATGATGAGATCGACCTTTCCGAAGAGGATGAAGTCGATGTCGAGAACATAGACCTGTCCGTTCCCGACGGCGTATCGATAGAAGATCCCGTCAGGATGTACTTAAAGGAGATCGGAAAGGTGCCTCTGCTTACGGCCGAGGAAGAGATCGAGCTTGCCAAGCGCATGGAAGACGGTGACGAGGAAGCCAAGAAGCGCCTTGCGGAAGCAAACCTCAGGCTCGTCGTGTCGATCGCCAAGCGTTATGTCGGCAGAGGGATGCTGTTCCTTGACCTTATCCAGGAAGGAAACCTCGGCCTCATAAAGGCGGTTGAAAAGTTCGATTACACAAAGGGATACAAATTCAGCACATATGCCACATGGTGGATCCGCCAGGCCATCACAAGGGCTATAGCCGATCAGGCAAGGACCATCAGGATACCCGTTCACATGGTCGAGACGATCAACAAGTTGATCAGGGTCAGCCGCCAGCTCCTTCAGGAGCTCGGACGCGAACCGACCCCCGAGGAGATCGCGGCAGAGATGAATCTCCCGGTGGACCGTGTCAGGGAGATACTCAAGATAGCTCAGGAACCGGTTTCCCTTGAAACACCGATAGGCGAGGAGGAGGACAGCCATCTCGGCGACTTCATCCAGGACGACAATGTGCCGGTGCCCGCCGAGGCGGCCGCTTTCACACTGCTGAAAGAGCAGCTCGTTGAGGTGCTTGAGACGCTTACGGACAGGGAACAGAAAGTCCTTCGCCTTCGTTTCGGGCTTGATGACGGAAGGGCACGCACGCTCGAGGAAGTCGGCAAGGAATTCAAGGTCACCCGTGAGAGGATAAGACAGATCGAGGCCAAGGCGCTCCGAAAACTCCGCCATCCTTCACGGTCCAAAAAGCTCAAGGATTATCTGGATTAAAATATGGCGCTTTTATCAGAAAGACTCAGGGCCGTTGCGGGTATGGTCACGCCGGGGCTTCCGGTTGCGGACATCGGATGCGACCACGCTTATCTTCCGATATACCTTGCAAGGGAAAACATATCGCCTTACGTGATAGCCTGCGACATCAATGCGGGACCGATCATGCGTGCCCAGGAAAATGTCGATGACGCGGAACTTTCGGAGCGGATCGATGTGAGGCAGGGTGACGGGCTGTCGGTCGTGTCGCCCGGCGAAGCCAGATCGGTCATACTTGCGGGCATGGGCGGAAGGCTCATGATGAGGATCCTCGGGGAAGGTACGGGCGTTACGGAAGCAGCTGATGAGATAATACTCGAGCCGCAGTCCGATGTTGCGGCGGTGAGGCATTTCCTGCAGGATTCGGGTTTCCGTATAATAAGTGAGAACATGGTAAGCGAGGAAGGCAAGTTCTATCCCATAATCAAGGCGGTCCACGGCCGGATGGACTGGGACAGGGAGATATACTTCCGTTACGGCAAGATACTGCTCCGGGAAGAAAATCCCGTGCTGCACGAGTTTCTCCTCGTAGAGAAGCAGTACTGCTCGAACCTTCTGAAGGAGCTTTCTGAGAACGAGGACATACCGCATGTTTTTGTCAGGATGGAGGAGGTCAAGACGGACCTTGCGCTTAATACCGATGCACTCCAGCTTGTTTCGGAACCGGGACTCTTCGAGAAGAACCGGGTGCTGTCTTAGATCAAGCAGTATGCCTGCGGGCAGTTTATGCTGATAAATAAAACACAGGGGGATGAATATGAGAAAGGTAACTGTAACGATCAATAACAATGAATACGAGTACGAGGCCGGAACGACCTACGAACAGATCGTGAAGGATTTTCAGAAGGACTACGAGGCCAAGATCGTTCTTGTATCTGTTGACGGGAGACTGAGGGAGCTCCACAAGATCCTGTCGAACGACTGCACGATCGAATTTATCACTCTCGCCGAGAAGATCGGAATGGAAACATACAGAAGGAGCGCGACTTTCCTTCTGGTGAAGGCCGTCCATGACGTTGTCGGAGCCGAGAGCAAAAATCATATTGTCGCACAGTATACGGTCGGACGAGGGCTTCTGTGCAAGCTTATCGACATTGAGCCGACCGAGCAGTTCCTTCGGAGCGTCAAGGCGAGGATGGAAGAGCTTGTAGCGCAGAACATACCGATCTGGAAGACTTCGTATTCGGTCGATGAGGCAAGGAAGATCTTTGCCGAGGCCGGAATGGAAGACAAGGTCAAGCTTTTCAAATACAGACGTGCATCAAAGGTCAATGTCTATTCGATAGGCGACTACAAGGATTACTATTACGGATACATGGTCCCTTCGACCGGATATATCACGCATTATGACCTTTTCCCTTATGACGAGGGAATCATACTTCAGCTTCCGTCAAGACACTCGCCCAACATCATCCCCGAGAAGACGGATTCCCCGAAGCTTCAGAAGACACTTCAGACGACGAGCAACTGGGGAGAGAGCATCGGTATAGAAAACGTAGGCGACCTGAATGAGATGATATGCAACGAAGGCATGCAGGATGTAGTCCTTCTGCAGGAAGCGTACATGGAGAGCAAGATAGCCGAGATCGCAAAGGATATAGTGAACAAGGGCGGCAGGAAGTTCATCATGATCGCAGGACCTTCCTCTTCAGGAAAGACATCATTCTCATACAGGCTTTCTATACAGCTTCGTGCACTTGGCCTTCGTCCGCATCCCATAGCTCTTGACAATTATTTCAGGAACAGGGAGGATACGCCGAAGGACGATGACGGAAATTATGATTTTGAATGTCTCGAGGCAATAGACGTGGATCTTTTCAACAAGGACATGCCCGCACTTCTGTCGGGTGAGACCGTTGAGCTCCCGTCATTTAACTTCAAGGTCGGCAAGCGTGAATACAAGGGCGATTACAAGAGGCTCAACGAGAATGATGTTCTTGTCATCGAGGGAATACACGGACTCAATGAAAAGATGTCCTATGCGCTCCCTGCAGAGAGCAAGTACAAGATCTACATCTCGGCGCTCACAGCGCTTAATGTTGACGAACACAACAGGATAGCAACAACTGATGTCAGGCTCATCCGCAGGATGGTCAGGGACAATAGGACAAGGGGAACATCTGCATCAGGTACGCTCAACATGTGGCAGAGCGTCCGCCGCGGAGAGGAAAAATATATCTTCCCGTTCCAGGAAAGCGCAGATGCGGTGTTCAATTCCGCTCTCATATATGAACTGTCGGTCTTAAAGCTCTATGCCGAGCCGCTGCTTTTCGGGATCAGCAAAGAAGATCCGCAGTACTATGAGGCCAAGAGGCTGCTCAAATTCCTCGATTACTTCCTCGGAGTGACGAGCGAGGGGCTGCCGAACAATTCGCTTATCAGGGAGTTTGTGGGCGGATCGATATTCAACGTATGACATTTTTTCCCTGCCAAAAAGAGCAGCCAAGACAATCGGTTGAAATACAGAGGAAAGTCCGGGCTTCACAGGGCAGGATGCCGGATAACGTCCGGTGGAGGCGACTCTAAGGAAAGTGCAACAGAAAGTATACCGCCCTCCCCATCCGGGGAGAGTAAGGGTGAAATGGCAGTGTAAGAGACTACCGCCCGGGTGGTAACACGCGGGGCAGTGTAAACCCCATCCGAAGCAAGACCAAGAAGAAGCGATACGGTTGCCCGCCGTGCTTCGGGTAGGTCGCTTGAGGTCGCCGGT
>JAILRP010000073.1 GCA_024698075.1 Lachnospiraceae bacterium
GCGCTCGGGGCACCGTCGGAATGCTATCAGGCGGCGGATGAGGCGATGCGGGGAGCCACCCCTGTCGGAAGCTGCCTGTACTTTAGGACCGTGATCCCTCAGATAAACGGAACCATAATCGGAGACCACGTATTTTACTGATGTATGGACTTTTTCATTCTTTTTGGGGTATAATCTATTTCGGATGCAAATATGAAAGGATAATGGTTGAGGTATCAGAAAGACGTTTTCCGGAATTTTTCCATGATCTTTCAGTTCGGTATAAGCATGATCGTGCCGATACTTCTTTGCACATTTGCGGGGATATTTCTTGACAGATTGTTATCCACTTCGTTTATCGTGATAATACTGTTCTTTATCGGAGCCGCGGCCGGGCTGAGAAACATCTATGTTCTCGCAAAGAACATGAACGGCCATGCGACCCATTTGGGAAGCGATGCGGATGCGGCTGTGTCGGGACGGCAGGCAGAGGATTTTGCCGAAAAGATGGACCGGGTGTACAGGGAAAACATGAATGAACAGACTGAGGATTATTCTTAAGGAAAATCACACAGTCCATGAGATGATGGCGGGAATAGCGGCCATCAACATAATACTTGCAGTGATAGCCTGTTTTATGGATGACAGGAGACAGGCGCTCCTCGGAGTCGTGATAGGCACCGTGGTGGCGGCCGTATATGTCATCCATATGGCGGTATCAATAGATGATGCGCTTTGCCTCGACGAGAAGGGAGCGGTGTCCGCGATGAGGCGGCGGACGGTCATAAGATATGTGTTCGTCTGCGCCGTGGCGGCCGTAAGCCTGTATTTTAAGGTTGCGGATCCGGTCTTTCTGGTCCTGTCGGTGATAAGCATCAAGGCGGGGGCTTATCTGCAGCCCACCGTCCACAAAATATTCAGCAGGAGGTGAGATAAGTGAATAGCGTAATATTGGCGGCTGACGTCAATTTCATGATAAAAGGCATATTCTCTTATCAGATTTTCGGCCAGACGGTATGGATCACAACGACCCATGTGAGCCTTCTGATAGTCCTTCTTCTGCTCGCGGTGTTCAGCATCTGTGCCCATCATGTCATCACAAAGGCTGATCCTTATGAGAAGCCCGGGGTATTCCAGAACATCGTTGAGCTGATCGTTGAGATGTATGACAACATGATAACCGGCTGCATGGGTAAGAGCGCACCGAAGTTCATCGGGTATATTTCAACGCTCTTTACGTTCATTCTCATCAGCAACTTCTCAGGACTTTTAGGACTGCGCCCTCCGACAGCGGACTATGGCGTGACCTTCCCGTTAGGACTCATAACGTTCGGCCTCATATTCTACAATAAGATCAAGCATCAGGGAGTAGGCGGATTCATCAAGGGCCTGTGCGACCCCTGGCCCATTTGGGCGCCGATCAATGTCATAGGAGATATAGCGGTTCCGGTTTCAATATCGCTCCGTCTGTTTGCGAACATACTGTCCGGAACGGTCATGATGGCACTCGTATACGGGCTTCTCAACAAGATCGCATGGGGCTGGCCCGGATTTCTCCATCTGTACTTCGACCTGTTCTCGGGCGCGATACAGACATACGTTTTCTGTATGCTGACGATGACGTATATCGCCGATGCCATCGGCGACAGCAATGCATAGCCTGTAAAGGATATTTTCATCCATATAATAATCTTATAATCACAGGAGGATCATTTTATGAACATTTCAGGTCAGGAATTCATTTTCGGATGCTCAGCTATCGGCGCCGGACTTGCTGTCATAGCAGGTATCGGACCCGGTGTAGGACAGGGTATCGCTGCAGGACATGCGGCAGCAGCAGTCGGACGTAATCCGGGTGCCAAGTCCGATGTAACATCCACCATGCTTTTGGGACAGGCGGTTGCGGAGACAACAGGTCTTTACGGTCTGCTCATCGCAATGCTGTTATTATTCGTTAAGCCTTTTACGTGATTTTACAGAAACGATAACCGAAAGGAGTCAGATATATGGAACGGCTGTTTGATCTAGATTTTCAGCTGCTGCATGACGCGGTAATAACAGCGGTTGCCGTTTTTGTTTTGTTCCTTTTCATGTCCTATATGCTGTTCAAGCCCACCAGGGATCTTCTGCGCAAAAGGCAGGAGAGGATACTGGCGGACCTTGACACGGCAAAGCAGGACAAGGATGAAGCGCTGGCACTTAAGAGCGAGTATGAAACAAAGATGGCCGGGGCCCAGAGGGATGCCGATGCGGTTCTTTCAGCGGCACGGCAGAAAGCGGTCAAAAACGAAGAACAGATAATAGCCTCAGCAAAGGAAGAAGCAGCGGGCATCATCCGCCAGGCTCACAATGAGGCCGAGCTCGAGAAGCAGAAGGCTGCCGATGAGATCAAAAACCAGATCATCGACGTGGCTTCGCTTATGGCGGGCAAGGTTGTTGCATCAGGGATCAATACTGACATTCAGGATTCCCTTATTGAAGAGACGCTGAAAGAAGTAGGTGAGAGCACATGGCAAAGCTAGTCACAAAAACTTATGCCGATGCCCTGTTTCAGCTTGCGGCAGAAGACGGTAAGGTCGACGAACTGTACTCGGAAGCCGTGGCGCTTCTTGATGTGCTCGAAAGCAATCCCGATCTTTCAAAGGTGATGACCCACCCCGGTGTTGACAAAAACGAAAAGCTTGCCGCCATCAGGGAGATATTCACGGGAAGGCTCTCGGGAGAAATGTGCGGGCTGCTCAACCAGGTCGTGGAAGCGGGCCGCTATGCCGAGACAGAAGGGATACTCAAGTATTTCATCAGTGAAGTCAAGGAATACAAGAAGATCGGGGTGGCATACGTAATGACACCCGCTCCTCTTTCGGACGACCAGAAGAAGCGTGTGGAGCAGAAACTTCTTGACACTGCGGGCTACGTGAAGATGGAGATGAACTACTCCGTCGACCCCTCACTTATCGGTGGAATGAAGATAAGGATCGGCGACAGGGTGGTTGACAGCAGCATTTCTTCAAAGATAGATGAACTGGCGAGGAGCCTTCGCCGGATTCAGTTAAAAACAGTATAAGAAAGGTAAAAGATCCATGAATTTAAGACCAGAAGAGATCAGTTCGGTGATCAAGGATCAGATCAGAAGATACGCCAACAATCTTGAGGTATCCGAGGTCGGTACCGTTATACAGGTGGCTGACGGAATAGCGCGTGTGCATGGACTTGAAAAAGCGATGCAGGGCGAGCTGCTCGAATTCCCGGGCGAAGTATACGGCATGGTCATGAACCTTGAGGAAGACAATGTCGGTGCGGTGCTTCTCGGTGCCGGATCGATCAATGAAGGTGACACGGTAAAAACGACCGGAAGAGTCGTCGAGGTTCCCGTCGGTGACGTGATGCTCGGACGTGTCGTCAATTCGCTCGGACAGCCTATCGATGGCAAGGGACCTATCCAGACGGACAGATTCCGCAGGATCGAACGTGTTGCGAGCGGCGTTATCACGCGAAAATCAGTTGACACACCTCTTCAGACCGGTATAAAGGCCATCGACTCGATGATACCTATCGGAAGGGGACAGAGAGAGCTGATCATCGGTGACCGTCAGACCGGTAAGACGGCGATCGCGATCGATACGATAATAAACCAGAGGGGCCAGAACGTTAAATGCATATACGTTGCAATAGGACAGAAGGCCTCCACGGTTGCTTCTATAGTCAAGACGCTTGAGGAAGCCGGTGCAATGGCATATACGACGGTTGTTGCATCAACCGCAAGTGAAATGGCACCCCTTCAGTACATAGCACCTTATAGCGGATGCGCCATAGGTGAGGAATGGATGGAAAACGGCGAGGACGTACTGGTCATATATGATGACCTCTCGAAGCACGCCACGGCATACAGGACACTTTCACTTCTGCTCCGCCGTCCGCCCGGACGTGAAGCATACCCCGGTGATGTATTCTATCTCCACTCAAGGCTTCTTGAGCGTGCCGCCAGAATGAGCGAGGAGTACGGCGGAGGATCTCTTACCGCACTTCCGATCATCGAGACGCAGGCGGGTGATGTATCAGCTTATATCCCCACGAACGTCATATCGATCACGGACGGCCAGATATACCTTGAGACCGAGATGTTCAACTCGGGATTCCGTCCCGCGGTCAATGCCGGACTTTCCGTATCGCGAGTAGGCGGTGCGGCACAGATAAAGGCAATGAAGAAGATCGCAGCGCCGATACGTACGGAGCTTGCCCAGTACAGGGAACTCGCAGCGTTCGCACAGTTCGGATCCGAGCTTGATGCCGATACGAGAGAGAAGCTCGCACAGGGTGAAAGGATCAGGGAAGTGCTCAAGCAGGGCCAGTACAAGCCCATGCCGGTCGAGTATCAGGTCCTCATCATCTATGTTGTGACGAGAAAGCTCCTTCTTGACGTTCCTGTTGAGAAGGTCGGACAGTTCGAGAGCGATTTCTTTGAATATATCAAGACAAGCTATCCGGAGATCCCCGAATCGATCCGGACCACGAAGGAGCTGTCGGCAGATATGGAAGAAAAGCTCAAGAAAGCCATAACGGATTTTAAGGCTGATTTTCTTAAGTAAGATTTGATTATTCCCTGAAAGGGAGGATGTATATCATGGCGTCGATGCGCGACATCAAAAGACGGAAAACCGGAATACAGTCTACCCAGCAGATCACCAAGGCCATGAAGCTTGTGTCCACAGTTAAGCTGCAGAGGGCAAAGTCACGGGCCGAACAGAACAAGAACTATATGATGCAGATGTACGACACGATCGTGTCCATCATAAACAGGTCAGGCTACATCGACCATCCGCTCATGGTGCCGAACGGATCGAAAAGAAAGGCTGTCGTGCTCATCACATCAAACAGAGGTCTTGCAGGCGGATACAACAGCAATATCACAAAGCTGGTAACGCAGAGCGGATGGAGTACCGATGAGACGGTGATCTATGCGGTAGGTAAAAAGGGCCGGGACGGTGTCAGAAGAAAAGGATACGAGGTCGTTTACGAGAATTCGGAAATGATCGAGGAGCCTATATATGCAGATGCAATGGAGCTTGCGGATGCACTGCTCGAAAAATACCTGTCGGGTGAGATCGGAGAGATATATATAGCTTATACGATCTTTAAGAACACGGTAGTACATGTGCCGAGGCTTCAGAAGCTTCTGCCGCTTGGCAGCGAGAGCACTCCGACGGAATCGGTCATTGGAACGGAGGGAGAGGAGACGATCCTTCCTGATGCGGCCGAGGAGAGTGCAAAGCGTGCGCTCATGACATATGAGCCGGATGAGGACGAGGCGCTTTCGGCCATCATCCCGAAGTATGTGACGACGCTCATATACGGTGCGCTCATTGAGGCGGTTGCGAGTGAGAACGGCGCGAGGATGCAGGCGATGGATTCCGCGACCGACAATGCCGAGAAGATGATATCCTCACTCGAGCTTCAGTATAACCGTGCGAGACAGGGCGCCATCACACAGGAGCTCACCGAGATCATCGGCGGCGCCGAGGCCATTGGTTAATGCTGATAGGAGGGGCCCACGAAGTGGGAGGAACCTGTCTGCACCGCGAGCCGCATCCGGCGAAGCCGGATTCTGATCGGCGAGCAGACCTTAAATAATGCTGACAGGAGGGGCGGGGAGCCCCCAAAAATACACAAATAACACAAAAGGAGAAGAACAGTGGCAGATTCTAACATAGGAAAGATTACCCAGATCATCGGTGCGGTCCTTGATGTCAAGTTCGCTGAGAACAATCTTCCGGAGATCAATGAAGCCATCAGCGTCAAGCGTGATGACGGAAGTGAGCTGGTCGTTGAGGTTGCCCAGCATCTTGGCGACGATACGGTACGATGCATTGCCATGGGCCCGACAGACGGACTTGTAAGAGGCATGGATGCCGTTGCAACGGGTTCGCCGATATCGGTTCCCGTAGGAGAAAAAACACTGGGAAGGATTTTCAACGTACTTGGTGAGCCTATCGACAATAAGCCGGCTCCGGAAGTTGAAAAACGTTATCCCATACACCGCAAGGCCCCGAGCTTCGAAGAGCAGTCGACATCTGCCGAGATGCTTGAGACAGGCATCAAGGTCGTCGATCTTCTGTGCCCGTACCAGAAGGGCGGAAAGATCGGTCTGTTCGGAGGTGCCGGCGTCGGCAAGACGGTCCTCATTCAGGAACTGATCAGGAACATTGCCACCGAGCACGGCGGATATTCCGTATTTACAGGTGTCGGAGAGCGTACCCGTGAAGGAAACGACCTTTACCACGAGATGACCGACTCAGGCGTTATAGACAAGACAACGATGGTATTCGGACAGATGAACGAGCCGCCCGGAGCCAGAATGAGAGTTGGTCTTGCAGGACTTACGATGGCCGAGTATTTCCGTGACGAAGGCGGAAAAGACGTGCTTCTGTTCATCGACAATATATTCAGGTTCACACAGGCAGGTTCCGAGGTTTCCGCACTTCTCGGACGTATGCCTTCAGCCGTTGGTTATCAGCCCACACTCCAGACAGAGATGGGTACGCTTCAGGAGAGGATCACATCCACGAGGAACGGATCCATTACATCGGTTCAGGCCGTATACGTTCCCGCCGATGACCTTACGGATCCTGCACCTGCCACGACGTTTGCACACCTTGATGCAACGACCGTTCTTTCGCGTCAGATCGTTGAGCTCGGTATCTATCCCGCAGTCGATCCTCTTGAATCGACATCGAGGATACTCGATCCCAGGATCGTCGGCGAAGACCATTACAGGGTTGCAAGAGGAGTTCAGGAGATACTGCAGAGATATAAGGAACTTCAGGATATCATCGCGATCCTCGGTATGGACGAGCTGTCGGAAGATGACAAGATCACCGTATCACGTGCCAGAAAAGTCCAGAGATTCCTGTCACAGCCTTTCTTCGTTGCAGGACAGTTCACGGGCCTTCCCGGAAGGTATGTTACCGTTTCTGATACGATCAGAGGTTTCGATGAGATCTTATCAGGCAAGTATGATGATATTCCGGAAAGCTTCTTCTTAAGCTCCGGAGCCATAGAGGATGTTATAGAAAAATACGAAGCCCGCGATAAATAAGTAAGGAGTTGTTATGGCCGGTACATTTCATCTGAAGATCACAAGCCCCGACAGGATATTTTTCGAGGGCGAAGTGACGATGGTTGAGATAAATACTACGGAAGGGCAGATTGGTGTCCTTCCGAACCATATCCCGCTCACCAGTGTTCTCGCACCGGGAGTGTGCTATCTGCACGTTCCCGATGGGGATCCGAAGGTATGTGCCATTCACGGCGGGTTTTTCGAGATACTTCAGGATTCGATGACGATACTTGCGGAAGTATGCGAGTGGCCGGATGAGATCGATGTCGGAAGAGCCGAGGAGGCACGGGTAAGAGCCGAGAGACGTCTTGCCGACAAACCTGAGGGAACAGACATATCGCGCGCCATACTTGCGCTGAAAAGAAGTGCGGCGCGTATCGAAGCTGCGAAAAAATGATCCGTGGACCGAAGTAAACTTAAAAGAAGAGCGATCAAGCTGAGCGTCACCCTTGTGGTCTTTCTCTTAACGCTGTTCGTGTCGAACATAGTCCTCAACAGGGGCAATACCGACATGACTGCGGACATGGGAGGCGCAACGCTGCCGATCGTATATATGAACGTCAATGACGAGTACATCAATCCGCTCCACGGCTATACGGCCGAAATGGAGGGGAGTTTTTTGCGCGGTCCGATAACCCCCGTCATGGCGAACAGAACCATTTCTTTCAGGGCAGACCTGTATGATGCGGTCATAGCAAAAGTATCATACGAAGTCAGGCCCGTTGACATGTCTAGGCTCATCGAGGATACCGAAGTTTCCGATTTCACATATGAAGGCGATGTCATAACGGCAACCGCGACCCTCAAAGACCTGATCGAGGACGATACCGAGTATATGCTGATAATAAAGCTCACCACATCGGGCGGTGATGTCATCAGGTATTATGCGAGGATCATCAACAGAGCCGAACTGTATCTTTCAGAGAAGATGCAGTTCGTCCGTGATTTTTCCGACATGACAATGGATAAGGAGGCGGCGCCGGAACTCAAGAAATATATGGAGTCGAACGCCGAAGGCGACAACAGCAGCTATGCGTATGTCAATATCCACTCAAGCTTCAATCAGCTGACATGGGGAGAGCTTGAGCCGAGGGTCATCACCGGAAAGGACATGGAGCTTTTAGAGATCGATGAGACGACCGCATCCATAAGGCTGAAATATCAGGTTGAGATAATGTCCGAGGTGCACAACGTATCGGAATTCTTCAGGCTCCAGCGCGGGAAACGCATGTATCTGATGGAATACGAGCGTATCATGGACCAGGTGTTTGACGAGGAGAAGAACGTCGTTGTAAACGGCAAGATCATCCACGGCATGATCAATGAAAAGCTTCAGAGGATCGAGAACAGCAACGGGAGCATATATGCATTTGTGCAGCAGAATGCGCTATATTCCTATGACATTTCCTCGCAGACAATGGCAAGGCTCTTTGCTTTTGCCGACAAGGAGAATGATGATGCAAGGACAAGGTATGACGCCCATTCGATAAAGCCCATGATGATCGACGGAGTGGGAAATATCTGGTTCATCGTCTACGGCTACATGAACAGAGGCGTAAACGAAGGAAAGATAGGCGTTGCGCTGTATTACTACGACTGCGCGATGAACACCATAGAAGAGCAGCTCTTCATCCCCTATACAAAATCGTATGACATACTTGCAAAGGATATCGCGAGCCTGTCTTACATCAGCCCGAGGAACGTGATGTACATACTGCTTGACGGGAGCATCTACTCGATCAACATCACGTCAAGGGAATCCGAAGTCATGCAGGACAGCATAAGCGAAACGGGATTTTTCTCATCAGATGACGAAAGCACGATCGCATGGCAGTCCGGGGATTCGGTCATAGAGCATACGGAAATACAGCTTTTCAAATTAAACAGCATGTCGCCGTCTGTAATCCCCGCTGCGGCGGGTGAGGTTGTCGTTCCGCTCGGTTTCATGGACAATGACGCCGTATACGGTGCGGCAAGGATATCCGATATCACGACGGATGACACGGGCAAGACGATGACGCCTATGTATAGCATAAGGATCCAGGACCAGAACGGAAATCTTATGAAGGACTACCATCAGGAAGGGGTATTCGTGCTCGGGGTCGAAAAGCGGGACAACATGCTGATCCTGTCGCGCTCCGTCAAGGATCCCGAGACGGGTGACCTCGTGCGGACCGATGATGACCAGATCGTCAACAACAAAACAAGGATATCGCTCAAGAACAGGTTTACCGGCGTCGTCACGGAAAAGACGGAGACAACATACCAGACGGTCCTGTATAAGGCCGGCGATACGGACAAGGCATCGGTTAAAGTCACCAACCCGAAGGAAGTCGTCTTTGAAGGAAGCCGTGATGTAAAGGCGGTCAACGTCGATCCGCTGAAGAGATATTATGTATATGCAAAGGGAGGCCTCGAAGGAATATATACGTCCGCTTCCGAGGCGGTAAGCGAGGCGAGCGAAGCATACGGAACGGTGACCAACAAGCAGATGGCGTACATCTGGGAGAGCGGGAACAGAAAGGCAAGCGCAAAGCTTACGGATCTTGAGATAACCGGCACGGCCGATCCGCAGAAGGCGGATGCGGAAGAAGGAAGTGCCGGGGAAGATGAACCCGAAGAGGTTCCGGAAGAAGAGACAAGCACGAACAGCGCATACATAAAGTGCATCGACACAATGCTCCAGTACGGCGGTGTATATAAGAGCAGCGAGGAGGAGATAAGGACAAAATCCCTCGTGAAGGTGCTTGCCGACAATATGGATGCAGACGTCCTCGACCTGTCCGGATGCAGCCTGCAGGACGTGCTCTACTATGTATCAAGGGGCATCCCGGTAATGGCGATGACCGGAGGAGGAAACGCGGTCATAGTCATGGGCTATGATAGCAAGAACACGATAATATACGATCCGAAGCAGGAGAGCGTATATAAACTCGGAATGAACGATTCGAAGAATCTGTTTGAAAAAGCAGGCAACCGCTTCATCACCTATGTGATGAACACCGGCGGAAAAGCCAGATAAAAGGAGAACAAAAATGGACCCAAGACTTGAGAAGCTTGCAAGAAACCTCGTTGAATATTCCGTGGCGGTCAAGCCCGGCGACAAGGTCTGGATAAATTACATAGGAAGCAGCACGGAAGATCTTGCCCGACTGCTCGTCCAGGAAGTCTACAGGGCCGGCGGCCTTCCGTTCCCGCACTGCGAAAATCAGCGCATCCACAGGGAGCTTCTGATGGGATGCAGCGAAGAGCAGCTTAAGATAATGTGCGAGACCGACAGCCTTGAGATGTCAAAGATGGACTGTTTCATCGGAGTAAGGGGTGCCGACAATGCCTCTGAGCTGTCCGATGTTTTGCCCGAGAAGATATCGCTTTACAACAAGCTCTACTCATCACCCGTCCACCACGGCATAAGGGTTCCGAAGACAAGGTGGGTGGTACTGCGCTATCCCACGGACGCAATGGCACAGCTCATGGATTCAAGCTTTGAGGCGTTTGAGGATTACTATTACAGGGTATGCAATCTCGATTATGCCAAGATGGGGCGTGCCATGAAGAGCCTCACTGAGCTTATGGAAAGGACGGACAGGGTGCGCATAGAAGCTCCCGGAACGGATCTGACTTTCTCGATAAAGGGGATCCCTGCGGTTGCATGCGACGGGCATATGAACATACCGGACGGGGAAGTGTACACGGCCCCGGTCCGGGATTCGGTGAACGGAGTCATAACATACAACACGCCGTCAAGATATGAAGGATTTACATACGAGAACGTTTCACTTACTTTCAGGGACGGAAAGATAGTAAAGGCGGAAGCGAACGACAGCGAACGCGCCAACAGGATATTTGACACCGACGAGGGCGCAAGGTATGTCGGAGAATTTGCGATAGGAGTCAATCCGTACGTGACACGTCCGATGAAGGAGATCCTGTTTGACGAGAAGATCAGCGGAAGCATACACTTCACGCCGGGCATGAGCTATGATGATGCGCCGAACGGAAACAGTTCGGCCATACACTGGGACCTTGTGCTGATACAGACACCTGAATACGGCGGCGGCAGGATATGGTTTGATGACGTGCTTATCCGGCAGGACGGAAGATTCGTTCTGCCGGAGCTTGACTGTCTAAATCCCGAGAATCTGATGTAGCCTACAGCTTGTCGTTAATCACGATAAAGCTTCTGATGGATGACAGGCCGACCTTGATTATCCTGACAAGGTTGATCGAGTTGGTGCCGCCCTGTCTCGGACGGAAAGTAATGGGTATAAAGTGGACTTTCTGGCGGCGCTTTTTATAAATGGCGGAAAGCGCAACGTTTGAGAGGAAAAATCCGTCGGGGATGTACTCGATGTTCTCCCGGAGCGTTTTGGCACTCATAAGCCTGTAAGGCGAGTTTGCGTCAAGAATGAACACCTTGAAACATATATGAACGACAAGACGGAGCATTTTGGTGACAAATACCCTGAAGGCTCCGTCCCTTCTTTTATTCCTGTATCCTATGGAGATATCGTATTTGGTCCTTGAGAGCCAGAAGGGCTCAAACTCTGAAGGGAGCGTCTGACCGTCGGAATCCGTCTGGAAAACATAATCCGCTCCGTTATCAAGCGCATATTTATATCCGAACAGAACGGTCGCGCCATGTCCCTCGTTGGCCTTGGTTATGGCGGTAAGTTTGGGAAGCTTCTCGGAAAGCTCCTCGAGTATGGCATATGTGCCGTCGCTGCTGCC
>JAILRP010000063.1 GCA_024698075.1 Lachnospiraceae bacterium
ACAAGGGTGGATAGTGGGACTCGAACCCACGGCCTCCAGAGCCACAATCTGGCGCGCTAGCCAACTGCGCCATACCCACCATATGTTGGTAGGGGGAACCACGAAGTGGTGGGACCCTGCCTACACATGCAGCAAGGAATCCGTACGCTGCGCGGACACCTTGCAGCATTATGTGCCCGAAGGGATTCGAACCCCCGACCCACGGCTTAGAAGGCCGTTGCTCTATCCAGCTGAGCTACGGACACGGAAACACTGCCCATTATGATATCGCATTTCCATATCCGCGTCAAGAATTATCGCTCAACTGCCATATCCCTCAACTGCCCCAGCCAGTGTCCGGCCGTTCAGTCCAGAATGCTGTAGAAATTGTCTATGTTCTCCTCCGGAAGAGTCACGGGATCCCATCCGTAATCTTTGTATGCCTTAATGGGCAGATTGTTCGCGGCAACATAGTTCGCGATTATCTGAGCCCTTGTGGCCTCGCGTCCGTCTATGTCCGCGGTGCTCTTCGTAAACTCATCATAATGGTCCCCGAATATCTTCTTTGCGGTAGGATCGTAATCGGAGCCGTCACCGACGACTTCCATTTCCGTAACCTCATAACCGCTGTCAGTGCTCTTTACGTGGATGAGTCCGGGATAAGAACCGCCCGATACCATTTCAAGAGTATCTCCGTTAAGGTTGTAGTTCATGATCCAAAAATCACCCCATATGCGGATGTCATCCCTGTTGCTCTCATCCTCTGCGATTATGATCGGGCAGGGTATCGTAACGTCGGCTTTATCATAATTTTCGGCATATTCATCGATGAGGAATTTGTAGAGAACCGTATAGAAAAGCTCAGGCCCGGGATACTCATAAGGAGGAAGTGCGGAGCTGACTGTCTTTTCAGAGCTCCCGTCTCCGGCAGGTGCGGTAAAAGAAGACAGCGGTGCATAGTCAAACCTTACATAATTGTCCTCGATCTCCATCTCCTTATTGTACTCTTCCTCGGTAAGGGCTTCGTATTCACCTCCATTGTATGCCTTGAACCAGGGATTTTCCTCGTTCTCGTACTCATCGTATTTCACCCCGTACTGATATACGAGTTCGGTCGAATTGGCCATCAGGGCATAAACGTCACATCCGCTCGATCCGGCTCCGCCTGACCATTCGTTGTTCAGGAATGAATCCTCGTAATCATAGTATCTGTCTCTGGCCGTTCCGGAAATAACATGGGCGGGAGCCCGGTCAACCATGGTATACACATCATATGCCACTCCCATAAATTCGCCATCGGCTATCTCTCCGACAAAAAGCTCATCTATCCCGTCCGAATTTATGTCTCTGTACGCAAAGCCGATATTATCCATGCCGCCTTCCGACTGCGTTCCGATGTAGAAGAACTCGGGGCTCATGTTTTCTTCTTCAAGCTTATTTGCGTCCCATGCTTCATTGACCGCCGTCACATATTTTGCAAGGACATCCCCGTAGAGGTCCTCACCCTTCATTCCGGCGCCTTCAAGGTAATCCGCACCGTTTATTCCCTTTACCGATGCGATTATCGCGTCTGCCGCCTCATCGAGCTTCTCAAAGCTCTCCGGCATTTCCGGAAGATTGTAGTCCCACTGTATCTCTGTCGGATAGCCCCTTACAACATCATAGCTTCCGCCGTCCTTTGAAAGTTCGCCGATCTTTTTATAAGGTCCTCCCGCATATTCCTTTGGGACGGAAACTGCCCATACCGACAGTTCAAGTCCGCCAAAGCCGGCATCCTTCGATTCTTTATGATATACATCGATCCTGTCTTCTGATGTCTCGACATCTACTATTCCCACAAGTTCCTGCGGTATCGTTATCTCAAAGAGGCCGCATGAAAATGTGCCTGCTGCCGCTTCCTGTACGTCCGCTTCGGCCTGCTGCTGTTCGGGCCCGGCAGGTACTGCGGGTGCTGCCGATGCGCACCCGGCAAGCATGAGCACGCTCATAGCCAATGCCGTCAGTTCTCTCAGTGTTCTTCTCATCATTTAAAATGCCTCCTGTAAAACTGTATATTGTTACATACAGATTATTTTACCACTTTTGGGGCCGGATGATAATCACCTTTATCATTTATCCGTCATCTGCAGCCACTCCGTGGGCGAAAATCATTCCCGACCCTACAGGAGGTCTGCGATCTCATATATCAGCCGCTCCGTGTCTTCCCATCCGAGGCAGGGATCGGTGATCGACTTGCCGTAGCATCCCCCTCCGGGTTCCTGCGCACCTTCCTCTATGTAGCTTTCTATCATGAAGCCTTTCAGTATTCCGGCGATCCGGCTGTCATGTCTTGCGGAGTGGAGGACCTCCTTCACGATCCTCCTCTGCTCATAAGGATTTTTATTGGAATTGCAGTGGTTTGTATCAACTATGAGGCTCGGATTCATAAGCTCCATCTCATCATATATATCGCACAGCCGAACCAGGTCCTCATAATGGTAATTGGGCTTCATCGATCCGTGTTGGTCCGTGTAGCCCCGAAGGATCGCATGGGTGTGCCTGTTCCCGTCGGAATGCACCTGCCAGCCGCGGTATATGAACGTATGCCCGTTCTGTGCGGCGCTGATCGCATTCATCATGACGCGGTAGTCGCCGGAGGTGGGATTTTTCATGCCCACGGGAACGCTTATGCCGCTCGAAGTCAGCCTGTGCTGTTGGTCCTCGACAGATCTTGCCCCAACCGCTACATATACCAGCAGGTCATCAAGATAACCGTAGTTTTCCGTGTACAGCATCTCATCGGCGCATGCAAATCCGGTCTCCATCACTGCGCGCATATGAAGGTGCCTCGTGGCCTCAATCCCTTTGAACAGGTTCGGCTTCTCCGTAGGGTCGGGCTGGTGCAGCATGCCCTTGTATCCTTCGGCGTTCGTCCTCGGCTTGTTCGTATATATCCTCGGAACTATGAAGATCTTGTCCTTCACCTTTTCCTGCACGGGCACGAGCCTTCCGATATAGTCCATGACAGATTCCTCGTTGTCGGCCGAACACGGTCCGATGATAAGGATGAGCTTGTCGCGTCTTCCCTCGAATATCGACACAAGCTCCGCCTTCCTCGTCTGTACCGTTTCGTTCATCTTGGCCGTCAGCGGATACATCTCCTTAAGCTCCGCAGGTATTGCAAGCTGTCTTTCATACACCATTCCCATCTTACTGATCCTCCTGTGTTCTCTTTGCCGCTACGACGGCAAACTTCGTAGCATTGTCATCTCTTTCGTTTATCTGTTCATCAAGCACCTTAAGCCCGTAAAAAGCCGCCGTCTCAACACTTGCTATGGCGGCAACCGCCATGTTCTGCATCCTCGCGACCTGCCTTGCCGCAACGGCCGTGTTTTCCGCCTCGATGACCTCATACCCCCTGTCCCTGATATAGGTATCGCACTGCTCAAGCGCCTTGTGCTGGCTGATGACCTTTCTGATATCACTTATCCTGCTTCCGCGCACACCGAGCAGATTCTGCGTGATCGGGAAGGACTGCTCCCGGACCACTTCGAGTCCGCCTTCTGCCAGAAGCTCCTTCACCTCACGGACAGGGCCTGCATAGCTGTTCTCAACCGGCAGGACCGCATAGTCGCAGTCTCCGGAGGCGACTGCATAATACGCCTCTGCAAAGCTTCCGAACGGCACATGCATCTCATCCGGAAACATGTTCCTTGCCACCATATGTGCAAACGCTCCTTCTATCCCGCTGTATGCGATCCTTTTCATGGTTATCATTCTCCTTCGAAAATCATCCGGCCTTAATTTTTCATCCATAAGTTTCGCAGTTCCCCCTGCCCGATCTCATACGGACCGCACAAAAAAGGCGGCCCGTTCTTTTCCGGACCGCCTGCAAGTTCAACTCATGATACGAACACATCACAAATTTCCCTTACATCGGTCCGATGTAAAGGCAAACAGGAAATATGCTGCTGTGAACTTGTTCTGGCTCATATCTTTCTCTCTTAAATATCTTTTTTGTCAGAATACACGTTCTGAAAAATCATGTCAATGATTTTTTTATTCTCCCGGCATCTGATAATATTCCTCGGTCTCCTCGATATCGTTTACCGGAGGCTTTAATCCGTCTATGACTATGTTCTCCTTCTGCGCATAATCCCACAGTGCCGCATGTATTGCCTGCTCGGCGAGAAGCGAGCAGTGCACCTTTACGGGCGGCAGTCCGTCGAGCGCCTCCATCACGGCCTTATTTGTGACCGTCATGGCGTCTTCAATGCTTTTTCCCTTTACAAGCTCCGTTGCCATCGAACTCGTCGCTATCGCCGCACCGCACCCGAATGTTTTGAACTTCGCATCGCGTACTATCCTATCATCATCGATGTCAAGATACATGCGCATGATGTCTCCGCACTTTGCATTTCCCACAGTGCCGACCCCTGATGCATTTTCGATCTCTCCTACATTTCTCGGATTCGAGAAATGATCCATTACCTTATCGCTGTATTCCGTTACCTGGCTCATATTGCTCCTTTCCCTTTATCACCAACAGAGGATGCGCTGCAAAAATCAGCATAAAGCGGTGACATGCTGCGAAGCCTCTCAACAATCTGTCTGAGTGTTTCGGCAACACGGTCGACCTCTTCCTCCGTATTTTCTTTTGAAAGTGTCAGCCGCAGCGACCCATGCGCAGTCTCGTGCGGAAGTCCGATCGCCAGAAGCACATGCGACGGATCGAGGCTCCCCGATGTACAGGCCGACCCGGATGATGCGCAGATTCCGCTCTTATCAAGCAGCAGCAGGAGCGATTCGCCCTCGATGAACCTGAAACAGAAGCTGGCATTGTTAGACAGGCGCTCCTTCAGATCCCCGTTTACAATGGTATAGGGGATCTCCTCCGTCACTTTTCTGATGAGCCTGTCCCGGAGAGATGCCTCATATGCGCTGACTTTATCCATTTCGGATGCGGCGAGCCTGACTGCTTCCGCAAATCCTATGATGCCCGCTGCATTCACCGTCCCTGCCCTTCGTCCGTATTCCTGTGCACCCCCGTGTATGAGGTTCGATATCCGGGTTCCGGTGCGGACATACAGGAGTCCGACGCCTTTAGGGCCGTTAAGCTTGTGTGCGCTTGCCGACAGCATGTCTATGTTCATCTTGTCGACATCGATCGGAATATGGCCGAATGCCTGAACCGCATCCGTGTGGAAAAGTATGCCATGCTCATGCGCTGTCTTTCCGATCTGTGCTATCGGCTCGATCGTCCCAATCTCATTGTTTGCCGTCATCACGGATATGAGCACCGTTGAAGGCTTAATGGCGCCCTCAAGCGCTTTTGGGTCAACAAAACCCCTGCTGTCGACCGGAAGGTATGTGACTTCAAAACCGTGCTTTTCCAGAAATTCACACGTGTGGAGCACCGCATGGTGTTCGATCGCCGTGGTTATTATATGGTTTCCCTTTTCCCGCAAGGCATCCGCGACACCCTTTATGGCCCAGTTGTCCGACTCGCTGCCGCCTGCGGTAAAGTATATCTCCCGCTCTTTTGCGCCTATAAAGCCGGCTATCGTCCGCCTCGCCTCTGCCACGTTCTCAGCGATCTTTCCGGAGAATGCATATGCGCTCGAGGGATTCCCATACTGCTCGCAAAAATACGGGAGCATGGCGTTTAAAACTTCCGGCGCAACCCTTGTCGTTGCGGCATTATCCATATATATAAGGTCCGACATCTTCATCATCTCCTTTTACCTACCATTTTGGTAGGATTATAACTCGCGGTCGGATTCCTGTCAAGATTCTTCTTCAGGAATCCGTTAATCTGCGAAAATCCGGCCTGCACTGCCTCCACCACCACAGGAATCCCCTGGGGCCTATCGAGTATTTGATCTCTTTGCTTCCGCCCCATTCTCCCGTGCCGTATACGGTCACTTTTGCGGAGCCCTTATCGATATTGTTTATGTAACTGTCTTCATCGATCTCGAATTCCACATCGACAGGCTTTCCGGCTCTGGTCCAGACGATCTCATCCGGAGTTACCATTACTTCCCTGGACGTATACAGTTTTGGATCCTTCGGGACTACTGTCGCCTTCAGCCTGCTGATATCCTATAAGAAGACCAGGAAATGATGGTGCCATGCTGCGTTTCGCTCTCCGTCCCATCCTCGGCCGTAAATACAAACCTTGCAAGGCTGGCAAGATTTTTCCCTGCTGCAGAAACGATCGGAACCGATTCATCAGCTATGACTTCTATTTTTCTGATCTTGTCCATGGCATGCCATGTGGCAGTATGCGTATATCCGGCAGACACCTGATGTTCTCCGATATATGCGCCTTCCATGGGCATGGCAAATGAAACATTCTGCGTGTTGCAGCCGGGCATTCCAAGAAGCTCCTCCGAGCACTCGCAGACTTTCCCGCCATGGGCGTCAAGAAGGTCGAGCGTCCAGTACTTGAAGAACGTGTTCTCCGGAAGTTCAGGTGCAAATACTGCAGTACTCCCCGCATAATAACTGTGTTCTTCGGCGGTCCGGCCGTCTGTGACCGTTGCAATACGCTATGCCGCCTGTACCGGCACAGGCGCCGACAGATACAGATCCGGCAGTGCGGAGAACACAGTCACCGCCGCAAGTATAAAGGCTGCTTTTCTCTTCATTTTTTTCATGCTCCGTACCCCCGTGCAGGAATGCGTAAACGTTTGCTCAGTATTCGACCCGGACATAGTCAAGGCCGTACATCTCCTTAAACTTCTTTTCGTCATCAGGACCTTTTATCAGCATGACTTCCGTAAAATGTCCGTCATTGCTGTTCCTGAAGCCGGCGACTTTTTCTCCGGTGCAGATAGAACTTCTGATTGCCGGATACTGGGTGTCAGGGTCGTATTTTACTAGAGGCATCGGCTTCTTGGCCCTCTTCTTCCAAGCTATGGCAACTGCCGCAAATGACAGGAACTGCGCGGTCATGACGCGGACGATCATCATCTCGTCGGTCCCGCTCTGTGTTACAACATGAAGAAGGTTTGTGGCTATGCAGTTGTTGAAGAAATGGTCCGCCATTCCCGCATAGAGATTTCCCGTCATGCGGTAAAGCATCGACCACTTGATGCCCATAAGCCCCGCAAGGATGATATAGCCCACGCTAAGCCCCACAAAGCCTCCGAGGCTCAGGTCTTTGTCTATATAGTTGTGAAGCGGTGTGACGATATGCCATATGCCGAACAGAAGTGCCTGGAAGAACATGGCGCAGCGCTCGGAATGGTCAATACATGCAATATGCCAGAACAGTCCCCTGAACGTTCCCTCTTCCATGATGACATTGATGATATTGAAAAATATGCACATGAGTATAAAGCCGGCACCCGTATGTATCTCGGCTTCCCCCGTGAGCGAAAATCCTGAAGTGAAGATCCCCAGCGAAACATCACTCCCCCCGCTCTTTAAAATGGCCGCCTCTAAAGTGTATGCCACCGTAAATGCGGCAGCTCCGAGAAGCAGTCCCGTGCATAGCCCTTTTAGGATCCCCTTCTTTGAAAAACCTATATCCCAAGGTTTCCAGCCAAGCATCCTGAGTATGATGATGACGGCGATGATGCCAAACACCTTGTTTATGAAGTTCTCTCCGAGTACGGTTTCATCCATGCGAAGGACAATGGCTTCGAACCCGTGGACAGCGATCATAACGGCAAATATCACCACGGCTGATAATAATGTCCTGCTCTTTATCTTATCTCCCAATCTTTCCTCCTCCGGAAAATCATACAGCTTAAAGATCATCCGAGCGCCACATCGAGTGCCATCATCAGGCTGAACCCGACGGCAAACGATATCACGCCGATGTTCGAATGCTCACCCGCAGACATCTCGGGGATGAGCTCTTCCACGACGACATAAAGCATTGCGCCTGCTGCAAATGACAGAAAATACGGCATCGCCGGCACTATCATTCCGGCAAGGATCACGGTCAGGGCTCCGAATACCGGTTCCACGACGCCTGAGAGAACGCCGAGCGCAAACGATCTCGGCTTATTTTTTCCTTCCGCGTAAAGCGGCATTGATATGATGGCCCCTTCGGGAAAATTCTGTATGGCTATTCCGAGCGCGAGTGCAAGTGCGCCGCCGGCCGTTATCATCCCGGATCCGCTGACCAGTCCGGCATATACTACACCGACCGCCATTCCTTCAGGGATATTGTGCAGGGTCACCGCAAGGACGAGCATCGCGGTTCTCGTAAGGTGGCTCCTCGGTCCTTCCGCCTGCTCGATGCCGACATGCAGATGCGGGATGACGTGGTCGAGAAGCAGCAGGAACAGTATTCCGGCCCAGAACCCGGCAAAAGCGGGTGCAAAGGCGAAACTGCCCATGCCCTCTGACTGCTCTATCGCAGGTATGATAAGGCTCCATATGGATGCCGCAACCATTACCCCTGCCGCAAATCCTGTAAGGGCGCGCTGCACTCCCGTCTTCAGCTCATTTTTCAAGAAGAATACACAGGCGGCCCCGGCAGATGTTCCGATGAACGGTATTAAGAGACCTATTATGATCGTTTTCATTGTCAAATCCTCACATGAATTGTTATATTTTATCCCAAATGTAATATTATCATAAACGCCCTGCAATAAGCAAATCAAAAGCATCCGGGAAATAACCGGATTCAGGGCATTCGGACAATAGGCAGATTTAAACATTCCGGCAATAAGCAGATTCAGCTCATGTGGCAATAAAATAGCCGGGGCCACATCATATGGTCCCGGCTATGGAAAATAAGCCTTTGTATCAGATGATCTCGTCCTTTGAGCCGTCTTTTTTGACTATCTCTATCCTGCATCCGAATCCGAGCGTTGCAAGGGTTGCGGCGATAAAAGCCCACGGTGCGGCAGCAAGTCCGACGATCCCGCCGATTATCCCGATATTTACCGGAATGGACAGTACCGTCTCACCGTCCTTGCTGATAACGATCTTATCGACATTTCCTTCCTTGACCTTGGCTTTGATCTTATCGACCGTCTCCTTTACCTTGTCATTTTCCTTCTTCTCCTCGGGAGAAATGAGCTTTACAGCCTCATCGACATCGCCGTCGGCCTTAACAAGCGCATCCTTGGCGGCCGCGTAGTCAACTCCCGTGGTCTCCATTACCTTTTCTACTGCTTCAAGTGTGATCTGCATGATTATCCTCCTTATTTACATTCTGCAGTCCGGCCGGCCGCGAAGCGGTCCTGATGCCCGAGCGTCCTCTTGCGAACGTTTTCCTAAACTCTCACCGCCGCTGATACGATCCCCGCTATGATGAGCACCGGCAGGGCGATAAAGAACATCCCTCCGAATATCATTGCAAGGATGATGCCGGGAAAGAATACAATATATAATGCGACTTTCATTATCCCCCACCCGAGCTTCAGCGCAAAACCGATGAGCCTGAACAAAACCATTACGAACAATACGCAGCAAATAAATGTGATCATCGTCTTCTTCCTCCTGTCTGAAGACGATATTACGCCCGGTTCATTAAACGGTCTTTGAAGAAACATTAAAAAAACATTAAACCGTTCAGTCGTCGGACTCAAACACAAAAAGGCATGTGTCGGTTTCTATCTCGGCCGCATCTCCCGCGATCTCGTTGCTTATGCCGAGCGATGTTCCCCGCCCAAGCGATATGTGCTCCCCGCTGTACTTAAAGCCTCTCAATGATACCGTGGCCGTCCCGTCTCCATACGGGATAAGGGATACATAGCGGTATCTGCTCTTCCTTATGACTGCATGTCCCTTGACGAGCCTTATGCGGTTGCTGCTGTCATATATGAATGCCACCCTGCATCGGTCATGGCATACCTTCAGAAGATCGAGTGCGGAAAATGTCTGGTCGAGCCTCGTTCCCGTTGCTCCGAGAATGTGTATCGCACCTTCGAGCGATAGGGCGCGCCTTAAGGCGGCTTCAAGATCAGTCTCATCCTTTTCAGACGGAAGGCGGAGTATCTCATCCGAGTTTCCGGATATGGTCTTCATCTCATCCTCCATCACGGAGTCAAAATCGCCCACGGCAAGGTCTGCCCTATACCCTTCTTCCGCAAGATAAAGAGCACCTCTGTCCGCTCCGATCAGAAATGCTCCCTTCATTAATTCCTCATGTTCCGGCAGGCTGCATCTTCCGCCTGCGACTATAACGATATCCGGCATTATGTTCTTCTGCCTTTCAGCACCCAAACAGACCCGCAGCCTCTTTCATCCTGTCTGCAATCCCGACTCCGAACGGGCACCTTCCCTCGCAGCTCCTGCAGCCTATACACTCCGATGCCTTGTGCTCCAAGGCCCTATAATGCTCCGAAACGCTCTCCGGAACCTTGTCCTGCGCAGACGCAAGGTCATAGAATTTATTTACCATAGCGATATCTATGCCTACGGGACAAGGCCGGCAATGACCGCAGTATGTGCACACTCCGCTGTATGAATGAAGCGGTGCGCCGGCTATGACCGATGCGTAATCCTTCTCGTCATCAGTTGCAGTCTCATATGATACGGCCTCATCAACCTGTTCCTTCGTGTCATATCCGCACAGTATTGACGAGACACCGGGCCTGGTAAGCGCATAATGGATCAGCTGGACCGGTGAGAACGCGACCCCGAACGGGGACCTCTCCCTGTCAAGAAGCGCTCCGCCGAAGAAACCCTTCATGACAGTCAGCCCGACATTGTTTTCCTCACACATCTGGTAAAACCTTGCACGCTCCGGGTCTATTCCCGACAGCTGGTCCTTATCATACCCCCCGAACATGGAATCAAGGTCTTCCGTTGCGGGCCTCATGTCAAATGCGGGATTGATGCTGAACAGTATCATCTCTATAAAACCTGTCTCGACAGCGAGCTTTCCTATCACGGGATTATGTGTGCTGAGCCCGATATGCCTTATCGTACCCTCATCGTGAAGCTTTCGCACATAATCGATGAACTCGCCGTTCATGGAATTGTTCCAGTCCTCGATCGAATCAATGTAGTGGATCATGCCGAGGTCGATATGATCGCTGTGGAATCTTGCAAGAAGATCTTCGAACGCCGGGATCACATGCTCCATCTGTCTCGTCCTGACATACTGACCGTTCTGGTATGTTGAGCCGATATGGCCCTGCACATACCATGAATCCCTGCAGCCCTTCATTGCCTCGCCGATCATATCCCTTGATCTGGGATCCGGCATCCAGCAGTCGATTATGTTTATGCCAAGGCTATGCGCATATTTTATAAGATCGACAGATTCAGCCTCATCATGCCTCTCCAGCCATTCTCCGCCAAAACCTATCTCGCTCACTTTAAGCCCGGTCTTTCCAAGCGTCCTGTACTTCATAACGTTTCTCCTAATCTCTTCACAGCCAGTTCCGGAAGATCATGACTTTCCGGTAAGCCTTCTTACATACCATGCCGCAGGCTCACGCATGTCTTTTTCTTCATACGGACCGGTGTAATTGACGCATTCCGGTACAAATGATGCGCTTGTCTCGTCACGGTTGGAGATGTTCCACATCATATAGCTGGTCTTATTCTCATCAAGCATGTCAAGCCACTTTGCTGTCTCTTCGGGATCATGCTCGCCTTTTCCGTCCGCACTGCACGTTCCGAACTCCGACACGAACACGGGAAGGGAATCATCTATTGCATCCTTATATATCTTCCTCAGCTTTTCCCTGTGGGTGTTTGCATAGAAATGCAGGGCGTATGTGATGTTTCCGTCAATATCGAGCGGGGATTCCGCTACCTCATCGAGTCTCTGACTCCACTCCGGTGTTCCCACTATTATCACCGAATAACGGTCATTTGCCCTGATCACGGGAATGATCCGCTCCGCATACTTCTTTATGTCTTCCCATGTGCAGTTTTCGTTGGGTTCATTGCATATCTCATAAAAAACATTTCCGTAGGCTGCATACTTTGATGACACCTTCCGGAAAAAATCCTCCGCAAGGTCCGCATAAATGAGCGGGTTGGAATCCGACAGGATATGCCAGTCTATGATGACATAAAGCCCAAGCTCCGTGGCATATCTTACCCCTTTGTCTATAAGTTCAAGAAGCCCTGCCCTGCCCGCATCATCGACGACGCAGTATCCGCCGGGCTCGGCAGTATACATCGCCAGACGTATGCAGTCGATGTTCCAGTTTTCCTTTGCATTCTCAAAAAAATCACGGTTGATGTAATCGGGATACCACGCTATTCCGTGCATGGAATAACCGTGCAGTGCAACAGCGGTACCGTTCCTGTCACAGAGCCTGCCCGATCTGTCTATGTGGAGTGCCCCGTACTTGTCGTATTTGGTCTTCATCTCTTATCCTCTTTCGGTTTCGGGTTCCGTCCCGTACGATAATAATATATCGAATGCGGAAAAAAGACAATGACAGATGAAGTTTGATTACACCCTTTCAAACACGGGTATGACAGAAAGCGGTGCATCCGCGCATACCATGCATCCTCCGTTATATACCGTGCCGCCACGGTCCTTCCAGTCAGCACCTGACGGAAGGTATACATTCCTTTTATCCGCCCCTGCTTCCATGACCGGTGCTACCAGATATCTGCTTCCGAACATATACTCATCTTCCGTCTCCCACGACATAGGGTCGTCCGGAAATTCGTAGAACAGTGTCCTCATTACCGGAGTGCCCTTTTCATGGGCTTCTTTCATGATATCCCTTATATAATCACGCATGGATTCACGGATCCGGATGTATTCCCTGCATATCTCAAATACTTCCCCGCCGTAGCTCCATATCTCATTAGGCGCCCCTGAACAGCAGGTGGCCCCGCCTGTCGTTCCGAGCTGCGGCTGCCTCGGCTCACGGTCCCCGTGAAGCCTCATGACGGGACAGTACGTTCCCCATTCGAACCATCTTACAAACAGTTCCCGGAATGCGGGATCATCAGGATTTCCGCCGTGGAATCCGCCTATATCCGTAGTCCACCAGGGGATTCCGGCAAGGCCCATGTTAAGACCGGCAGCAAGCTGATTTTTCATGCTGTCAAAACTTGATGCGATATCTCCGGACCATACAAGGGCGCCAAACTTCTGGCTGCCTGCCCAGGCGCACCTTATCAGGTTGACGATGTTCTCCTGCCCCTCATCCCTCATTCCTTCATAAAAGGTCCTTGCGTAATCCACCGGATATATGTTTCCGATCATAAGGTCGGTCCCAAGATGATAACGGTAGTTGTCAAAATCATATGCCGAGTATTCCGGCTCAGCCTCATCCAGCCAGAATATCCTCACTCCCTTGTCATAGTAATTTTTCCTTACAGTATCCCACAGATACTTTCTCGCATCCGGATCCGTGACATCCAGATGTATCGTTGCACCCTGAAAATCAAGTCCTGTCCTGTATCCCCTTTCGGTGCGTATGAGATAACCCCTTTCAAGCATCAGAGCAAAGTTTTCACTTTCACGGTCTACGGTCGGCCAGACGGAGACCATGAGCTTGATGCCCATCGACTCGAGTTCTTCTATCATAGCATCGGGATCTGGCCAGTACACCGGGTCAAACTTCCACTCCCCCTGTCTTGGCCAGTGGAAAAAATCAACCACTATGACATCGAGCGGGATGCCGAGTTCATGGTATCTTCTCGCCACCTCCAGCAGCTCATCCTGCGTCCGGTAGCGGAGCTTACACTGCCAGAAACCAAGCCCGTACTCGGGCATCATCGGCACGGTCCCTGTCACCTTCGCGTATGACTCTTCTATCTGTGCCGGACAGTCTCCGGCAACGAACCAGTAATCCATCGCCTTTGTGCTGTATGCTTCAAATGACGTGATATTTTTTCCGAACACGCATCTGCCGATCGCAGGATTGTTCCACAGCAGTCCGTATCCGAGTGAAGAGATGGCAAATGGGACACTTGCCTGTGAATTTCTGTGTGCCAGTTCAAGATCTGTCCCTTTAAGGTCAAGATACTTTTGCTGGTACTGCCCCATACCGTATATCTTCTCATCAGGATCTGCCGGCTCAAACCTGACAGTGAGGTGGTAATCCCCGCCGATGCACGGCCTGAACTGTCTCCCCTCGATCTCGAGGGCACTGCACTTCGGATCGGTGACATCCCGGCGGTTTCTCGTATACTCTTCAAGAAGTTTTTTTCCGTCGTTACGGCAGAATGTGATCTTCCCCGTATGCGTCAGCCTGACCACGGCCTTCCCGTTTTCGAGAACGGCACAGTTTTCATCATACCTCGCGGTACCGGACGGCTTCTGCCCGATGGTCAGTGCCCAGCTGTCATCCGGCATCTTAGCATTTTTGGTCGCGCGCACTCTTACGGCATTTTCACCCCAGGATTCGATCCAGAGCGTTTCCGAATCATACGTATATATCAGTCTGTTACCATCGACGCTTATCATAGTCTCTCCTTATGTTCATGCTTCATTGATCCATACGCGCATCTCATTCACTCCCCTGTTTGCCCATGCATAGTAGGGAATGAGTTTTATCTTCCGCGGAGCCTTCCGGGGCCCTTCGGAAAGATACAGTCCGTCATCCTCTTCCGCCTCCTGCAGCCGGATCCCCTCTGCTTCTATAACGCCGACTCCTCCGAGAAGCTCATCATCCCATTTAAGGTCTAGGAATGAGTGGGCAGGAAGTTCCAGAAGATGAAGATCCTCCCCATTGTCGACGCCCTCCGCGCAGTATACGAACGGGCCGTAGGTAACAGCGGTTTTTCCGATGTTTTCCGACACCTTTGGATTCGAATACCATCTTTTCGGTATTATCTCAAGTTCGAACGAAATGGTGTGCTTTCCGGCAGAAACATCTGCACGCACGTATCCGTATTCGGCATCCGCTTCTGTCTCTTTTCCGTCGACCGAAAGCGTGTACCTGTCAGTCCATGACGGAATGCGGATCTTAACCGCAACGGGCTCTGCCCGGTTTTCCACATCAAAAGTGATAACGGGATTCTTCGGATAATCACTGTCCTGACGTATGGAAAGGCTTCTCCTGCCGTCCTCAATCTTAAGTTCGGATCCGATGAACAGGTTCACAAGCACCTCATCATCCTTGACCGTATAAATATACCTGTCAAGAGATGCGATGAGCCTCGCAAGGTTCGGAGGGCAGCATGCACATCCGAGCCACTGGGGCCTGACGGCTTTCACATGGCTCTTCCCCGGATCGTTCAGTGATTTTCCCGGCACAGCCTCAAGCGGATTGACATAGAAGAAATGCCTGCCGTCAAGTGCCATTCCGGCGATCACGGTGTTGTATAGCGCTCTTTCCATTACATCGGCGTACTCTGCTTTTGATTCGATCCGGAGCATCTGCCTTGCAAAGAACATCAGTCCGATCGAAGCGCAGGTCTCACAGTACATCGTGTCATTGGGCAGGTCGTAATCAAGCGTAAAGGCTTCACCGGTAACGGTGGATCCTATCCCGCCCGTGATATACATTCTCCTGCCAGCGATATTGCTCCATATCTTTCTGCAGGTTTCCGCAAGTGCTTCATCGCCTGAAGTTGCAGCAAGATCGGCAAGTGCCGTACTCATGTATACAAGACGCACGGCATGTCCTTCAGCGGTATCCTGCTCGGTGACGGGACGGTGGACCTGAAAATACTTCAGCGGGAATGACAGCAGTCCGGTAAGCACCGGGTCACCTCCGTCCTCCCTTATCTGTCTTTCAAAGAATCCGGGATCCTTTCCCCTCTCCTTTAGGAAAAAGGCCGCCTTATCCATGTACTCGCGCTTCCCGGTAAGGTGGTACAGCCTCATGAGACCGATCTCTATCTCCTCATGTCCGTCCACTCCCCTGATCTGTCCTTCACCGGTTCCAAATGTCCTGCATATATGATCCGCAAGTTTTATGGCGGTTCCAAGGGCTTTGCTGCTTCCCGTTGCCTGATGGTACGCCGCTGCGGCCTCTATAAAATGCCCGGCACAGTACAGTTCGTGGCTTTCAACAAGGCGCCGGTATTTTCCGGACGGATTCATTATGGAAAAATAGGTGTTCAGATAGCCATCTTCCTCCTGCGCCTCACTTATCAGGTCAAAGACCGAGTCCGCGGTTTCCTTAAGCTCATCATCCCACTCATAGCAGAGCGAATACGAAACTGCCTCAAGCCATTTATATACGTCGCTGTCCTGAAAGACCCATCCGTAGTGCTTCCCCTGCGCCCGTCCGGCGGCTATGCGGAAGTTCTCCATGGCATGGCTTTTCTCGTTGGGGATCGATGCATCATTCCTTTCCCTCTCGATGCTTATGTCTGCCCTGTCGTTAAGCACATCCCACTGATAGGGGATCATGGTCTGTTTGACAAGTCTCCTGTATCGGTTCCAAAATCCGTCGAAAATCCTTACCTTAAAATCCATTCGTATTCCTTTCATCCAAAACCTGTAAAAATGGGGCAGAGAATCTGTCTCTGCCCCATTATCCCAAACCCGGTTTACTGGCCGAGTATCGAGTCTATCGTTGCCTGTGCTTCTGCTGCTGCAGATGCCGCATCGCTTTCACCGGTGATCACCTTATTGAAAGCAAGTGAGATCGCGTCTGAGATATCGGGCCATTCAGGGAGAGGTCCTCTTGCATTTGCATACTGCATCTCATCTACAAATACCTGGTATACCGCATCACCCTGGAACTGGTCTTTTGCGATCGTTGAATCGGATGAGATGTATCCCATGTGATCCATCATGTACAGGCATGTATCCTTGCTTGTTGCATACTTAAGGAAAGCAATGGCTGCTTCTTCGTTGCCGCCTGCGATGACAGCATAGTTTTCTCCGCCAAGTCCTGAAGCCTGCTGCTTATCCTGGGGTATCGGGGCAACATTCCATTTCATATCGGGCACTTCCTGGCGCATTGTAGGGATCTGCCATGTTCCGTTGATCATCATTGCAAGGTTGCCTGAGATGAACTGGTTCATTGTATCACCCTGTGTCCAGTTGATTGCTTCCTTGGGGAATGCTCCGGCATCTACAAGGCTCTTTTCGAACTCAAGCGCCTTGATGCCGCCTTCGGAGTTGATCTCATAAGAAGTCTGGCCTGTTGACCATAACCAGGGAAGGAAGTTGAATGTGCCTTCTTCGTTCTGAAGTGCACAGTGTGCGAATCCGTAAACATTGCCCTTTGTCGTCTTCTTGGCTACGTCAAGCAGTTCGTCCCATGTTGCGGGAACTTCACATCCTGCATCTGCAAGCATGTCTTCGTTATAGAAAAGAACGAGGTCGTTGCTTCCGAATGGAACTCCGTAAAGCCTTCCGTCAAGCGTACAGGAATTAACGGGTCCGGGATAGTATGTGCTTACATCAAATCTGTCCGTGATATCAGCGAAGATACCCATGGCAGCATATGATGCGTGGTCAGGGTTGTCAAGTATTACGATGTCGGGAAGCTCGCCTGCGGAAGCTCCTACAGACAGCTGCTTTTTGAAATCCGCAAAGGGAACGTACTTTGCCTGTACGGTTATCTTATCCTGCTGGCCGTTGAACTCCTGGATGATATGGTCGAGTGCTTCCTGATGTCCGGGTGTCTCCCAGTAATACCAGATCGTAACATCCCCCGATGCATCCTCTGAAGCAGGTGCAGCTTCTTCGCCGGCACTATCATATGCAGGTGCCGCTTCCGCTGTCTCCTCTTTTGCTTCCGGTGCCGCTGCCGGTGCAGGTGCCGCTGCGGTTGCTCCGCATCCTGCGAGTACAGATGCCAGCATCATGGCACTGACAAGTGTTGCAAAAACTTTCTTTTTCATAAATACCTCCTTAAGTAAGAGCGGTTTTCTTTACGTGTTCATTATCTGTCTGATGTCGCCTGCAGAAAACTCAAGAAAACTTAAAAAGGGGGAATAATCTAATCTGATTTAATCTTAAAAGGTATGTTAATGATTATCCTGGTTCCTTTCGGCTGTCCTTTTTCAACACGCAGCCTTCCTTCTTTTTTATAATACATTTCAAGTCTCGTGGCTGCATTCCTCATTCCTATCCCGGAACCTGATTCCTCATAGATGCCGCGGTTGATCTTATCTATCAGATCGTCATCCATTCCGGATCCGTTATCTTCTATAAGTATCTCAACGGTATCCCCGTTTTTCTCTATATGAAATCTCAGGAACGCATCGGCCGTATCCTTATCGAACCCGTGGACTATCGCATTCTCCACGAAAGGCTGCAGGAGGAGTTTATGTATGAGCGCCTCCTGGACAGGAGGAGCAACAAACAGTGAGCATGTGAAACGGTTTTTCATCCTGAACTGCTGAAGATAAATATACTTCCTGATCCACTCGGCTTCTTCCCTGACAGGGACCTCAGCGTTGCTGTTCACTATGGCATACCTCAGGATCGTTGCGAGTGCGCTTATCGCATTGCTTATATCGTATTCATCCCTGTCTATCGCCATCCAGTTTATGGTATCAAGCGTATTGTACAGAAAATGGGGGTTGATCTGCGCCTCGAGTGCAACGATCTGCGCCTCCTGCTGCCTGGTTATCGCATCGTTGAGTTTCTCAAGCGTATCATTGAACCCGTCCGCGATGCTCTCTATTTCAACCGGCATATGTTCATCCTTGGGTATGCGGACCGACAGGTCGCCACCCTGCGTCTGCGCCATGCCGTCAACAATCTGCCCGACCGACGTGATCATCTTTTTGGACATCCTTGTTGACAGGAAAACCGAAACGATGATGACCGCCGCGCCGATCAGAAGGATCAGCCAGAGCTGCTGCCTCTGGGAGCTCACAAAGCCGCTCATGTCGGTGATGCTGACGATGTCCCATCCGAGATCCTCATCATGTATCATATATGTTCCGAACGAGGACGGGGATGCCCCCGAAAATCCCGCATAATATGAAGCATAATCCGCACGCCTTGTATCCTCATCATCCGACATGTCCGTTATGACTTCGCCTATCCTTCCGGTTTCGGCACCGAACGAAATGATCCTGCCTTTTCCGTCAACGATAAAATTGAATACTTTTTCATCCCTTACCGAACTCCTGCACGCATTCTGGAGAAGCTCCTCGTCAATGCTAAGTACCGCGATCCCGCATTCCCTGTCAAGGTTCCTGTAATCTATGATCCTGTGGGCGATATGGAGAAGGTAATAATCCTTCTGGGCAAAGTTAGTTGCGAATTCGGTCGGATATATGTGTGTGCCGTAATCCTTTGCGACATCATCGTACAGGCTGTCTGCGCTTAGGCTGAAACCGTCCATCCATGAACTTTTGTATGTTGCCGGTGCGATCTGTTCATATGTTACTATCTTCCTGCCCGGCGTGATGACCGAAATGGAGCTGATATAGTCCTTGGAATAAAGCAGCCCGCTCAGGACCCTTCGCATCTGGTTGACGGTCACTGCCTCATCGATCCCGTTATCAAGATCGCTTACCCATCTGACCATGTCATCATCGGTATATATCTGATACAGAAGATCTTCATATGACGCAAGGGAAATGTTCAGGTTGTTGTCAAGCTGGCCGAGACTGCTCCCGGACATGATCCTCATGTTCTCGCTGAGGGCCCTTGAGATATTGAAAAGCGAGAACAGTTCGATCACGATGATCGGGATTATAGACGTCAGGATAAAGATACGTATAAGTCTGTATTTGATGCTTGTTTTTCTCATATTGTTCCAATCCCGTGCATTTAACGCAAAATGACCAGAAGATCAACGCCTGACCTCCTGATCATTATAATAGTACCGCCTGCATGCTTTCAATAACAATCCTATCCCTTTACGGCTCCGTTTGTCATTCCGCTAATGATATATTTCTGCATGAATATGAATATGAGCGTCACGGGTATGATCGCAACTATCGCAAACGCCGTCAGGTAACTCCACTTGGTCCCGTACTGACCCATGAAGTTGAAAATCCCGGCCGTGATCGGCCTCTTTTCCTGATCGAGTATGAATGTCATGCCATATGCAAGATCCCCCCACGCATACAGAAAAGAAAAGATCGCGCACACTATGACGCCCGGTTTGGCCACCGGTATCAGTATCCTCAGAAATGCAGACATCCTTGTGCATCCGTCAATATACGCCGCCTCCTCAAGTGCTTTGGGGATTGACGCAAAATAGTTTTTGAGGATCAGAACGGAAAAAGGTATTCCTATCGTCGCATCGGCAAGTATGGCTGCTCCCCATGTGTTATACATTTTCATGTTGCGGAACATTATGAACATCGGGGTCAGGAGCACCGACACAGGCAGCATCTGTGTTACCAGAAATCCGAGGAGCATCGCCTTCCTGCCAACAAACCTGTACCTTGCTATTGCATACGAAGCGGGAACCGCAAGCACGACGGCGATAGCCATGGCACCCGAGGATATGACAAAACTGTTGAAGAACGACTTGAACATGTTAAAGTCGCCTGTCTCTATCTGTGCAGCATATGATCTGGTATTAAGCACATGAGGATACCATGTCGGCGGGATCAGGAATATCTCCTTCTCCGTCTTGAATGAAGTGATGAGCGTCCAGAAAAGCGGGAACAGCAATATCACCAGTATGATAACCGAAACCGTGCTGAACAGAATGTTCTTTTTTCCTGTCAATCTTCTCTCGTCCATCAGTCTTCCTCCCCCTGCATCGTGATCTTCAGATATAAAATGCCCACAAGCAGCAGTATCAGGAACAGGATATTGGCAACGGATGATCCTTTGCTGTACTGGAACATGTCAAATGACAGCTTGTAAGAATATGTCGAGAGCAGATGCGTGGAATTGACGGGTCCGCCTTCCGTCATGACATACACCAGATCGTAAACCTTGAATGTGTATATAAAGCCAAGCACCAGGACCGATTCGATCGTAGGCCGCAGCAGCGGGAGTGTGATCCTTGTCAGCTTCTGCCATCCGTTTGCACCGTCAACGGATGCGCTTTCATAGAGTTCCTGCGGTATTGTCGTAAGTCCGGTTGAGATGAGTATCGTGTTGAACGGGATTCCGATCCAAACATTAGCTGCTACCACGGCGATCATTGCCGTTCCCGGAGTGGTCAGCCACTCGATGTTTTCTTTGATGAATCCGGCAGAGCGGAGAATATAATTAATGATGCCGACATCAGTCGAAAACATGAATTTGAACATCAGCGCCGTAACCGTCATGGGCATCATCCACGGGATCATGGTCAGTCCCCTGACCGGCTTGGCAAGCCTGAAATTCTTATTGAACAGAAGTGCCAGAAGAAATCCGATAAGAAACTGGAACACCAGACATGCCACCGTAAAGGTCAGCGTGTTGAGCAGGGCCTTGCGGAACACATCATCCCCGAAGAGCGTGATATAGTTTTCCAGGCCTATGAACTCCTTCTGCCCTTTTACCAGATTCTTAACGGTTACATTCTGTGCGCTCAGAATGATATTGCTTATAATGGGATATCCCACGAAGAACATCATATAGCAGAATGCGGGCAGTATGAAGAGCAGCCCGATATTATCATAGCGAAAAAAATTCCTGATACGTTTCATGATTCCCCCTGAATTTCAGCCGGATTTTGTTTCATACATATTTTATTGGAACAGCGTCAATTAAAAAATACGATAAATCTAAAAAAGGGGGAATAATCTAATCCCTATTTGAAAGCTTTTCTGTAATCGGCAGGAAGCTGCCCGGTGGTATCGCGGAACACCTTGCTGAAATACTTGGGATCCGAATACCCGACCCTGTCAGCGATCTCGTAAAGCTTTAATGATGTGCCGATAAGAAGCTCCTTGGCTTTCTGTATCCTGAAGTTCTTGATATATGTACTGAAAGTAACCCCTGTTTCCTTATGAAACAAAGTCCCGAGGTACTCGGGGGTGATGTCGAGTCTTGACGCTATCTCATCAAGCGTTATCCCCGTATGGTAGAATTCGGTTATCATGCTCTTGGCTCGCCGTATCGTGAGGTTGTCGGAATCCGCCGCATCCGCGCTCTGTTCGAGGGTATCGGCGATCATGTCGCAAATGTCTGACAGCTCCTCACGTATCCTGGCATTCATGATCCTCTCGAGAAGCTTCTGCTGGCTTATCCCTCCGGCGCCTTTGTTTCCGATGCCTTTTGCCGTTTCGATCACAGCCCATATAAAACGGACAAAGCTTTCCTTGATCTCATGGGGATCGTAGACTTTCCCGTCCCTGAAATGATCAAGGAACTGTCCCAGGAGCTCCCTTTCCTTTTTATGGTCCGAAGCACAGATGGCGGATTTGATCTTGGCTTCGAGGTCCTGCGGATATACACACATCGATGTCTGGATCTGGGTGATCTTCGGATATGATATGAGAACGCTGTCCTCAAACGAAAGATTCCAGTCCATATACGGGAACAGGCGGTCAAGACCGCTCCTGATATGGGTCAGCGAATCAACGACTGTATATCCTATGGCAGGATCATCAGTAAAGGAATTGAGCAGCTGGTATTGGACCCAGCGTTCAAAATCAGAAGGATCCGGGCAGTTGTACACGATCGATACGACCGACTTTAAGTATTCGATCTCAAGACTGCAGTAGCTGATCCCCTCATACAGGGAAAGTGAATGTGAAAGTGACGATTTGCCAGATCCGGCTCCGGCGGCATACTGATCCCCCAGATACGAAACTATGAGTATGAACTGCTGCTCGCTTGACACGTGGTATTTTTTGAACAGATAGTTCTTGGTATCATCATCAGCCTGCAGCCTGCCACCGACTATCTCGCGCATTATCTGCTCGAGCGTTCCCACTTTGTCGGGCTTGCGGCGGTTATCCTCCATGATCTGGTGTTTGATATGCTCAAGTGCATTTGTAAACTCACTCAGGTTGATGGGCTTGAGAAGATACTCCGTCACACCAAGTTTCATCGCACCCCTTGCGTATTCGAATTCAGAGTATGCGCTTATGACTATTGCCTTGGCATTGATCCCTTCAGCGTAAACGGCTTCAAGCATCCTGAGCCCGTCCATTTCAGGCATCTGAACATCAGTGATGATCAGATCGGGATGAAGCTGTCTGCAGAGCTCCAGTCCTTCAAGACCGTCAGATGCGATCCCGACGACCTCATATCCGCTGTCCGTTTTATGCAGAAGTTTTTCTATGCCTTCGCTGATCCTTATTTCGTCTTCAACAATCAATACCCGCATATTGTCCTCTTTTAGATTTCTAAACTTTCCCCGGGGGCAAAAATCAAATATGTGGACTCATTATACCACGGAATCAGCTGCCGCACTTTTTCCAAAGCAAAAAGACAGCCGGAATGCCATTTATGATATAATAGTCCGAAAACAGACGGCATAAAACAGCCGGCTGTATCAGACTGATCACGGAGGATAAACCATGGACAGAATAAAAACCGCCGCCCTTGCTGGGCTTGGAGCTATAGGCGCATATTTCGCGGACAGAATGCAGCCCGCACTCGGGGATGATTTTCGCGTGATCGCGGGCGGAGAACGGAAGGCACGCCTTGAAGCCGAAGGGCTCATCGTAAACGGAAAACAGGAATTCTATAATGTAGTCTCGCCCGATTCGGATACGGGCCCTGCGGATCTTGTGATCATCACGACAAAGATCGGCGGCCTCCGCCGGGCCCTTGAGGATGTCCGGAAGCAGATCGGCCCGGACACCATAATACTGGTGCCCCTTAACGGAGTGGAAAGCGAGGACATCGCCGCGTCGCTATACGGATGGGACCGCGTCCTTTATTCACTCATGCGAGTAAGCAGCGTAAAGCGAGGCAATGAAGTGTCCTTCAATCCCGCGACCTCCCATGTGGAGTTCGGTGAGAAGACAAACGACCTTTCGGCTCTTTCCGAAAGGGTGTCGGCCGTCGGGGATTTTTTTGAAAGTGCCGGCATCAGATATGAGGTAAGGCCAGACATGGAACTTGCCATATGGGAAAAATACGTATGCAATGTAAGCGAAAACCAGGTCTCCGCAGTGATGAAGATACCTTTCGGAGCATGGGGCGCTTACGAAGATGCAAACGCCCTCAGGGTTATGGTCGCGGACGAAGTGATAAAGATTGCACGCAAAAAGGGCATAATGATAGATGAGGATTATGCAAGGAACCACATCGGTTTTCTGAAGAAGCTCCCTCCCGACAATATGTCCTCGACGCTTCAGGATATTCTCGCCGGCCGCAAGACCGAGGTTGAAATGTTTGCGGGGACCGTGATGAGGCTCGGAGCCGAAACAGGCGTTCCGACTCCGCTCAATGAATTCCTCTACCACGCTATCAGACTTATGGAAGCACAGTCCTTATGAATCTTAAGATAAAGCAGAAAAACGCAGTCGTCATAGATGAGAACACTCCGCTCCTGCTCCTGGCAGGGCCGATGTTCCTTGAGCTGTTCCTGAACACGATGCTCAACAACGTCGATACGCTCATGCTGAGCCACTACGACGAATATGCCGTTGGAGCGGTCGGGAACGCCAACACGATAATGTTCATGATGAACATACTGTTCAATGTCATCGCAACCGCCACAAGCGTCGTGGTCGCGCAGTATCTCGGGGCAAGACAGTTTGAGAGCATGAACATGATCTATTCGCTTTCCGTCCTGGTCAACCTCGCCATAGGCCTTGTCCTCAGCGGGGCTTTCTGCCTTGCGAATCCGCTGATCATGAATTTCCTTCACGTGTCTAAAGAGATGCGCCCCTATTCCATGATATATATTTACATCGTCGGCGGAGGCGGTTTCATCACTGCGGTGTTCAATGTAATGCTGCAGATCATGCGCTGCAACGGGTTCACCAAGATCGGAATGTGGGTCACGTTCGCCATAAACATCATCAACATCGGCGGCAACTATCTGTTCCTTTACGGCCCGTTAAAGTATCTGGGCATGGGCGTTGCGGGGGTTGCCATATCGACCGTTGCCGCAAGGTTTCTGGCAGTGGCGGCGCTCATCGGTTTCTTCTATGCGTCCGGGACCGGACGGATCGCGCCGAGGTACCTACGGCCCTTCCCCGGCAAGCTGCTCGCAAAGATGATCAAGATCGGACTGCCGTCCGGCGGCGAAAATCTTACATACAACCTGTATCAGACGACGCTGCTCTCATTCGTTAACGGAATGGGAAACGACTCGGTGAACGCAAGGGCTTACTGCAACTCCCTCATCGCCTTTGCGATGATCTTTTCGAATGCGGCTGCCATGTCAACGCAGATAATAACAGGACATCTCGTGGGCGCGGGCAAATCCGACGAAGCCTACCGGCGGGTGTTCAAGACGCTTAGGACATCAATGCCGATAACGATAGCACTGGCCGCGGTCAACGCACTGACGTGCCGGTACACGCTCCGGTTCTTTACAGCCAATCAGAACATCATCGCACTCGGCCAGGCCATAATGATCGCGGACATCTTCGTGGAAACCGGGCGTTGCCTGAACATGACTTTCGTCAGCAGCCTGAAGGCTGCCGGAGCATATATATTCCCGCTTATCATGGGACTTGTGTGCAACTGGGGACTGGGCCTTACCACGGGATACGTGGTCGGCGTGCTGATGAGCGTCGGGGTTGCCGGGATCTATGCCGGAACGGCCACGGATGAGATCATCCGCGGCCTTATCGTCATGTATTACTGGTATAAAAAGAAATGGCTCGGAAAGTCCGTCGTGGAACGAAAGACGTGAGAATATAGCAGCCTGATCGAGCGGGAGCGTGCGCAGAGCCGAGGTGGCGGACGGAACATATTCCTCCGGAGAACTTCCCGCAAGGGTGGATTCCCTTCCGAATGCAAAGAGATTTATCCCGCTCGGCACGGGAACGATGATCCATGACATGAATGGCTTTACCGTCAGCGTGACAGACCGGGACGGAGATACTTTCAAAATGAAGAAGAACGTCCCCTCCCTGTATTCCTGCCACATTGAATATGAGTATCTCGGAAAATTCGGAGACTGTGTCGACCTTAATACCTTAAAAGATACCTGGTATATATCCCGATCCCGATAAATGCGATTTTTCCGTTACCAAAATGGCATTGTCAACCGAAGAGCTTTATAACGCCTGTAGGAAAAAATGAATCTTTACGCCGCGTGCTGTCACTGTCTTGTCGGTGTGCCCATGGCCTTCAGTTCTTTCTTGCGCTCATACATCATCCGGTCAGCTCTTTCAAAAACGTCGCTCAGATATTTGTCTTCTCTGATAAGTGTCGAGTAGCCGATCGAAACGACCACGGCTTTTTCTTTAATATTTGCTTCAACTATACGGTTCAGTGCGTCGATCGATTCCTGCATGGTATCGAATCCTTCGTTCTGAAGGAGTATGACAAACTCATCACCGCCGACCCGAAATACCGCTCCATGGGAGAACTGAGCACAGATCAGGGCACAGGCGTCCTTTATAAGCTGGTCTCCTGCCGCATGTCCGAAATTATCATTCACATACTTAAGCCCGTTGATATCGCCCACAACTACCGCCAGCTTGTCTATCTCGCCTGCCTCGATCCGGCTGTTTATGAATTCCTCCTGTTCGGAGTATGCGTGCTTATTCCTGACGCCGGTCATGGAATCGGTATTCGCCATGTTCCGGAAATTCCTGCTGGTTTCTTTCTCCTCTTCAAGCTTCTCCCTTGAAAGACTTCCGACCTGAAACAGGAGGACACCTGCGAGCGCCAGTACCGACAGAAAAGTAATGATGATCTGCCTTCTGCTTGTTTTAAGGTTTCTGTCGCTGATGTAGCGTATCTGATCCTATGATGCTCTCGCGGATCAGGGCAGCCATCTCCCATTCCGTGCCCTCGATCGGAACATAACACAGTGTCTGATGTGCATCACCGGTTCCAAATAACAGGGTACCCTCTTCTCCTTTTTCAAAATTCTCATGATTTTCTTCCCAGATTTCTTCAGGAACTACTCCCTGCAGCGCCTCAAAGAGGTTGCCGCTTGAGATCACCGGGCCCAGGTTCGTGCCGGACAGGTTGCTTCCGTTTTTTGAATACAGGGCAAAATGAGTCCCGGCATGTTCATCAAGCGCCAGAAGATCAAAGATATCATTTATGTCAAACTGAACAAAGCAGGCTTTATACTGCTTCCCCATAATGTGAAGATCCGGTGTGGGCACTGCCAGGCACAGCTGCTTGGAAGATCCGTAAATGGATACGATGCTGATGATCCGGTCATCCAGACTGTCTTTCGAGAGGAAAGCATGCCTGGTCCCGCCGGTATATGTCGTATACCGGGTGTATACAACATTGTCTTCATCAACAAGCGCAAACTGGTTCATTCCCAGAAGCGACTCGACTCTCCCGATCGCCTCCCGCAGGTCATACTGCGAAGCAACATCTTCGTCTGCGATATAAGCAATAGCTATCCTCATCTCCTCAAAGCTGTTGCTTATCAGATTTGTGATGGTTTTCGCATGGCTGTCTGCCATGGTCAGAAGATAGAAAGAGCTGACCGTGGAAACCGCTTCGTCTGTTGCCGCAGCGGTCTTTTTATAATTCCATAATGTACTGGCAGTCACTATGGCCACGATGATCAGACTTCCTATGGCAGCCGTCAGCAAAAAAAGTCTTATTTGTTATCAGATTTTTCTGTTTCATGATATTTCACCGTACAATATCTCAAGCATTACAGCGGCATCTTTCTGATAGATCACGGTAGTGATCTCGTCGGTTTTCTCCGGGAACAGTGCTCCTGCCGTATTGCCGTGCGCGATCTTGACCGCGGTCTGGATCGTATCAAAACCAATCGAGTAGCAGTCCTGGACTCCGAGGCAGTATATCACCCCGTCCCTTAAATATCTCAGTGCCTCTTCATCATGGTCCATGCCCACGATCACGGCACCGCTTTCCATTTCAGTGATCGTCCGCGCGGCATCGACGGGATTGCTCATGTTACAGCAGACAATACCGTCAAGGTCCGGACAACCGTCCAGGATCTTCTTCGTAAGGTCATAAGCAAGGTCAACGGAATCATTATCATATTCCGTGGCAACGATCTCCATATCACCGTATTTTGATATCGTATCCTTTGCTCCTTTTGCACGGTCTTCATGGCACGGGGCGCCGGCGCTTCCCACAAGGATCGCGATCTTTCCCTTGTATCCCAGCTTTTCACAGAGCGCTTCCGTCAGATCCGCACCATCCTGATAGTTATGCGTATTGCCGACGTATGCGATCCTTTTGCAGCCTTCCGCGGCATCGGAGCTTGAAAAAGTCATGACCTTTTCACCGTCATCCACCATCTTGTCGAGGAGCGGCGAGATTACCGCCTCATCAGCAACGTCTACGCCGATGACATCATAATCCTTTTTCCCGGCTTCAATAAGCCTTTCTGCCTGGTCTTCGGCAGATGCCTGGTCCGGTGCCATGTACTCATAGGTGATCGTTATGCCACGGTCAAGGTACTGTCTCTGTGCCTCTTCCATTCCAAGAGCCACGGCATCCCACCAAGAATGAACGGTTTTGTATGTGAAATAAAAATTGTAACTGTCCTTTTTTGGTTTATATGAATCCAGTTCATGTTCAAAATTCACTATCGCTGCGCGCCGTATCGGATGATTCCTTCACATCCGGAGCGGCTTCGGGAGGCGCGGAAGAACAGGCAATAAAAAAAAGACCTGCTGCCAGTGCAGATATCAACAGGATCATTTTCTTTCCTTTTGTTTGCATTTATCACACCTCACATATGTTTATCGTCTCAAACATCGAAGATCACGGGATAAACATCGCAATTAACCGATTACTTTTCACAGCATCCGAAGGGATGGCTTACATATATGTAGTTTATCGTCAGAATCATACAAAAAATTATACTTTTACGCTATATTATTGTCAATAATAGCCGACCGTTCCTTCTCCCGGCCTGTCCGTCATTCTCCTTCTTTGATGAGATTCCCGCATCCCTGCGGAAAGATCCGTCATGATATTACTTTGGATCGCATAAAAACCCCGCATACGGAAACTTATAGAGCAATACTTCGTTCCCGAATATATTAACGGGATTGCTGTAAGCTTTACCCTCCTTAATGAGCAAGGCTCCTTCCAGAAGTTTCCCAATCTGGTCGGGTTTCTGCGGAAACGTACCGTGCATCGGATAGATAACGTCAAACATCCCGGAAAAGTCCTGAAGATGCCTCAGGCTCTCAATATACCCGTCAAGGTTTCTCCTTGTTCCAAACATGAAGATGTCACCGTCCTGCACAGAATCACCGCTTATAAGGATCCTGTTATTCTCATCTATTATCGCAATGCTGCCCGGGGTATGTCCGGGGATGTCGATTATCCTGAGCGGCCTTTCGCCAAGATCGATCACGGTTCCTTCATGTACGGAAATAAAGCTGCCCTCTCCGCCATGATCCCTGTAATTGCCCTCCTCCTTGGCGCTCATATAAAATTCATCAAAAGCCGCATTCCCCGAAATATGATCAGGGTCCGCGTGAGTATTGATAAGGATTATTGGAAGCTCTGTAAGGGATTGTGCGACGGCCCTCGCATCCGGAACATTCATGCCCGTGTCGATAAGCGCTGCCTTCTCTTTCCCAATGAACAGATAGAATCTTACGTGCCCGTCCTCAATCCTGTATGTATCATCATTTATCTTTATAGTCTCAGCCATAGCGTTCTCCTCATTTATGCCGTTAAACTATATGTAGTATCATATCACATATCCGGCGGTTCGGCACACTATCGTTCGTTTCTGCCAATTAAGACCGAAAAGGGACCGATCCTGCGATCGATCCCTTTTTGACATTAATGAATCCGGGCGTTTACACTGCGGTCCATTCGTACTGCTCGACCGCAGCATCGGGAATCACTTCTCTCACGCATTTTTCTATATGATCCCTTATGGATTTTTCATCGTCGCATATGGCAATCTTCATCGTCATTTTTATCGATCATCCCGGTGTCATTATTAATCAATTATACCTGAAACGCACTTTTTTCGACGCGAAATGTATTTACAGCCCACCGTCCCGGACATAAAATGGTTCATATGAAAAAATACCTGTTCATCATAAAAACTCAGCTCATCAAGAGTCTGACATACGAGTTCAATGTATATGGGAACATTATCATGCAGACGATAATCATGATCACGTCTGCATACTTTTGGCGCGCGCTTTACAAAGACCGGATCATTGTAGGCGGAGTTGATGCGGACAGCATGCTTACCTACGTGATCATCTCATCTGCGCTGTCAGTGCTCCTTATAACAAATGTTGAAAGAAGGATCGGCCGGAGCATAGAAAAGGGGACCGTAGCATCCGACATGATAAAGCCCGTCAGCCTTTTCGGGATGTTCTTTGCGGAAGACATAGGCAGCATCACAGCGCTCATTTTCCAGAACATGCTCCCGATACTCCTTATAGGATCCGTCATGATAAAAGCCCCTGTTATGGCAGATGTCAGAGACCTTCCGTTATTCATCACATCAGTCGCCGAATCTTTTCTGATCAACTGGCTCATCGCCGCTCTCTTTGGGATGACTGCATTTACCGCGGTGAACATCAACGCCCTGATACAGGTGAAAAAACATCTCATCAGGCTTCTGTCCGGAAGCATAATCCCGATCTGGTTCTTTCCGGAGGGTGTAGCGAAAGTCCTTTCCGCGCTGCCTTTCGTATACATATACCAGCTGCCTCTCAGCATATATATTGGGAGGGGAACCCGGGCCGAGCATCTGATGCAGATGCGGATCCAGTTTATCTGGCTTGTGATCTTATCCGCCCTGTTTCTCCTTGTTCATAACAGAGTGACTCGAAAAGTGATGGTTCAGGGAGGATGACAATGAGAAAATCGTTTGATACGCTGCGTCATTACCTTGACGTCACCGGAGCGAACATAAAAATGGCATTCATGACGATCATCGAATATCCGTCCAATATCGCCGGATGGCTGATCTCCAACCCGCTTCAGTTCATCATAGGGTTTGCCATCATCAAGTTCGTCGTCGAGACATTCGGCGAGATCAACGGATGGAATTACGGGCAGCTCGCTTTTCTGTACGGACTGTCGGTGATATCGCATGCCCTGTCGATGATCTTCTTCGTTCAGGGCTGGTTCATGGGATGGTACGTGATCGAGGGTGATTTTGACAGATATCTGACACGGCCTCTCGGCGTGCTGTACCAGTTCTTTTTCACAAATATCAATATTTTCGGGATAACCGATCTGATACCGGGAATTATGGTGTTCATCTATGGATGCATAAGATCAGGTGTCCACGCTTCCTTCATGTTCGTCATTCAGGTGATCATAATGCTGATCGGTGCAACGCTTATCCGCGGCGGGATTTATATCCTTATCGGGAGCACTTCATTTCATACGCGAAGTGCCGTTGACTTCGGCCAATACACACAGGAGATCATGGATAAGACGACAATGTATCCGATATCTATGTACCCGGAAAGCATGCAGTTCATACTGACATATCTGATTCCGATAGGATGGGTGTCTTTTTATCCGGCATCTTCGCTCCTTGGTATTGATAACGGCATCTCCTCCGGTATGGTCACTTCCTTTATCACGCTTGCTGTCGGCGTCCTTATGATGCTGCTGGCAGGGGGTTATTTTAACTCGGGCCTGAAAAAATATGAAAGCGCAGGTAACTGACAATGATAGACGTTAACAGATTATGCAAGGATTATACGGTAAAGAAGAAAGGCGCCGGTCTTTCTGGGGCTCTGAAGGGCCTGGTCAGTAAAAACGCCGAAGTCATACATGCGGTGAAAGATCTGTCGTTTCATATAGACGAAGGAGAGATCGTGGGATTCATCGGTCCTAACGGTGCCGGAAAAAGCACAACTATCAAAATGATGTCAGGCATTCTTACCCCGACAGGCGGAAATGTGATGATAAATGGTGAGGACATAACGAAGAATCGTAAGGAAGTCGTTAAAAATATCGGCGTTGTCTTCGGACAACGGTCGCAGCTCAACTGGGACCTGCGCCTGGGAGAGACTTTTGAACTATTAAAACATATATACAGGATCGACGCGGACGCTTACGAAAAGACAATGTCCGTTATGGATGACATACTCGGGATAAAAGAGCTCCTCGATAAACCGGTACGTCAGATGTCGCTCGGACAGCGCGTAAAGGGAGATCTTGTCGCCTCGATGTTACACTCTCCCAAGGTTCTGTTCCTCGATGAGCCGACGATCGGTCTTGATGTTTCCACCAAGTATTCGCTCCGCAAATTCATAAAAGAGATAAACAGTGTAAGGAAGACCACTGTCATACTGACTACGCACGATCTCGGAGATATACAGGAACTGTGCGAGAGGCTGATCATAATCAACCATGGTATGATGATGGAGGACGGGAATCTTAAAGAGATCACGGACCGGATCGCTCCGTACAAAACCCTTGTTGTTGAGTACTATGACGAGGATGCCCCCGAACACGAAAAATGCGAGATGATCTCGCACGAAGGAAATGTTGCCAGGTATAGGTTTGCCAAATCCGATGTTACTGCCGCAGATATCATTGCTTCACTTTCGTCGGAAAAGGCCATCAAAGATGTCTCGATCGAAGAAGCGGGAATAGACGATATCATAAAGATCGCCTACGGAAAATGAACCCCTGACTCCGTCCCCGGGGGTCAAATCTTTCAGTACTTATCCCAATGAATCCTGGTTTTGATATCAATATTTTTTTGTTCGGGAAAGTCCATCTGATCCTCCCTTACTCTATCAGTCCACCGTGAAAGAGGCATTCATAAACCGGTATGCCTTTAAAGCTTATGGTCTCTTTTCCCAAAAACCACTCAAAATCACCTTCTATATCGCAATCATATCTGTAATCCCCAGATATATACATCTTCGGGCCGCGAAACGGTTTGTCTTCCGGAACACGCAGCAGCGCCTCTTTCAGAAAATCACCGCTGAAATGATCACCGGTAACCCTCCCGACGTAATTCATGCTCCAATAAGGCTCCTTTGAGATCCATAGCGCCTCTTCTCCCGCAAACTTTTTACCGCCAAGGTAGGTATCATAGTACATAAGTTCGCCGTCTTCAAAGATGAGATCATGTGATTTTTCGCGTGAAGATGTTGTCTCTGCGCCTTTTCCCGCATATGTGGCCTGTTTGGCTTTGATCAGGAATGCAGTGATGTTCTTATCCAAATGTGTTCTCCTTAGTAATTGTAATCATTCAGAAAAAAGCGTCCCATTTTAATATACGATCAGCTCGCTCACGCAGGTGTCGTCATACTTCGTCCCTTTTCGGGCACCGGTGATGGTGATCGTGACCGTATCCGTGACCACCGGTTCATCAAGCTCCACCCTGCTGCGGTTGCATTCCGCAAGGTCCTCCGGGCTGTATCCTTCATAACCATAGCCTTCCGGAATCTCGGCCTCGACCGTTTCTCCGCCAAAATCCACCGAAACCGCAGTCAGCATCCCATTCTTTTCGTACAGGTCGTAACCGGCCGTATAACCGTTCGTGATCAGGACACCGAAAACCGGCCGTTTCTTATCAAGATGCAGCGTGACTGTCTCCCCGACGCCCGTTCCCGGCACGCCCTCAGCCCAGACAGTCTCCGGATCGCCATCCACAAGATTGGCTCCTGAATAGGTTTTATTTCCGGAAGGCGGCTGCTCTGTCGAAGTTTCCACTGAAACGACCGGAACGATGACATCCCGGTACCTTCCATACAGAAGCGTCACGCCAAACCTGCTGTCCGGATTTCTGGCCAGCAGAATATCCACATAGCCCTCATATTCCGTCGCACCGCTGTTATCCTCATAAAACGCCGGCCCGCTCAGCAGATAGAACAGATCATCCTCGAAAAACTGCACATGCTCTGCCAGAACCCACGGATCCCCGTCTGCAAACGACAGCAGCAGCTTCCCGTTCTCAGCGCGCTCGTATGCGGCAGGTGTAAAGTGCTCCTCCCCGTAAACATCACGGAACAGCGCCTCCGCATCCTCAAGGTCAGCAATGCCATCGGCTTCATAGCGCCCTTCTGCCGGCTCAATGTCTATCGCATTCTCAAATTCCGGCCCGCCCCACATCACGTCAGACAGGATCTGGTAGCGAAGCCGCGCCCTCTTCTCATTATCCATTTTGGAGAAAATCTCCCCATATGCGCCAATGACTTTCGAGACAGTCACGATCTGACCCATCTCTTTAAGAAGCTCTGCATTTGCGGGGTGCACCGGCTCCGAATCAAGCAGGCGTCCGATCGCATTTTCACATTCCTCCTCCGTAAAAATCATGTCCCCGGCGTCCTCTGCCCGGGGTTCAGGTTCCTCCGGTGCCGCAGGTTCCCCATCAGCCGGCTCCATAACATCCAAATCATCCTGCCCGGATGATTTCCGGCCATCCTCCTGCCCTTCTTCTTCCACAGCTTCCGGACCATGCGGATCTGCACTCCCTGAAGGAGCCGGCGCACAGCCCGCAAGCAGCATGGCACAAAGCATTATTACAATGATCTTCATCATAAGCACGCTATCCCTACCCTTTCAGTATTTATCCCAATGAATCCTGGTTTTGATATCTATGTCCTTCTGCTCGGGAGTCGGAGCATTTTTCTGTGGTTTCCCAATCCCTATAAAGCACGGCATATAGTAGTCTTCAGGATAACCAAGAACTTCTCGGGCATGTTCACTTTCATTCCCCAGCGGGATACGAAGATTACAGCCATAGCCCTCTGCCACAGCAGCCAGGAAAATATTCTCGATACTGCACCATATCGATGCGAACCCATTAAGATGCGAGATGTTCTCCGGATGAAGTATATCGGTCTTTTGTTTCAGAAGCGGAACAATGATCGCAGATGCATCAAAGAGCATTCTGTACTGTTTGGGAACCGCGTTGCGGTAGCATTCCTGTTGAACGCTGTCATCAAGATTCCAGTCCATAATCAGCTGATCCATATCCTCATCGGATATTCCTTTGGGAACGATATCCAGAAGCTTGGCTGCAACCTCCCGGTCTTTAACGATGATATAGTGCCAGTCTCTCATATGGTCGTTGGTAGGAGCTTTCATCGCCGCCGATATGACCCTTTCAATAACATCCTCTGGAATATCCGCCGGTTCAAAATCCCGAATGGTTCTTCTCTTTTCAACTACTTCGTAAAAGTCCATCTGATCCTCCTCCCTTGTTTTCTATTTTATCATAAACCTTCAACAAGAATGTCTTAAAATCTCCGTTTTTCTGTATTAGGAAATGAGTAATCTGTTGTCTGATTTATACAAATAAAAACGCATTTCCAATTGATCACTCCATTGAAAATGCGTTATCCATAGCTGTTTATATTTATATCTACATGTATCAGTTATAACTTAACCTCGTCATACAAAATATTAGTACCAATCAATATCTGTTATGATCTTTCATCCACAGCAGCACCCTTCATGTCCTCCTCGACAAGTGCGAGCTTGTTCATCATATCCTTAATATCCTTCTGTACATCGTTTATATTTGATGTAGTAACAGTCAGATCCTGCGCCGATTCGACGATATTCTCAGTCAGTTCCTCCTGTTCTTTTTCCCTTTCCTTTACGGCATCTATCTTTTTCTGAAGCTCCTCTTCCTTCTCCTTCTTCTCCTTTGCCCTCTCGGCTTCCTTTTCCGCTTCCTCGTCGATATGATCTTTTGCTTCATCGACGAGCATTCCCATGATCTCTTTGGACGCTGCGTCCTCTATGGCTTCGGCTTTAGCCTGTGCCTTAAGCATCGCAGTATTCTTCAGGAGCTCCCGTTTTATGGCTGCTATGGTAAGATTTTCTTCCTCAATGCCCTGCCCGGCTTCATAGATCGCATCAAGATAAGGCTTCTCATGATCAAGCATTTCCATGGACCGGCTCTGATATTCGGTAAGACCGCGAGCCTTGATCCCGGCTATCTCTTCAGCATCTTCCTTGCTTAAGAATACATCCGAGCCCTTCTGTTTTGCCCGGAATTCTTTTTCAAGAAGCTTAAGTTCACTTTCCTCTGAGCTTTCTGCCTCAACACCATACATATCACGAAGAGCAGCCCTGTCTGATTCTATTTCACTTACTGCTTTTCTTGCGTCATACTGAACGGTTTTCAGTTTTCTGATATGCTCACTTCTTGCATCAAGGTCTTCATCAATCTTTTGTTCATTGGCAAAAGCATCCCCTATGATCTTCATCGCCTTCTTTTTGGCTTCTTCCCTTTTGGCCGCGATGGGATCAGTCTGCCTTGCAAACGCACTGCCATTTATTGACAATCCGGACGATTTTGAAGAGTTTGACTTGGAATGCTCCTCATCACGCATCGATCCCGGCATTCCTTCTCCTATGAAAAATGATGTATTACCGACTCTCATGCGTCATCCTCCCTTGCAGTGCTTATCTTTTCCAGAATCCTGTTCCACAGTTCTTCCTGTGCTTTCTTATCACTATCCTTACTTGACTGAAGGAGCCTTATTTCATCTGTGGATATTATGAGTGCTGTTCTGTTACTTCTCATCTGATAATTATGATCTTCACCCATCCCCGGCGATTTTACATAAATATCAACATCGGGGGCTTCCTTATGAATTCGGTCAAAAATATCTCCATATGCCCAATTGTATGCTTTTGCATATACCTTGAACTGTTCGCTCGGATCAGGAGCCTTTCTGGCGTTTTCCTCATACCTTAATAAGTCATTATAGGCATTATCCTCTTCTTTCATTCTGTCCCGGATATCATAGTATTCTTCCAACCTAAAGCTTTTAAGGATACAGGCCTCTTCGTCAGTAAGATTAAACTTTCTGTATCCGCCTTCAAGTTGTACTATGGATTGCTGAAGGATCGCCTCTCTTTCTGCCCGACCGGCCTGCGCGATCCCGGACGACGATATCGAAAGGGTTGCTGCCACTCCATCATCAAAGACATTGGAAACAGATCCTTCATCTTTTGCATTATTCAGCTTTTCTTTTATTGTCTTCTGGATTTCCTGAAGAAAATCCCCAGATTTACTGTTGACCGGATTGATTCCATTCATATGACATCCTCCTTGACAATACAAATCCGAATTCCATTTCGGATCCGGCGATATTACCGCTTATCTGAAATGTATATCGACATAATGAAGCTGAACGTTTATATTTCAATCAGCTTATCAACCATTATTACTATCGTATATTCCTCTATCAATGTTGATCCAATATACGTATACCGCACTTTTTTCGACGTGAAATGCATTATAGATTATCATAGCGGAAAAAAAGATTCCAATATCTTGGAATCTCAATAAAAAATGGACCCCCGACTCCGTCCCCAGGGTCCATTTCCCTATCTGCATTCATCGGGGTGACAGGATTCAAATGTGGCGCCGAAAATCACACGAACGTTGTAAAGAAAGGAGATTCGGGCAGTTTAACACGTGCATGAAAAATCAAATTTATAACACATATTCCAGCTGTACATCAAAAGGTTCTTCATCCGCAATCCAAGGTATTATCTCCTCGGAATGCACGCATCCCAGGGCCTTATATGCAGCCTGAGATTCTTTTGATGAATGAGCGGAAATGTAAAGCTTTTTTGCACCATATCCCCTTGCAGTTGAGGCAGCTTTCTCAAAAAGTTTTCTGCCAACTCCCATACCCCTAAATGGTTCGGATACTTGAAATGTAACAAGCTGGACATACTGCTTTTTTGTTTCTATCCTTTCTGTACCAACCGTGATATATCCTATCAGATCTGTCTCTACAAATGCCCCATAAACTATCATATCCCCATATAGATTATTTGCTATTGCCGACGCTTCTTCTCTGCACTTATCAAGGCTCCATTCTTCTGCAAATGAAATCGGCAGAAGAATCCAATTTCCATCCACATTTCTCCAACACTCTGTGACAACCTGATGTCTGATAAAGTTATCCTCAGTTAGTCTCTCCACTCTTATTTCCATACTTACTCCTCACTCATAAAGATTCTTAAGAGCGTTATTGCATCTGCCATCATACTCTCCCGGCGTTTTCAAGCCTGCCACGTGCCTCAGGATTGTTCCCGATAATTGCTCCAACCTTTTCGCACAGCATCATTTCCGGCGTGATCTCCACTCCATTAAGCGCTGACCATTCTTTCGACACCTTTATCCGCAACTCATTATCGTTATTGATCGTTGCCAGACGAGCTTCGCAAGTCTCACAATCCAGCCCACAATATGCAATGTAATCGTTCATGATCATGCCCTCCTATATATCACCGATACATGTGTAATTCCATTTGCTGCGTCAGGGTATTCCCTGTCAAATTGCATCCCGATAGCCTCCGCTGTCCTTATGGAAGCTATATTTGTATAGTTACAATATGAATACAGCGCAGGGTAATCTGTATTCTCATACGCCCAGTCCATCACTGCTCTTGCCGCTTCCTTTGCATAACCCTTACGCTGACAGCCACTGCGAATGTGGTACCCTATCTCCGGAAGCATTTCTCCTTCTATATCCTGCAACGTCAGCCCGCAGTCGCCGATCATTTCACCGGTATCCTTCAGGCATACTGCCCAAAGACCGAAACCATCTTTGCGGTATCGTTCTATGTTACGCTCTATCCAGCTTCGGACTCTTCTTTCATCAAAGGTATATGGATAGTGCCGCATGATGTCAGTATCCGCAAGAACCTGATACAAGGCATCAAAATCTCCCATGTTCATTTTCCGCAGGAATAGCCTTTCCGTTTCCACGATCATTTCCATACGATCTATTAGTCTCCATTGTGGAATTTAACTTTACAGTGGAATTTACTCATTCACTCAAGCACATCTTATGTGTTATGTAACAATCTCTTGCTTTCCGTCATTGTGGATGTTCTTGGGGGAGTAATCTCTTCGTATATCCTTATATCTGTAGATCGACAAGACCATGCCGATCATCGCATAATCAACGCTACAGTAGGAAATACTGCTGGTAAAAATCGGAACAGTCGAGCCCGTCATCGGAAGCAGTCCAAACACGATCAGGGTATTGCTGATGCTCTGAAGAGCCACAACGATACCGCAGGCACACCCTGTTATATAGCCCAGGTCATTCTTTTGTCTTGCGGAAATGATTATCATATATGT
>JAILRP010000008.1 GCA_024698075.1 Lachnospiraceae bacterium
GGCAGACATATCCTTCCCGGCCGCGTGAAAGAAGCCGTAAACGCTTTTGGCTGCCGCGACGTTGAACCCTTCCACTTCCTTCAGCTGTTCTTCGGTTGCATTCTTTATATCCTCAAGTGAATCAAACGCCCTCATGAGCGCCCTTCTCCTTCTAGGTCCGATCCCGGGTATGTCATCGAGCAGGGAATGGACCTGCTTTTTAGACCTAAGGTTTCTGTGGAACGTTATCGCAAACCTGTGCGCCTCGTCCTGAATCCTTGTTATGAGGTGGAATTCCTCCGATGAGCGTGATATCGTAAGTTCGCTTCCTTTATAGTAGAGGCCCCTTGTCCTGTGGCTGTCATCCTTGACCATTCCGCACACGGGTATGTCAAGTCCCAGCCCGGCGAGAACTTCCTCGCACACGCTGACCTGTCCCCTGCCTCCGTCCATAAGGATCAGATCCGGAAACTTTGAAAATCTCCCATCAGCATCCTCCGATCTTATTTCTTCAAGGGCATGCTCAAACCGTCTGGTCAGCACTTCCTCCATGCTGGCATAGTCATTGGGTCCTTCAACCGACTTTATCTTGAATTTCCTGTACTCGTTCGGTTTCGGCCTTCCATCCTCATATACGACCATGGAACCCACGGACTCAAATCCGCTGATGTTCGATATGTCATAGGCTTCCATTCGGTGAACGCTGCCAAGTCCGAGAATGTCCGCGATAGCTTCTGCGGCACCCATTGTCCTTTCCCTGTTCTTCCTAAGCTTCTCAATATCCTGGTCGAGCTTGATGCGCGCATTTTCCTCGGCAAGCCTTACGAGCTTTTCTTTTCTTCCTTTTGCCGGCACGGTGAGAACCACCTTGGAACCCATCTGTTTTCCCATCCACTCGCTGATGAGTCCTGCCTGCGAGGGCTCACATGGCAGCAGTATCTCCTTGGGTATGAACGGCGCTCCCATATAAAACTGCATAAGAAATGCAGAAAGTATATCTTCCGATGTCTCCTCCTCGGCATGGCGCATGTAGTAATGCTCCCTTCCGACTATCTTTCCGTCCCGCACAAAGAACATCTGAACGATGACCGACTCCCCGTTCCTTGCAAGTGCGATGATATCCCTGTTCTCCCCCGCCGTATCGGTTATCTTCTGCTTCTCCGATACTTTCCTGACGCTCTCGATAAGATCCCTGTATTCCATCGCGCGCTCGTATTCGAGCTGCTCGGATGCCTTCTTCATCCGCTCCGTCAGATCCTCCGTGATCTGCCTGTGGTCCCCTCCGAGAAAATCAATGGCTCTTCCTATGTTTGCCCTGTATTCGTCAATGTCTGCCAGACCGTCGCAGGGGGCCGTGCACTGTCCCAGGTGATAATATAGGCATTTTCTTTCATTTTTGGCTGCCGGGGCATCTGCTTCTATGGTCATCCTGCAGCCTCTTATCTTATATACACGCCTTAAAAGGTCTATGGTCTCCCTCACGGCCTCGCCCGATGTGAAGGGACCGAAATACTTTGCATTGTCCCTTATGACCCTTCTGCACATGACTATCCGCGGAAAATCATCCGCCACCGTCACCTTGATGTAGGGATAGGTCTTGTCATCCTTCAGCATCGTATTGTACTTTGGCTGATTTTCCTTGATCAGATTGTTCTCAAGGACGAGCGCTTCAAGCTCGGAGTCGGTAACGACATACTCAAACCATGCGATGTGCTTTACCATCTGCTGAATCTTCAAGGTCTTCTTCGTACTCTCGCGGAAATACGATCTGACACGGTTTCTGAGCACTACCGCTTTTCCGACATAGATAATGACATCGTCAGAGTCATGCATCAGATATACGCCCGGCTTTGCAGGCAGCTTATTCAGTTCTTCCTCAATGTCAAAATCCCTTCTGTCCATAGGTAGATGATATCACATTTTTGCCGGGGAAGGCATATACAATATCCCTGCATAAAAAGAGCCCTTCGATCCCGCTTTCGCGAAAAAGAAGGGCTCCCCTCATAATAATGGATTTATTAAGGGCTGATTAAGCTTTTGTCTTGGGACGGTTGTTTATGATTTCAAATACAACTGCCGCAAGAAGAACGACGCCTTTAACAACCTTCTGCCAGTTGGGGTCGATGCTCATGATCGACATGCCGAGGTTGATAACGCCGATAAGAGCAGCACCTACGACCATTCCGAATACGCTTCCTGATCCGCCGTATGCACTGACACCGCCTACGATACATGCCGAAATGGCATCAAGCTCGTAGTTCTGTCCCATATATCCGTTCGATGTGGAAAGCTTTGCAAGGCTTGTCCAGCCTGCTATTACGGACAGGAACTGCATGTTAAGGTATGCGAAGAAAAGAACGAGCTTTGTATCAATACCTGAAAGCCTTGTTGCTTCCATGTTGCCGCCCATTGCGTAGAAATAACGTCCGAGAACGGTCTTGCTCGCTATAAAGTTATAGATGAGAAGCACTGCTGCCACCCAGACAAGAACCGTAGGGATCCCGAGGGCGACCTTATCAACGGCACCGGCATACTTTATCGCAAACAGCATGATTATCGCACAGATGATGATACATCTTACAATGAGCGCTGTCATCGTCTCGGCTTCATATCCCTTTTTGATCTTTGTTGCCCTGCTTCTGATCTGCAGGAATACAAATATCACGCAGCAAATGATCCCGATGGGGATACATAATGCCTTGGGAATATGGCTATTAAAAAGCTTCTTGAATCCTTCTATGTCATTTATGGAGATCGATGACGTCGAGGATGCTATGGTAACGATCTTGGTACCGAGTCCGCGGAATGCAAGGAAACCTCCGAGCGTTGCGATCCAGGGCGGAATGTTGAGATAAGCGATCAGCCATCCCAGAATAGCGCCGATCGCGCATCCTATAAGGACCATTAAGATCATTGCCACGGGAACCGGCATTCCCATATTGACCATCATGTAAGCGCCCATTGCATCAACAAGACATACCGTTGCGCCTACGGAAAGGTCAATGTTACCTTTTATGAGCATGCACATGAACATTCCGGTTGCCAGGATGAATACATATGCATTCTGTGTTATAAGTGCTTCAAAGTTCATTGCAGAGATTATCTGTCCTTTTGTTGTGATAGTGAAGAAAATAACAACGAGGACCAGAATGATCTGCATAGTATGTTCTTTAAAAATCTTACCTACTTTTTCCATTTCTTTATCCTTCCTTTGTTATTTTTTCTCTTTCTTCGACACAACATCAAAGATCACCGCGCCCAGAAGAACGAGGCCCTTTACGGCTTTCTGCAGGTTGGCATCAACACCGCAGATCGACATGCCCTGGTTAATGACACCCATGAGCAGTGCACCGATGATGACTCCGGGAACAGTACCGATACCGCCGTAAGCACTGGCTCCACCGATGAAGCATGCACCGATGGCATCCATCTCATAGCCCTGGCCGTATGTGGGCTGTGCACTTGCCGCTCTTGCAATGGTAAGTGTTCCTGCAAGTCCGGAAAGAAGTCCCATGAATGAATATGCAAAGAAATAAACTTTCTTGACATTGACGCCCGAAAGCTGTGCAGCCTTCTTGTTGCCGCCGACCGCATAAAGGTCACGGCCTATCGTTGTCTTCTGTGTTACGTATCCGAATGCTATGACAACAAGCAGCACCCATATGAGTGATGTGGGAATACCCTGATATGCCGCAAGTTTATATGTAAGATAAAATACGACTGCAGAGATGATGACCATCTTGACCACATCCCCGACAAGGGGCGGCGTCTCATATCCGCGCTTCTTGGTGTTGATACGTCCGCTTATCGTCATAAAGAGATAGATGACGATCCCGGCTATACCCGCAAGAAGGCAGACAACATTGAGCTCCGTATCTCCGAATGAGATCGTGGAACCCGGGATATAGCAGTCTGCTCCACCACCGAATGTCTTGAGGAATCCGTCCATCTTGGAAAGGTTGAGTGCCTGTCCTCCGAGAACAACGTTCGAAAGTCCCCTGAAAGCATACATGCCCGCAAGTGTTGCGATGAAAGGAGGAACATTGACAAACGCTATCCAGAATCCCTGCCACATTCCGATCGCAAGGCCTATTACCATCATGAGCAGAAAAGCGACTATAAAATTGATATCCTTGTCGAGAACAACGCCACCGACGGCGCCGACAAAACATACTACCGATCCGACCGCAAGGTCGATGTTACCTCCGGTCAGGATACACAGCAGCATACCTGTTGCAAGAACGAACACGTATGCGTTCTGTGACAGAAGGTTGTTGACGTTCTGCGGAAGCAGGATCGCTTTATTTGTCAGTATATAGAACAGGATGATGACAAGGACAAGAACGATCGCCATCGCGTATTTTTTTAATATTGCTGATATATTCGTTTTTGTCATCCTTACTCACCCCTTCCCGATCTCATGATGCATGCCATGATGGATTCCTGGCTCGCTTCATCCTGCTTGAGTTCTCCGACGAACTTACCTTCATTCATGACGTAAATCCTGTCACTCATTCCGATAGTCTCAGGAAGCTCAGACGAGATCATGACGACTGATTTTCCCGCCTTGACAAGATCATTGATGATGCAGTAGATCTCATACTTGGCACCTACATCGATGCCTCGTGTGGGCTCATCAAGAAGGAGCACATCAGGCTCAGCGAACATCCATTTTGCCAGAAGGACCTTCTGCTGGTTTCCGCCCGAAAGATTGCCGACATTCTGCTCGACCGTGGGTGTCTTGGTCCTCAGCTTATCCTTATACTCAACCGCAACCTGATATTCCTTATCTTTGTCGATGATGCTGTTGGCACTTACCGCGTCAAGATTTGCAAGAGTGGTGTTTATCTTGATGGGGTTATTGAGAACAAGCCCGTTACCCTTACGGTCTTCCGTAACATAAGCGATCTTGTTCTTGATGGCTTCTTTAGCATTCTTGAGGCTGACCTCTCTGCCGTTCAGCATCATGGTGCCTGTGATGCCCGTTCCGTATGACTTGCCAAATATGCTCATTGCAAGCTCGGTACGTCCGGCACCCATAAGGCCGTAGATACCGACAACTTCACCCTTGCGTACATTGAATGAAACGTTGTCAACGACTTTCTTCTCGGGGTAGAGCGGATGATAAACGCTCCAGTTCTTAACCTCGAGCATGGTGTCTCCGATCTCGACATCATGTCTTTTCGGGAAACGGTCTGTGATCTCACGTCCGACCATTCCCTTGATTATTCTATCTTCTGAAATCTCTTCCGTTGCCTTGTCAAGGGTTTCGATCGTAGCTCCGTCACGCACTACCGTGATCTTGTCTGCCACATATGAAACCTCATTAAGCTTATGAGATATGATTATCGATGTCAGTCCGTTCTCTTTCTTAAATCTGAGAAGAAGATCAAGAAGAGCCCTTGAATCCTTCTCATTCAGGGAAGATGTAGGCTCATCGAGGATCAGAAGCTTTGCATGCTTTGCAAGTGCCTTTGCGATCTCAACAAGCTGCTGCTTACCTGTACCGAGCTCTTTTACAAGAGTTCTCGAACTGTCTGACAGGCCGACCATTTTAAGGAACTTATCGGCTTCACCGTAAGTCTCGTTCCAGTCTATCGCAGCTGCCTTTCCCCTTTCATTGCCGAGGAACATGTTCTCACCTATCGACATATACGGGATGAGAGCCAGCTCCTGATGTATGATAACGATCCCCTTTTCCTCGGAATCCTTTATCTTATTGAACTTACAGACCTCACCGTTGTAAATGATGTCCCCTTCGTATGTGCCGTATGGGTATATACCGCTGAGGACATTCATGAGGGTAGATTTTCCGGCACCGTTCTCGCCGACGAGTGCGTGGATCTCTCCCTCTTCAACCTGAAAGTTTACATTATCAAGTGCTTTTACACCGGGGAAGGTTTTGGTTATATTTCTCATTTCCAGAATTACCTTAGCCAAAATGTATCCCTCCTAAAACCCATTATTATGATATCTTACCTAATAAACAGGCGGGAAATTCCCGCCTGTCTATGAATATTTGCTACTGGCTTTCTTTCAATTACTGAAGGTCTGCCTCTGTGTAGTAACCACTGTCTATAAGAAGCTCTTTGTAGTTGTTGATATCAGCAAATACAGGCTCGCAAAGGTATGAAGGAACAACTCCCTTACCATTGTCATATGTGCTTGTATCGTTAACTTCAACTTCTTCGCCCTTAAGGATCTGGCCAACCATCTTAACAACCTGAGCTGCAAGTGTACGTGTATCCTTGAAGATTGACATTGACTGCTTGCCATCGATCATGTTCTTTACGTTAGCAACGTCACAGTCCTGACCTGTGATGATAGGATATTCACCCTTGTAGTTTGCTGCAAGTGCGTTCTCAACACCAAGTGCTGTAGAGTCGTTTGAGCAAAGAGCGATGTCAAGGTTTGTGCCATCAGCATAGTTCGTTGAAAGGATGTTCTCCATTCTTGACTGAGCATTCTCTGTAGCCCATGAAGCCGTTGCAACCTGCTCGAAATCAACCTGTCCGGACTTAACTACGATCTTGCCTGACTCGATGAAAGGCTTAAGAAGGTCCATAGCACCATTGTAGAAGAACTTAGCATTGTTGTCGCCGGGATCGCCTGCAGTGATCTCCATTGTGAAAGGTCCTTCTGCGTTGTTGAGGTCAAGTGTATCGATGATGTACTGGCCCTGCTTTGTACCAACCATGTAGTTATCGAATGTTGCATAGTAAGAAACTGCATCTGTTCCCATGATGAGACGGTCATAAGCGATAACAGGGATGCCTGCTGCCTTAGCTGTCTCAAGAACTGTTCCGAGTGACTCACCATCGATAGAAGCGATAACGAGTACCGTGCATCCACCATTGATCATGTTCTCGATCTGAGAAACCTGCGTCTGAACGTCGTTTGAAGCGTACTGAAGGTCAACTTCGTATCCGGCTGCCTTAAGCTGCTCTTCCATGTTTGCACCATCCTGGTTCCATCTCTGGAGATCCTTTGTAGGCATTGCAACGCCAACCTTCTGGCCTGCGCCAACGTCTTCTGCGGGAGCTGCTTCTTCTGCAGGAGCTGCTTCCTCAGCGGGTGCTGCTTCCTCTGTTGCTGCGGGTGCTACATCAGCTGCGGGTGCAGGAGCTGCGCCGGCACATCCAACAAGGATAGCTGTCATTGCTGTTGCAAGTAAAACTGATAATACTTTCTTTGACATTTCTAGTCCTCCCTTTTTTTATTCCAGACGGCACCATGCCGTCCGACATGTAAAACATTAACACTTCATAATCTATAAAGACTTGTTTATTTCTTCAAATTTTTATGATGTCAGGACAGAGGATGAAAAAAATAGCACAATCTTGTTACAGATGCTGCAAGATTGTGCTACCGGATATATGTCGCCAAAACTACTGAACGTTTAAGTATATCTCATTCTTCTGATGATATTTGCCCGTTATGATCTCATCCATATTTGATTTTGTCACCGCTATCGGATTCAGTTTGTCATATGGCACATCATATGTTCCGTCATTGAAAGTATCTTTCAGCCCGAGCGGGATGCCCTTTGCCATATCGACCGATCTTTCCGCGGCTTTTATGGCAAGCCTTTCGACCGGCTTGTATACCGTCATGTACTGGGTTCCCTCCACTATCCTCTGGCACGCTTCGAGATCCGCGTCCTGGCCGACAACGCATACCTTGCCGCCAAGCCTGTGTTCGATAAGGGCCCTGATGGCATGGGCCGCCAGGTTGTCATTTCCGCACATGATGGCATCGGGGACCCTGCCCGTTTTGAGGTACTCATCCGTGACGGTAAACCCGTTTTCAGCCACCCATCCGTTTGAGAACTCGGCATAATCGACCTTTATCTTAGTCGTGGACAGGACTCTTTCAAATCCCTCCTGGACCATCTGTACGTTAAAATCAGTGGGAGACCCTTTGACCTGTATTATCGTTCCTTCATTTCCGATATCCTTCTTTATATATTCGGCCATCAGTTCACCGACTTTTTCATTGTCGACGGAAAGATACAGGTCCACGTTGGCATTTCTTATCGGGCGGTCATATGCTATGACCTTGATCCCTTCCTTTTTGGCAGCCTCGATCGTCTCCCGGAGCGCTATGTCATCTATGGCGATCACGACGATGACATCCATCTTCTTGTCGATGAAATACCTGATCTGCTTTATCTGCTCCTCAACGACGCCGTTCGCATTCTGCACGTTGACCTCCGCACCGAGCTCCTGCGCCTTTGACACGAACAGATCCCTCTCCCTCGACCATCTTTCTATAAGAAGGGAATCGATAGACAGCCCGATCTGGATCGCATCGCTTTGCGTTTCAGGTTTTTCAACGTCGCTCGGGACCGTATGTCCGCATGATGTCAGCGTAAGCATTATAACGGCCGCTGCCGCGATGATCTTTTTATAATCCACTTCCTGCTCTCTCCCTGTACTCTGTCGGGGTCATCCCCGTTGCCTTTTTGAAGATCCTTGAGAAATAATTCGGATCGGAATATCCGCAGTCGCTTCCGACCTCCTTAATGCTCCTTGCAGGGTCCTTCAGCATCTCCTTCGCTTTCTCGACCCTTGTCCTTGTAAGATACTCCACGAAACCTTCCTTCATCTCCTCTTTGAAAAGCTTGCTGAAATAATATGAGCTGATGTTGAGCTTCTCGGATATCTCATTGAGCGATATTTCTTTTCCCGCATTTTTATCGATGTATTCAATGGCCTGCTTTACCAGATGGTGCGTATGGTCGGACGTCCCGGTCGTCATGTTTAATGCGGCTGTCCTCATCTTTTCAAGGAACCATGCTTTGAGCTCTTCCGGTGATGACAGGTTTATGATCTTTGAAAGGTAATCCTTCCTGCTCTCAAATTCATAAAGATGCCCGCCGCTGCGATACATGTCCCCTTCCGCACGCAGAACGAACTCCAGTGATTTAAGCTTTATGCTCATGATGTCATCGGAATGCTTGTCGCACATCCAGTCAAAGAATTTATCGCAGCGGAGAATACATCCGTCAACGTCGCCCTCTGATAATTTTTCGAATATCTCGTTTTCGATGTCGGCGGGATAGCTTTCCTCATATGACACCGCTATCGGAAGATCATCAACATGCGCAACGCTTCCCTGCGTGGAATATAGGGCCTTAAGCGCCTCCTCATAAGATTCATGGCAGCTCTTCAGTTTTTTGATACCGCCTATCCCGATACGGTAGCGTATGTCCGTGGCATTTCTCATCTCCCTGACGGCGACGCGGCTTCTCTCAATAAGATCGGTCCTTTCCATATACTCCATGGAAAGGTCTTTTCTCGGAACGAACACCGGTATCTTGTTGGAGCTTATCGATCCCACGACCGCCTCGGGAAACGTATCTTTTATGATCTCCCTTACCTTTGAATAATATACCGTCTGTGCCCTTACGGCAGATCCCACGGCATTGGTAAGATAATTCCCCTGCTGCGCCTCTCCGAACATGACGGCTGCCATGTATCCGTAATCCGCATCAAGGCTCAGAAGGCTTTTATAGTTTTCTATATCTTCCTCAAAAGGCTCCTGGAAGATGATGCTCGAGATAAAGCCGTTCTCTATTATAGGCACGACCGTTTCGAGCCTTTCCTTCGTACGAAGATCCTGTCTTCTCTTTTCCCTTCTCGTGTCAAGCTCGCCGATCACACGGTCGATCGCTTTTACTATCGACTTCTGATTGTACGGCTTGTTGAGGTAGTCGGTGACGCCGAGGTTGATCGCCTCCTTGGCATAATCAAATTTATCATATGCGGTCAGAACGACAAAGATCACCGAAGGCAGAATGTCCTTTATTTCCTTCATGGCTTCGATGCCGTTTATCCCGGGCATCTGTATGTCCATGAAGATGACATCCGGCCTGAACCTTTCCGCGATCTCTATTGCCATCCTTCCTGTCTTGGCACTTTCGATCTCAAACTGGCCCTCGAAATTCTTGTTTATTATCATTGTAAGTGAATTGATCACTATGCCTTCGTCATCGGCAAGCATTATACGGTACATATCATTACCCTTCTTATGCTACTTATTTCTATACGTGCAGCGGAACCTTTATTACGAATTCGGTTCCGCGGCCGGGCCCTTCACTGTATATTTCCATTACATCGCTGCGGCCCGTGAATATCTGAAGCCTTTCTATAACGTTTCCGAGCCCTATCCCGTTTGATGCCGCATGATCCGCAGACGGCTCTCCGACAGCCTCTCCCGACAGTATCCTGTCTATCTGTTCCCGGCTCATTCCTATCCCGTTATCCTTTATCGACAGGAGTACATCTCCGTTTTCCTTATAAACATTGAGGTCTATATGGCCCTCCCATTCGATATCCCTTATCCCGTAGTTTACCGCGTTCTCCACGATAGGCTGCAGGATCATGCTCGGGACCCTTACCTCTGTGACTTCCTCATCGACATGCTTTGAGTAATGTATCTCTCCCGTAAACCTTACGTTAAGGAGATAAACATATTTATCCACGAGGGCTATCTCCTCGGCGATCGACGCATCATTATCGATCTTCTTAATGTTATATCTGAAAAAATCGGCCATGTTCTCGATGAATTCCGTCGTCTTGTCCGCGCCTTCCATCATCGCGAGCTGCTCGCCCGCATTAAGCGTATTGAACAGAAAATGGGGGTTGATCTGTGCCTGAAGTGAGCGGAGCTGAACCTCTTTCATCCTGTTCTCCATGACAAGCTCGTGTTCCTTCAGGCGGCTCTCACGCATAACGCTTTCCCTGATCTCGGCGATATATCTCTGTATGCTTCCGAGCATCTGCTTGAACGCCTTTGAAACGACGCTGATCTCGTCATCTCCCTCCGTTACTTCGACCTCTACGTCAAAGTTGCCGCCCGCCACCTCGTTTGCGGCACGTGAAAGGTCGATCAGCGGCAGTGTCATGCTCTTGGTCATAAAGAACACTACTATGATGTTGACTATTCCGATGAAGAACAGGATGAGTATCGTGATCATCTCCATCGAACGGAGCGATGACAGCAGTATGCTGTAATCCGATGTGTTCTTTTTGAACTGGTTATTGTTAAGAGCATATATGCATGCCTGCAGATCGGAATACATCTCAACGGTCTCTTCATAAGAGGCCTTGTATTTTTCAACATTTCGTCCGCGCTTGGCGGTTATGGTCTCGCCCGCTGCCTGAAGATAGTTTTCCGACTGATGTATGATGTTCTCCTGCATCGCATACACTGCCGTTCCGGAGTTTTTAAGATCGAGCATCGCCAGGCCGTTCCGGTAATCCTGATCCGCCCTGTAGTAATCGTTCAGAGCGCTGGTTCCCTTGCTCTCGAGGTAGTCCCTCATCGAATTCTGAAGAAAAGTCAGATCATCCGACAGATCGTTGAGTCCTACATTGACGATATAGATCTCATCAACCCTTGCGATCATCGTGTTTATGCTTATATACATATAGATGTTCACAACAAGGATGAGGACGGTCGGTATGATGAAAGCAACAAGAAGCTTCAGCCTTACCGAAGCGTTATTCCATTTCCTTCTTATCACTCCGGTCATTCGCTGTTCCTGTTCCTTTTTTCATCCAGACGCTGATGTGCCTTGGCCTGGTCCACGACTTCTATCCCCACGGGCAGATACGAATTGGTATAGCCCATGCTGTTATATTCATAAAGCGCCTGAATGCATGATTTTCCCATCTCCTCCGTATCAACCGAGATAGTGGAGAAGATGACCTGCTTGTCAACCGCATCCAATATGGTGTCATTGGCGAAATAACCTATGATCTGTATCTGTCCGACGAGGTTGTAATCAACAACCGCCTGATATGCGCATCTTGTGTAAACACTGTTGACGCAGAGCATGATATTCGGGAGGTTCTCCTTTTCAAGGAAGATATTCCTGATGCTCTCTTCAGCACTGAATATATCCTCGGCATCTATACGCGTCACGACGATCTCGGGAAGCACATTTTCCTCATCTTCCGGCGAATTCTCGCGAAGATGGTCCTCTATAGCCATCACGATGAGGTTCGATGCCCCCTCAGCCATGTCGCTGTCAACGAGTATGTCAACAGTGATATCCTTTATCTCTTCCGTTTTCGTGAGCTCATCTATCTGAAGGGCATACATCTGTCCGAGCTCATAATAGTTCATCCCGACGTAGCACTGCCGCTTTGACGTTTCAACATCATTCTGCAGGACTACGACTCCGATGCCCGCATCCGCAGCCTTATCGATAAGGCTGCTCACCTTCTCGCTGGCGCCTCCCGAATACACGATGCCGTCCATCTTGGAGTTGACCGCGATCCTGAGCAGTTCCTCGGCCGAATAGTCACCGCCGAGTCCCTGGCTTAAGTCTTCGAGATATATATTGTCTTCCCTTGCCTGCTCGTTTGCCGCCTTGAAAACCTCCTGCCAGAAATCGCTTTCGGAGTCTTCGGCAACAAAAGCATAATGCTTGTCGTAATCGATCGTCTCTTCCTGTTCGACACTATACATGGTCTGTGTTATGACACGGAAAAGGATCCCCGTAGCTACGGCGGCTACAATCATTACCGCCGTCCCGGCGATCATGAACCGATACGATCTGCTGGAAAATTCATACTTTTGCATCTACTACAGCGCCCTTTTCGGCTGTCCCGTCAGACACCTCATCCTTCGGAACGGTTTCGGGATCTGACGCATCATCTTCTTCTGCGTCCTCTTTCTCCTCTTCGGGATACTTGGTCCGGAATATTGCCATAAACTGCTTGCCTGTGATGCTCTCCTTCTCGAGAAGGTATTCGGCGAGCCGGTCAAGAAGATCGCGGTTATCATTAAGCAGCTGTTTAGCCTTTTCGTAAGCTTCCGAAAGGATTCTCATGACTTCTTCATCGACATCCGCAGCCGTCTCATCAGCGCACTCCATTACCATGCGGCCGCTCAGGTACCTGTCTTCGATGCTCTCAAGCTTAATGAGCCCGAATTTCTCAGACATTCCGTACCTGGTCACCATAGCCCTTGCAAGGGCCGTGGCTTTTTCAATATCGTTGCTGGCTCCGTTTGTGACCGATTCGAATATGAGTTCCTCCGCAGCCCTTCCCGCGAGCGCGGTGACTATCTGTTCATACAGCTCGTCCTTCGTCTCAAGATGCTTTTCCTCTTCGGGAACATACCACGCATAACCTAATGCGCCCATCGTTCTCGGAACGATCGTGATCTTCTGGATGGGATCGGTATTCTTCTGAAGGGCAGCTGCAAGGGCATGTCCTATCTCATGGTACGCCACTATCCTGCGCTCCTTCTTCGTCATGATGCGGTCCTTCTTTTCCTTGCCCATCATGACAACTTCTATCGCCTCAAGCAGATCCTTCTGGTTGACGGCTTCCCTTCCGCTCTTGACCGCATTGATCGCTGCCTCATTTACCATGTTTGCAAGATCGGATCCGACCGCACCTGCGGTTGCGAGCGCGATCTCGTCAAAATCGACCGAATCGTCAAGGAGCACGTCCCTTGAATGCACCTTCAGGGTTTCCTTACGTCCCTTAAGGTCAGGTTTGTCAACGATGATCCTCCTGTCAAACCTTCCGGGACGCAGAAGTGCCTTATCAAGTATCTCCGGCCTGTTTGTAGCGGCAAGTATCATGATACCTTTAGCGCTGTCAAATCCGTCCATCTCCGACAGAAGCTGGTTAAGTGTCTGCTCACGCTCGTCATTTCCGCCGCCGTATCGCGAATCCCTTGATTTTCCTATCGCATCTATCTCATCGATAAAGATTATGCATGGAGCGTTCTTCTGGGCATCCTTGAAAAGGTCCCTTACCCTGGATGCACCTACTCCGACATACATCTCGACAAAGTCCGATCCCGCAAGGGAGAAGAACGGAACATGGGCTTCGCCCGCTACGGCCTTCGCAAGAAGTGTCTTTCCCGTTCCGGGAGGGCCGACGAGCAGCGCCCCTTTTGGAAGCTTGGCACCGATCTTTACGTATTTGCCCGGATTGTGGAGAAAATCAACGACCTCCTGAAGCGATTCCTTGGCCTCATCCTGGCCGGCAACGTCCTTGAACGTAACTCCGGTTTCCTTCTGGACATACATCTTGGCATTGCTCTTGCCGACGCCCATTATCCCGCCGCCGCCCATGCGCTTCATAAAGAAGCTTATTATGAGCCAGAAAAGAAGTATGGGCAGAATATATGAGAGCACAAAGGAAAGGATCATCGTTGAGGAATCCGATTCCTTCTGCTCAAATTTGACTCCTGCCTTGAGAAGCCTGTCCGGAAGGGAATCGTCATACACGGGAATGGTATAGTACTTCATCTGAACATACGCATTTTCCTGGCCCTTCGGGATGATCGTTATCTCATCCGATCCTATTATGACGCTTTCCACCTCACCCTTCTCGACTTTCTCGATAAAGGCGTCATAAGTGATCTTCTGGTTGGTTGCGCTCGAGAACATAGACCTCATATAAGAAAGAAGGACGAAGAGCACTACCGAAACCACAAGGATGATCAGCAGCATCTGCTGATTCTGTTTTTTGTTCTTATTGTTATTGCCCTGATTGTTATTCTGATTATCCATTTATGCTCCTTACGCATTCGCTTTCATTATCGGTTTATTATAGTTATAAACACGCGTAAAATCAACTTTTTTGATGTGAATTTTGTGTGTTTATGATATAATATGCCACGATTTATGAAAACGGATCGCGAGCCGGACAAAAACTGGAGTTATCGATGGTACTTCCCTCATATTCTTTCATATTCATATTCCTGCCGATAGTGCTCATACTTTACTGGATCGCCGTATCCCGGAAGCTCTATGCCCTCGGCAAGATCATCCTGCTTGCAGGCTCGCTCTTTTTTTATTCCCTCCTGACGCCCGGGATAAAAGGGCTTATCGCTCTTCTGGCCTCCATAGCGGTGTGTTATGCCATCGCCAGGTTCGGCCTTGCGCAGAACCTTCCCAAAGCGGTAAGGACAGTGCTCCTGTCGGCCGGCATCACGGGATCTGTCCTTTTTCTCATTTACTGCAGATACCTTTCCTACATCGGCGAGCTTGCCGCGCTTTCCGGATCCTCTTTTGTGATGGAGGCGGTCGTTGTTCCGGTCGGCATAAGTTATTATACGTTTTCCCAGATCGCTTTTCTTACAGATACATACAGGGATCCTTCCATAAGATATTCCCTGCTCGATTATGCTCTTTTCGTAAGCTTCTTTCCTAAGATCACCGTAGGCCCGATAGCGCTCTCAACGGAAATGATCCCTCAGTTTAATGATGACTCGAGAAAGACCTTTGATTACGGCAATATGTCAAAAGGTTTCTACAGGTTTACGCTCGGCCTTTCCAAAAAACTGATACTGGCCGATAATCTCGGAAAATTCGCGGATCTCGGCTATGCGAACATTCCGAACTTAGGTGCCGCAAATGCGATCCTTGTCATACTTTCCTATACACTTCAGATATATTTTGATTTTTCGGGATACTGCGATATAGCATCGGCGATATGCCTTATGCTGAACTTTGATCTGTGCGAAAACTTCGACGGCCCTTACCGAAGCCTTTCCATATCCGAATTCTGGAAGAGATGGCATATAAGCCTGACGAGATTTTTCAGGAACTACCTGTATATTCCGCTCGGCGGGAACCGGAAGGGAAAGATCAGGACAATGATCAATACGATGGTCATATTTTTAGTCAGCGGGCTGTGGCACGGTGCCGCCACCCATTTTGTCATATGGGGAGGCATACACGGCGTGGGAATGCTGATAAGCCGCTTTGTATCACCTTTCATGAAGAAAGTCCCCAAAGCCGTCCGGTGGTTATTGACCTTTTCATTCGTAAGCCTTGCCTGGGTATTTTTCCGCTCTGATGACACCGCTGTCGCGATAAGCATGTTCAGGCAGCTGTTCACCGTCGGATTTACTCCGCTCAACAGTGCCCTTATCGCTGCCAGCATACCGACGGAGTTCGCCCTTATACAGTGGCTCATCCTTAAGGCCGCTCCCGACATGACTTACTACAGCGGATGTGCGGTATGGATAGGCCTTGTCGCAGCAGGGATATATTTTTCCGCCTTTTCAAAGACCTCTGCCGAAAGATGCGCCGCGTTCACGGCATCAAGACGGAAGCTCGCCACGACTGTGATCCTGTTCACCTGGTCGGTGCTTTCACTTTCCGAGGTCGCGCAGTTTATTTACGTTAATTTCTGAATACCATGACCGACAGACAGTTTTTTTTGAAGACAATCGCATATTCCGCAGGAGTGCTCATATTCATTGCCGCCGCAGTGGCAGTCCTGGATCCTTTTGTCCACTACCATGCCCCTCTTTTCGGGCTCGCTGCCGCAGAGACCGATGAACGGGGGCAGCAGATCGGCGCGGCCAAAAATATGCCGTATGACACCGCCATAATCGGTTCTTCCATGAGTGAGAATTTCAGGGCGGGATGGTTTGATGACGGGGTGATCGGAAACCGGACGGTCAAGCTTTCGATGAAAGGTGCTCATTTTGATGACTACTCAAGGCTTCTTAATGTCGCGCTGTCAAAGCCTGAAACCAAGACGGTCATAATATCCCTTGACAACTATCTGATCCTTCATAATCCGGATGAGCATCTGACCACTATACCGGAATATCTGGAAAATGACAGTCTTGCCGATGACGCCTACTATCTTTGGAACAAATCGGTCGCTTTCGTATATCTTCCGCAGTTTCTCATAAACAACTTTACCGAAGGATTTTCCGCGGACAACGCATACTGCTGGGACGGTATGTACAAGTTCGACAAATACACCGCAAGGGCTTCTTATCTTCCCTACAGGCTCATGCAGCCGGATCCCGAGCAGGTATATAACACGTATTATGAGTATGTGGACGAATTTCTGGCGGGAATGACGCCTTATATCGAGGCCCGCCCGGATGTCACGTTCATATTCTTTTCACCGCCCTACAGCATTCTTTACTGGGATGACTGTATACTGCGCGGGCGGCTGACGGCAGAGATATGCGCGATCAACGAAGTGTATAAAAAGCTGCTTGAATATGACAATGTCCGTATGTTCTATTTCCAGGACAATTGGGACATCATCACGGATCTTGACAACTACAAAGATTATTCACATTACAGCAAGGACATCAGCCGCTATATGTATGAGTGCATGCGCGACGGAAAATGTGAAGTGACGTCTGAGACTTCATTTGATGTGCTGCTAAAGTTCTCCGAGGATGTGGCGGATTATGACCACGAATCATCATTCCATTAAGGCTGCCAGAGCTTTGCGGGATATACCCCCTCTTCCTTGAGCCCGGCGATCATGCTCCTGACATATTCCTTGTCTTCCTTGTATGTTACCCCGAACCATCTGTCAGATGAAGACAGGACTTTTACTTCCGCCCTTTTTGACTTAATCATCTCATCAACGACAAAAGGGAGGTAACACTCCGCTTTCATAATGTTTTTGGGAAGCTCATTCCTGTAAAATGCGGTAAATGCCCTGTCGACCTCATCTAGAAGGTCGGCGGTAAATCCCCACATGTTCATGCTCGTCACGCTTTCAGGAGATATCGGGATATAGTCCGTGCCGTTTTCCGAATAAGCTGCGCCTCCGGCAGTCCTGATGATGCTGGTCCGCTCCGTGATGTCGGCAAGGTTCCCGTCATCATCGACGGTGCATATCCCCCTGCTCACGGAACCGTTATCCGTCAGCGTGTTCCCGAGCCTGTATCCGACCATGCAGTAGGTGCCCTTTTGTCCCTTCGTGCTCCGGAGATGGTCATATATCTTCTTAAAGGCTTCCCTTCCGTAAAAATCATCCGCGTTGATCACAGCGAAAGGACCGTTTATCAGGTTTCTCGCGGCCCTTACGGCATGCGCGGTCCCATAGGGCTTGGTCCTTTCGGGATATAGCTTCTCTCCTTCGGGAATATCCGTAAGCTCCTGGAAAGCATATTCGACCGCTGCATGGGCCGACACGGCATTTCCGACCGCCTCTTTGAACAGGTCAAGATTCTCTCTCTTAATGATGAAGATCACCTTTTCAAATCCCGCTCGCACGGCATCATATATGGAAAAATCGATGATCTTGTCGTTCTCTTCGTCAACGGTGTCTATCTGTTTCAGCCCGCCGTATCTCGAGCCCATTCCCGCAGCCATTATGACGAGTACAGGTTTTTCTTCTTTCATGGATCACTTTTCCTTCTTCTTGACTGTTTTTACAGGTTCGCTCGTAACCTCGATCCCCAGCCTTTTAAATGTACGTATGTCTGCAGGTGAAAGCATGACCGACGTATGTGCCTGCAGGCCTTTGAGCTTCGGTATCTGGGCAAGCGCGGTCTTTGCATTATCGTCGGAGATCGAAGCAATGGAAAGAGCTATAAGCACCTCATCCGTATGAAGCCTCGGGTTCTTCCCGCCCAGAAACCTGACTTTGAGTTCCGCTATGGGTTCTATGGCCTCGGGAGATATGAGATGCGTGTCATGCCCGATCCCGCCGAGATACTTAAGCGCATTGAGAAGAAGCGCTGCGGAGGCACCGAGAAGGTCTGTGGTCTTGCTGGTGATGATCTCCCCGTTTTCAAGCTCGATGGCCGCCGTCGGCACTCCGAGCTTATCGGCGCGTTCGTTTGCCGCAACCGTCACTCTCCTGTCGTCGGTAGTGATGCCTGCCTGCTTCATGAGGAATTCTATCTTCAGGACCTCACTCTCGTTCGCCTTCTCCTCCACCACCCTGTTCAGTGTGGTGTAGTATCTTCTGATGATCTCCTGTTTTGAAGCTTCACAGCATACATCATCATCTATGATACAGTTTCCGGCCATGTTGACTCCCATATCCGTCGGAGAACCGTAGGGGCTCTTGCCGTATATCTCCTCAAACATGGCGTTGAGCACCGGGAATATCTCTATATCCCTGTTATAATTGACGGCGGTCTTCCCATACGCCTCGAGATGGAACGGGTCTATCATGTTCACATCATCAAGGTCAGCGGTTGCCGCTTCATAAGCAAGGTTAATGGGATGCTTCAGCGGGATGTTCCATATCGGAAAAGTCTCGAACTTAGCATATCCGGCCTTTATTCCGCGCTTGTTCTCATGGTAGAGCTGCGACAGGCACGTTGCCATCTTGCCGCTTCCGGGCCCCGGTGCCGTCACTATCACAAGAGGCCTCGTCGTTATGACGTAATCATTTTTTCCGAATCCGTCATCGCTCATGATAAGGGGAATATTGGAAGGATACCCCTCTATGAAATAATGCATGTACACATTGATGTTCCGCCTTCTCATGCGCTCTTTGAACTTCTTGGCGGTCTCCTGTCCCGTAAAGTGTGTAACGACAACGGAAGAAACATACAGTCCTTTGTCTTCGAAAAGCTGCTTGAGGCGCAGCACGTCCTCATCATATGTAATGCCTATATCTCCCCTGATCTTCTTGCGGTCTATATCCATCGCGGATATGACTATCACGATCTCCGCCTGGTCAGACAACTGCATGAGCATCCGAAGCTTGCTGTCAGGTTCAAATCCCGGCAGCACACGTGATGCATGATAATCATCATAAAGCTTGCCGCCGAATTCGAGATAAAGCTTATCGCCGAATTCACCTATCCTTTCACGGATATGCTCCGACTGAGTTTTTAAGTATTTTTCGTTGTCAAATCCTATCTTCATATCTGTCCTTCCCCGATGCGGATGAAATGGCCCATTCCCTTCCTAACAACCCATAAATAGTATCATACCCTTGGCGGCTTATACAAGCCGTCAGTCACATTCCCTGATCCTTTTTCGCAATGGGAGCACCATATTGGGAGCTACGGAAAGGGCATCTATTCCCATGTTGATGAAGTCCTGGGTATGGGAAAGATCGGCAGCCGCCTCACCGCATATATCAACAGGGATGCCCTCCTTGTGAGCATTCTCTGCCGTCATTTCTATCATTTTTAATACAGCGGGATGGAGCGTGTTAAAATATGTCTCCAGCTTCGGGTTCTGTCTGTCGATCGCAAGAGTATACTGTGTCAGGTCATTGGTACCTATGCTGAAAAAGTCAACATGCTTTGCCAGCTCGTCGCTTATCATTACCGCCGCGGGGGTCTCGATCATGATACCGAGCCTTGTGTCTTCCCTGTATTCAATCCCTTCCCTGTCAAGTTCGTCCTTAACTTCGCTTATGATCTCTTTGATCCGTACCACTTCTTCGACCGAAATGATGAGCGGAAACAGTATTTCGAGATTGCCGTATGCGGACGCGCGATAGAGGGCGCGCAGCTGGGTTTTGAATATGCCGGGCTGTGCAAGGCTTATCCTGATCGCCCTGTATCCGAGAGCCGGGTTTGTCTCTTTTTCCGGCCTGAAATATGATGCCTGTTTATCGGTCCCAAGATCGAGCGTCCTGATTATGACCTTCCTTCCCCTCATCTTTTCAAGCACTTCCCTGTAAATCGCGAACTGATCCTCCTCAGACGGATATGTCGGGGATTCCATATAGATGAATTCACTCCTGAAGAGCCCTATCCCGCCCGCGTCATATGCGAGAGCCGTTTCAACGCCTTCGGCGCTTCCTATGTTCGCATATACGTTTATATAAGCTCCGCTTTTCGTGACATTGTTCTTGCCTTTCAGCAGGAGGAGCATGCGCTGATGTTCTTCGAACTCCTTCTGTTTCCTTTTCATCTTCTCCATCGTGCGCTTGTCGGGATCGATGATAAGCTCGCCTTTTATCCCGTCAAGCACCGCACATCTGCCGTCATATATGGACAGCATCTCCTGTCCGAGTCCGACGACAGAAGTCAGGCCCATCGTTCCGGCAAGTATCGATGCATGGCTTACCGGAGATCCGAACATGGTCGCAAGCCCCAGCACGTTCTCCGTATTAAACTGTACTATGTCCCCTGCGCTGAAATCATCCGAAGCGAATATGCAGGGCTCGCCGGGCTGGATCATCTCCGTCTCCGCTCCGCAGAGGATCCGAAGGAGCCTTTCCGATACGTCGCGCACATCCGCCACATGGCTCTGCATGTACTTATCTTCTATCGAGCTGAAAAGGCGTGAGAACTCGTCAGACGCAAGCGCGACCGCATAGGCGGCGTTATATTTTGATTTTCTGATCTGCTTCTTTACGAACTCCGTATACTGGGCATCTTCGAGCAGCATCTCCTGGGCGACGAATATCGAAGCATTCGTCTCTCCGAGATATTCGGCCGATGATTCATACAGTTCCTCAAGCTGGCCGATGGCTTTGCGCCTTGCTTCTTCAAATGCATTGATCTCTGCCTTTGTATCCTCGACAGTTGCCCTAGATATGTGTTTGTCCGGGTGCATGTAGACATATAGCTTTCCTATCGCTATGCCCGAAGCAACCCTTGTCCCTTTCAGTATGACCATGCTTCTATTCCTCTGTGACAGACCGTATGCTTTACAATGTAATTTTCGTACTATCTATTCTACCATATTTTGTAGTATAATTCTTTTGTTTAATAAATATGGTGTTTTTCATCGAGGGGAATAATCATGCAGAAAAACAGAAAAATGCTGGCTGAGCTGATCGTCTCCGCCGTACTTACGATCGCTCTGACAGGACTTTCCATGAGCCGCGTTCTGGACGGGACCGTACTGTTTGCCGTTCAGGTCATCTTATCGCTTGCGGTGATGATCGTAAACCGGCATGTATTAATCAGCGGATTTTCATCAATGCTGCATCTTTCCCCCAATATGGATGCCCTTGTCAGCCTCGGAACGCTGGCCGCATTTATTTACAGTGCCGCCGTTTCCGTCATTAACCTTGTCTATTACAAGGGTGCGGAAGAATATATAGGCGAAACCGACCTTTACTTCGAGTCGGCAGCCATGATCCTGACACTCATTCTGATCGGAAGATTTCTCGAAGATCTCGTAAAAGGAAGAACGACCAATGCCATACAGGATCTTTCCGATCTGTCCCCCACGACCGCGCTCATCATGAAGAACGGACGGGAGACAGAGATCCCGGCAGAGGAAATAAAAGTCGGGGATATATTTATACTGAAGCCGGGCATGAGCATTCCGGCTGACGGAATCATCGAAACCGGGACAAGTGCGGTGAATGAGTCTTCGCTTACCGGCGAATCCATGCCCGTAGACAAGGAGCCGGGCATGAGCGTTTCCGCTTCAACGATAAACATGTCCGGATACCTTACATGCAGGGCCACCGGCGTCGGAGGTGACACCGCATTTTCCAAGATCCTCCGTATGGTAGAGGACACATCATCCGGCAAAGCGCGGATCTCCAAAACGGCAGACCGCATATCTTTCTATTTCATCCCGGCGGTCATCATCATTTCAGTCATAACCTTTATCGTATGGATGGCTGCGGGACTCGGTGTGGGTTTCTCCATTTCCCGTGCGATATCCGTTCTGATAGTGAGCTGCCCCGCAGCCCTGGGCCTTGCGGCGCCGGTCGCCATCATGGCCGGGAGCAGCGTCGGTGCCAGGCACGGGATACTGTACAAAACGGCACAGTCTGTTGAGAATACCGGAAGGACCCAGATCGTTGTCATGGATAAAACGGGAACTCTCACAACGGGAAATCCGAAAGTCACGGATATAATCAGCACCGAAAATGATATCGAACACAGGGACCTTCTTCTGTCCATAGCCTATGCGCTTGAGTCAAAAAGCGAGCATCCCCTTGCAAAGGCCATTTGTTCGTTTGCCCAAAAGAGATTTCTTACCGCAATGGAAACGACCGATTTTGAGGCTTTCCCCGGAAAAGGCATAAGGGCACGTATTACGGTAGGTGGTGCGGGACGCACGGTATACGCGGGAAGTGAGGCGTTTATCGGAGAGGCTCTGACCGGGAAAAGCGGTGAGGAGGCTGCTGAATTCGATAATGATTTTTCCGCCAGGATCAAAAGGCTGGTCGCGGAGGGAAAGACTCCGACCCTCTTCGCATCCGACTCGGGCATGCTCGGAGTTATAGCCGCAGCCGATGAAATAAGGGAAGGAAGCGCGGAAGCGATAGCGGCACTTCACGATGAGAACATACACGTATGCATGGTCACCGGCGACCGCCTGTCCACGTCAGAAGCGGTAGGTGCCGAGGTCGGCATCGAGCCCAACGAAGTCATTTCAGAGGTAATGCCGGATGAAAAAGCCGCCATCGTCGGAAAGCTTAAGGAAACCGGAAAAGTTGCCATGATCGGTGACGGCGTCAATGATGCACCCGCCCTTGTCGCCGCAGATGTCGGCATTGCGATCGGGGCAGGTACCGATGTCGCTGTCGATGCCGCAGACGTTGTACTGGTGCAGGACAGCCTTATTGCTGCCGTCGATGCCATCAGGCTTTCAAAGGAAACACTGCAGATCATACACCAGAACCTGTTCTGGGCTTTCTTCTATAACATCGTCGGCATTCCGCTGGCCTCGGGATGTTTCTATAAAGCATTCGGCTGGCTCCTTGATCCGTTATTCTGCGCACTGGCCATGAGCATATCCGGCTTCTTTGTCATCACAAATGCGCTGCGTCTGTTCTCATTCAGGACAACTCAGATTATACCGGATGACGACGCCGAAGACGGCGAAGACGAAGATGTGCTATAATATCCTTTATGGGGTTACTGAGATCATTAAGGAGTCTGCTTCGGCGCTCCTTCAGAAAACTGTCCAGAAAGATCGGACGGGCAGGAGTCATAGTGATCATTTCCGTTACGGGCGCAGCGGTATTGGCGGCTGCGGTCATTGGTGCCCTCTATTATTTCTCTGACGGCGAAAATCCCATCATAGGACTTCCTTCGCATATCTCGGTTTCAAACAACCTGCCCGAAGAGGGTGACGGCGAAAGCTCCTCAGAAGAGCCTGAAGAGCTGTTCATCGAAGTAGCTTCCGAAAACACAAAAGTTGAAAGCACTCCCGAAACCACTATCCTTTCTTCAAAAGAAAACGTTCATGACGGTTATATGAACCGCTGTATATTCCTCGGGGATTCAAGGACGGTTGCAATGGTCAACTACGGCCTTATAAACGATGATGCCGCGCTTGCGGAGATCGGGATAAGCCATCCCTCGTTCAAAAAGAACAGATTTGTCAACAATTCGGGAAAAGAATATACCCTGAACTCGTATCTTGAAAGCCATCAGGCTCCCGTTATCTACATAGCTCTTGGTGTAAACGGTATAAACGACCAGAACGAAGATCATTATAAAGACACCTATAACGATCTTATCGATACCGTTGAAGGACTCGCTCCCAATTCAAACATAGTGCTGATGTCAATAGGCCCCGTTGACGATAACGGCATGTACAAAAGAACAGTTCAGAATTCCTGGATACGCAAATATAATGATTTTCTCTTAGAGACCGCTAAAGAAAAGCACATTTTCTATCTGGACATTTCAGAAGTGCTCGCCGGCTCCGACGGCCAGGTCAGGCCCGAATATAACGGCGGAGACGGGCTTCATTATTCGAGCACTGGATGCAAGGCGATATTTGACTACATAATCTCCCACCCTGTTCCCGGAATATCGGATGACGGCGAATATGTCGTACATTACGTGAAGCCTAACCCGAAGAATACGAAAGTAACGATGGATGACGGTTCAGGCATCGATGAAGAGAAGCTTCAGGAGCTTCTTAACATGATGATGCAGCAGACGACCCCCGTGCCTGAGATGGCGGTCCCGGCTGAACCTTCCGCAGAAGAAACGCCTGTTCCAACAAAAGAACCCGAGCAGACTGTCACGCCCGAAAAACCTGCGGCAACTCCCGTTCCTGAAGCCCCGTCTCCGGAGCCTACGCAGACACCCGAGCCGACTGCGACGCCGGAGCCCGCTCCCGAGGAGCCTGAACCTGAGCCCGAACCCGAGCCTGAAGAACCTCCGGAAGAGCCCGGAGAAGATGAGGATTCCGATGAGTCCTCAGATGAATAGTATTTCTTATTCTCTTACGTTAATGTCAAGAGTATATCTGCAGTTTTCCCCCTCTACCGTTATCACGGTCTGTCCGGGGGCAACGATTTTTATCGTGCCGTCCTTTTCCACCCTGCAGACTGACAGGTCACCTGAAGAGAAATGTATATCATAAGCATTTATCTCATATCCGGACAGCTCATGAATGTCATAATCCCCGAATACCGCCATCGGCCTTACCTTTAAGATGATAGGTTCCTTCACGCTGACATCATAGCCTCTGCTTACCGGGTAGAAGTCCGTTATCCGGCTTTCGTCATTATCATCCGGGAGAACACAGATGCATATATCCCTTCGAAGGCCATTGTACTCAAGCCCGACTATCGACATTCCCTCCCGGACCGGCACGAGCCTTCCGTCCTCGGAAAGCTTAAAGAAATCCCTGTCATATTTTTCGATCTTAACTTCTTCGGTGCTGATCCTGGTCTTCTGCCTGTACGTGTTCATCAGATAGCATTTAAGCTTTAAGGGACTTTCTATTTCGGTCGTATAGGTCAGGCGGTCCGTAAGGAGCATGATCGGCCCGTTTCCAAGAAGCGACTCGTCAATGCTTATCTTCTGTTTAAGATTTTCACTTCCCTCATCGCTGCGGTCGATCTCATCTGTATAATCGATTATGACAGGGGCTATCCTGGTTGCCCATACTCCCCATTTTGATGCGCCCGTGCCCGAATAGGCATAGCCTATCATGGACCTGTCGTCTTTTCCGATATGTCCGCTCGGATCCGTCATGATGCCGCAGTTGTGGCATCCGGAAATGACATCCGTGTTCAATTCGGATACCCTGTCAAAATTAATGCCGTCATATGATTCGTAATACAAAAGACAGCTGTCATCCTTAAAGCGGCGGTTAGTCGCAAGTGCTATGAACTTGTGGCTGTCCTCAAGATAGGCAACATCCCATGAATCGGAATCGGAATAAGTATATTCATTCGCGTCGGTAAAATCACTTCTGAAGACAGTTATCCCGCCAAACTCAAGCTTGCCCGGCCAAAGCGGATCCGTAAGATCAGCCGTCCGGACTTCTGTGGCTCTGACCCATCCGTAAATATCCGAGAAAGAGTCCAATGTATTGTATACATAAAGCGTATCGTCTACGGCAACAAAGCTCGGCTCGCCGGCGCCCCAACCGATCTCTATGCCGTCAAAATACACTATCGGAACGGGAAGGCCGCTCCATCCGCCGCCATCCCACTTTTCAAACGGCCCGTCCGGATTTTCGGAACGTGCCAGGAAAACGCTGTTGCAAAGGCCGTCATCATTGATCGTTCCGGTATAGCCCATGTAATAATATCCGTCATAATAGAACACGTCCGGATCGCAGACCGATTTAAAATCAGCGGATCCCGGGGTCGGAGACAGGACAACCCTTTCATCATCCCACGTCTGTCCGCCGTCCTTGGAATGTCTGTATGTGATCCAGTCATACTCTTTTTTGCTGTCTCCGGGAGATGCGAACCAGGCATCGATGCTTCCGTCATCATTGCAGATCATCGAAGGCCCATAACGGTAATCAGGACGTCCGCTTCCCCAAAGGGCAAACACATCCCGGCCGCTTCCGTCAAGACGCAGCCTTACATGCTTATCAACAAGCTCCTCCTTAAAGCCGTCCGGTGTGCCTGCATTTTCTCGGGACTCTTCCGGCACTGCCTCCTGCGCTATATCTTCCCTGCTTTCCTCTTCGGCAGGCTCTTCTGCTTCCCTTGGAGCTTCTTCCCTGACAGGTTCCCCTGAATAAGGTGGCTGCGAAGGGGGCGTTACCGCTCCTGAACAGGCCGCAAGACCTGTAATGGCCGCTGCAGCTATGAGAATAAATGAGATCATTTCTTTGTGGTTCAAAAACTTCATTCTGACATAATACCCGAACAGAGGGACTTTCGCAAGCATTGGCTTGAAGATAGGACAGGAAAGTCTATAATATTATCATGAACATTGTGCTTCTCGAACCCGAAATACCGGCCAATACCGGTAATATAGGAAGGACCTGCGTAGCCGCCGGTGCAAGGCTTCACCTGATAGAACCGCTGGGATTCCACCTTGATGAAAAGAGCATTAAACGGGCAGGCCTGGACTACTGGCCCAAGCTGGATGTCAGCCGCTATGTAAGCTATCGGGAATTTCTCGATATGAACAGGCCAAAGCGTATTTTCATGGCTACGACAAAAGCAGAAAGGTCATATACCGATGTGGCCTATGAGGCTGATGACTATATCATGTTCGGAAAGGAAAGTGCCGGAATACCGGAAGATATGCTCGTGGAAAATGAAGAGCACTGTATAAGGATACCTATGTTTTCGGATATAAGATCGCTTAACCTGTCAAACAGCGTGGCGATAATCCTGTATGAAGCAATGCGCCAGCTGCAGTTCCCGGCCCTTCAGGAAGAAGGCAGCCTGCACAGGCTCAGCTGGAAGCACACACAGTCCTGAAGGGCATATCAGTCATTACAGCACGGTAACTTTGTTTCTTCCGTTCTCCTTGGACGAATACAGTGCCTTGTCAACCCGGTCAAAAACGCTTTCAAAGGTATCATCGTCTTTTAACCTTGTGGCTCCGACAGAGCAGGTCATCTTTCCGACCTCGGGGAACGTCCTGTCTTCAACGGCCCCTCTCAGATTTTCAGCCATCTGTGCTATCTCCGCATCCGACTTTCCGTAGCATACTATGACAAATTCCTCACCGCCCCAGCGGCCGAAATATGCCTTTTCTTCCGAGATCCGGTCTTTGATGATGTCAGCAAAAAGCTTAAGTGTGGCATCTCCGACAGAATGGCCGTACGTATCATTTACATTCTTGAACAGGTCAAGGTCCAGCATCAGGACTGCTGTCTGCTCTCCGTCTCTCTTATGGTTATCTATTGCATTGTATATCTCGGCTTTGATGCCGCCGTGATTCAGCACTTCGGTAAGAGGATCCGTCAGTGCCAGCTTTTCGTATTTCTTAAGCGTGGACAGAAGTTCTATGGAATTATCATGGATGTCCTGAACCATGAACACGAATCTGTAGTCATCCTCATTATTGGTCTCTGCTCTGCTGAATATAAGCTTTACCCATATGAAGTTTCCTTCAAGGTTCATCATCATGCAGTCAAAGGACGACGTTCTTCCGGGAGGGAAATTCTTCTTCAGATATTCCGGATCCGACCTTCGGAGGAACTGTTCCTGATCCTCGGGCTTGAACATATTGACTATCATCATCCGCCAGTCGGAATACTTGATATCCGAATTAACGCTCTCATCCGATACCTCGGTTATGTTCAGGCTGCTGGTGGTATCCCTTACAAGATCGATATACATGGAAAAGAGGTATGCATTCTGGATAGTATTGACCTTATTTGTAGTCATGAATTCCTGAACATACTCATCATCGTCAAGTTCATCCATGACAAACAGGTATATATTGCTGTCTTTCATTGGATAGACCGTCATCTGGATGATGCTCGGCTGGTCGGAGCCGTCCGTCTGGACCTTCAGTCTCCGGCTGTATTTTCCCTTGAATTCACCGTAATATGATACAAAGACAGCATAGTCTTTCGTTATCTTCTCGTTTGTTCCGCTGAAGTGAAACCAGAGTTTTTCGATCAGTTCATTATAGTCTCCGGTCTCGTCAATAAAACCCTTGAAGATGCCCTTACGGCTGAGGGCTTTATATTTTCCCATATCCGTATCGACAAGTATTATCGCGTCAACGTTTTTCTGAACAAGCGAAGCCGCTTCTTCTACCGTATAATCTTCCAGTGCTTTATTAGGCATGCATTTCACCTCCTCACTCTCGTATGATAATTCATTTTTACTTCATATCAAAGTTTTTTTCAATTTTCACATGAAGTTTTTTTAAAACAGACATTATGGCGATTTAAGGCAGGGCCTTGATAAGGGCGTTTATCTCTTCCTCCGTTGTTCCCCAGTCTGTCGCAAAACGTATTACAGTATGCCGGTCATCATACTTCTCCCAGAATCCGTACTCGACTTTTTCGCCAAGCCTTTCAAGGGCTTCATTTTCCATAACGCAGAAAACCTGATTCGTCGGTGACCCGAAACACAGGTTATATCCCCTTTCGAGAAGGGCCTCCCTGAGGCTGTCGGCCGCTTTTATCGCAGGCTTTCCAATCCGCTCATACAGGCCGTCCCGAAACAGTTCATCGAACTGCAGCCCCATCAGCCTTCCCTTCGCGAATAATGCCCCATGCTGCTTGATGATCGTGAAAAGATGCGGGATCTTATCCGGATCCGGAATTACAGCTGCTTCCCCAAACATCGCTCCGCATTTCGTGCCACCGATATAAAATGCATCACATAATGCTGCGAGGTCTTTCAGCGTCACGTCGTTTTCCGGGCAGGACAGCGCATAGGCAAGCCTTGCCCCGTCCACATATAAGGAAATACCGAACCTGTCGCAGATGCCACGGAAGGCTGTAAGTTCCTCTTTCGTGTAAAGAGTTCCGTATTCCGTGGGATGTGAAAGGTATATCATCCCCGGCATCACCATATGTTCGTGATTTGCGTCATTGTAATAGTCTTCCAGATATTTCTCCGCGCTTTTGGCCGATAATTTTCCATACCGGTGGGGCAGTTCAAGGACTTTATGTCCGTTCGATTCGATCGCCCCTGCCTCATGAACGCTGATATGCCCGGTCACAGCAGCAATGACTCCCTGATATGACCTTAGCAGCGCATCGATCATCACAGCGTTCGTCTGCGTTCCTCCTGAAAGGAATTCTACCGCAGCATTCCTGCATCCGCATGCTTCCCTGATCCTGTTTCTGGCGGATTCAGAAATCTCATCCAGGCCGTAACCGGATGTCTGCATCAGGTTTGTCTCGGTCATCCTTTTCAAAATATCGGGGTATGCGCCCTTTGTATAATCACTGCTGAAATTTAATTTTTCTGTCATTTTCATCCCTGCTAAATGAGTTAATGGTTTATTCCTTCATAAAATCAAGCACTGCCTTATTGAATTCTTCCGGGTTCTTATTTGCGATAAAGTGGCTGCCCTTGATGAATACCAGCGCAGAATCCGGAATTCCTCCTGCGATCTTCTTTGTGTGTTCTTTCTTTATCATATCTTTGGTGCCGGCAATAACCAGGGTTTTCGCCGTTATCCCGGGCAGCTCGTCTTCGCTCACGTTTGGATCATTTACCATCAGCCCAAGCATCTCTGCTTTCAGCCTTGCGGAATCATTTTTAGATGCAGACTTTTTTGCGATCCTATAGCCAATCTCAATGGGGATCTGAACAGACCTTTTCACTCCCCCTGCATCCAAATTCGCTCCGTTTAGGATCAATCGGTTTACCCGGTCAGGGTACATGATGGCAAAGACCATGGCAATATTTCCTCCGTCGGAAAATCCAAGCAAATGAGCCTTTTCAATCCGGTGCTCATCCATAAAACAAAGCAGATCCTTGGCAAACTGCCTGATAGTGAAAGGCTCTTCTCCTCTTGGAGTCTTGCCGTGCCCCCGGGTATCTATAGCATAAACATGATATTGTTTTGAGAACTCATCGATCTGTCCTTTAAAATAGCTGCAGTCTTCACCGTTTCCATGAAGGAGGATGAAGGGCTCCCCCTGCCCCTTTTCAACATAGTTATGCTTAATATCCATGCCGGATCATCTCCTGTGGTTTACGTCCCGACATACATCTGCCAAGGTGATATGCCCTCAATTCTCATTATACTGCGAATAAACTTTCCTGCATATCTATCCACGATTCCTGCGGTACTTCATGTATCTTATCACCTTCCATATAATTACCGATCAGGAATGGCGAAGCAGGATCATGTAATCTGTTCTGTGCATATATTACTGCCGGTTCAGCATTTGCGTAGCAATATTTACAAAGATGAAGGCAAGTGTTGTACGCTCCTATATCGCAGGACAGATAACAGGCACATTCAGCTCTGGCGCCTTTCTTTTTTGGTGCTGTAAGCCTTCTGCCGATAGCCTTTTCATAATCGCTGATCTTCATACATCCGCTGCAGTCAGCTCCGTACTCCGCCAGTTCATTTCCTTCTGCACAAGGCTTAACGGTCATGCCACAATCTGCAGAGATCTTTATCATCTCTTTCCCCAGCTTTAATCTATCGGCCGGCGAAACTTCCCTTGCCTCCGGGAAATTCTTTCTGGCCTTTGGATACAGATCGATAAAACTGATAACCACAGTCTTCGTATATCCCTTCAGACTTTCCGCAATCTGTTTGAAAGCATGTAAATGATACTCCGATGTATATTTATCCGATAAAAGAATAGGGTCATATCTCCAGCCTATGGAATCTGCTCCTACAGTATCGGACAGTATCTTGAAATCCTCTGTCAAACGATGTTTATCCGGAACATTTGGCTCGATATCCCGTCCGTACGGCGTGATCGTCACAAACCAATACTGTCCGAACTCCTTTATCAGATCCATATAAGGAAACATAGGGGCAGGATTTTTTGTACAGAACCCTATCACATCGACTACGGACGGATCGAGCCTGTATCTGCTTACCTGACTCGGATTGTATGGATTGCGGACGCAGACAAAGCCCTCTTTTATTCTATTCGAAAACCATTTTGCGTAAAAAGCCGGTATATCTGTTCTTTGTCCTGTATTAATGATCATATATATATTCCCTTCGATCCATCTCGACCAGATTCCCTACCTAAGAGAACGCACGTCTCGACATTTCCCGTCCTTGGAAACATATCGACTGCGCACATACGCGTAACTTGATATCCGGCCTCGAAGAACGCCGGCAAATCCCGTGCGAGACTGGTCGGCTTACAGGAAATATATAGAATGGTCGGCGCTTCGGCCGATAGAATTTTCGGCAATGCTTTAGGATGAACGCCGTCCCGCGGCGGATCCAAAACAATGCAGTCAGGATGCGGGAATTCGGTTTCTTCCAAAACTTTTAACACATCTCCGGCGATAAACTCGCAGTTTGTCAGGTGGTTTTCCTCGGCATTTTTCTTCGCCGCAAGAACAGCCTCCTTTACAATTTCGACACCGTAGACTTGGGGGGTTCGCACAGGGGACGGTTCTGTGTGCGAAACAAGTTCGCACACAAGAACCGTCCCCTGTGCGAAGCCTTAGTTACAGCTTTTTCGCACACAGAACCGTCCCCTGTGCGAACACAATAAGCCCCTTGATATTCATTAATTCTTCCATCCCCTCCCTGCCATACGAAATAAATTCATACGTACTTTCGGGAACAATC
>JAILRP010000039.1 GCA_024698075.1 Lachnospiraceae bacterium
CTTGTCGTCCAGCCGACGCACCTTATGCACGGAGCAGAGTATGACGAGCTGACCGACGCACTTAAAAAGTATGCCGGAAAGTTTGACAGCGTATCCGTCGCAGAGCCCCTCCTCGGTGAGGTAGGAAGCGATGCATCCGTCGTCAACGATGACAAGAAGGCCGTTGCCGAGGCGGTAGTCAGGGAAGCGGTTAAGGAAGCAGGCTATGCATCTCTTGATGAGGCGGCAGCCGACGGCATGGCATTTGTCCTCATGGGACACGGGACCGCGCATACCGCAAAAGTCAGCTACAGCCAGATGGCTTCGCAGATGAAGGACCTCGGGTATGCGAACGTCTTTGTCGGAACCGTTGAAGGCGAACCTGAGGAGACGTCATGCGAGAATATCATGAACTCCGTTAAAGATGCCGGATACACCAAAGTTGTCCTCCGCCCGCTCATGGTAGTTGCGGGAGACCATGCCAACAACGATATGGCAGGTGATGATGACGGTTCATGGAAGAGCATGTTCAGTGCATCGGGTGCATTTGAATCCGTTGACTGCCAGATCGCAGGCCTCGGAAGGATCAAGGAAGTTAAGGAGCTGTATGTCGCACATACGGCTGCCGCACTTTCCGGCGGCGGACTTGAAGAAAAAGAGGCGGCATCAGAAGGTTCAGGCGAAGCACTGTCTGACGGCGTATACAAGGTGGTGTTCACGACTGACAGCACGATGTTCAAGGTAAATGATGAACTTGATGACATGGCAGAACTTACTGCAGCCGATGGTAAGATGACGGTGCATATAACACTTCAGTCAGACGGAATTGTAAATCTCTTCCTGGGAACCGCGGAAGATGCACAGAAGGATGGCGCGGTGCTTCTTGAGCCCACAAAGGATGAGGTGAAATACAGCGACGGCACGACGGAGACAGTAAACGGATTTGATGTTCCGGTTCCTGTCCTTGACGAGGAGTTCGACCTCGCGCTCGTCGGCAAAAAGGGCAAGTGGTATGACCATAAGGTCAGCGTTTCACTGGCCAAGTAAGGATGCGGCATCAATGAAATACTGCTGATTTGGCCGTATGTCAGCATGATGAAAATGGGAATACATATGTCCGGAAAAAGGATCGTAAAAAAATTGGCGGCATGCCTGTGCATGCTGGTTTTGGCTATCAGTGTAACCTCCTGCGGAATGCAGGGGGTTACACCTGCAAATGAGGAAAAGCCCGAAGGCGCTCGCGGGACAGTTCTTATGAACCTGACTCTCGAGGGCGGAACGGGCAGGGCCACCATAATCTCGCCCGCCGAGATCACGGAAAAAGATGGGAAGCTTTATGCAAAGCTCGTGTGGAGCAGCAAAAACTACGACTACATGATCGTCGGGGGGCAAAGATACGAGAACGAAAATCCCGGAGGGGACTCGACCTTCACTGTTCTGATAGACGATACCGAAAATCCGCTCCCCATCACCGCCGACACGGTGGCGATGAGCGTGCCCCATGAGATCGAGTATGTCATAAACTGGAAAGGGCCGGCAGGTGATTCTGTGCCGGGAACTATATCAGGACAGGGAACATCAGCTGATGGTAATTCTATTGCTGCCGGATATACACCTGAACGTGAAGCGGTAAGGTCAGCGCTTTCTGCCGCGGGCCTTGAGAGGACCGCCACATATGACCTTAAGTATGCGAAATGTTTTCAGATGGAAAAGTACGGGGATATCCTGTATGTTTCGATAGACGGCTCGGGTGACTACGTTGTCCTGCCACAGGATATGGAGGCTCCTGCGGTGCTTCCGGAAAACGTTACCGTGCTCAATAAGCCGCTCGATAATACATACATGGTGTCAACCTCTGCGATGGACCTTGCGTGTGCATGCGGTGCTTCCGGCATGATACGGCTCTCCGGAACAAAGGCGGAGGACTGGTATATCGATGCGGCAAAGTCCGCGATGCAGGACGGGAAGATGATCTATGCCGGAAAATACAGGGCTCCCGATTACGAGCTGATACTTGAGAATGGCTGCAGCCTGGCCGTCGAGAATACGATGATTTACCATGAGCCCGCGGTCAAGGAAAAGCTTGAGGAACTCGGGATACCCGTGCTCGTCGAGACATCGAGCTACGAAGAGCATCCGCTCGGGCGCCTTGAATGGATAAAGCTTTACGGTGCGCTTTTTGACAGGGAAGATGAGGCAGCTGATTTTTTCGAAGGACAGATGAAGCTCATCTCGCCGCTTCTTGAAGAGAAAAAAGATACCGGAAGATCGGTCGCGTTCTTTTATGTCACTGCGAACGGCATGATAAACGTCAGAAGGCCGGGAGATTACATCACGAAGATGATAGAGATGGCGGGGTGCAGATACGTGCCTGATACAGGAATGGATGACGGCAGCGCCTCATCATCGGTGAACATGCAGATGGAGGATTTTTACAGTGCTGCATCTTCTGCGGACATCATCATCTATAGCAGCACGATCGGCGGCGGGATATCGTCGGTTAAGGAGCTTACGGACAAAAATCCCCTCTTTGGGGATTTTAAGGCGGTGAAGGATTCGGCCGTATACTGCACGGAGAGGAGCCTGTTCCAGGAGGTGACGGGATCGGCGGAATTCATAAGGGACCTTAATGGCATAGCAAACGGTGAGGACAGGGAGTATACGTATCTTAATAAACTTGAATGACCATGAAAACGAAGCGGTACGGAATTTATTTTGCCCTTGCGGCGGCACTGATACTCGTGCTGTCATGGGCTAACATCATATCGGGAAGCTCGGATGTTTCCACGGGCGAGATCTTAAGCATCCTTGCCGGCGGGGGCGATAAAATGCATTCGAACATAATCATGAACATAAGGCTTCCGAGGACGGCTGCGGCGTTTCTGCTCGGCGGCGCACTGGCGCTTTCGGGATATCTGCTGCAGACGTTTTTCGCCAATCCCATAGTTGGCCCGTTCGTTCTCGGGATATCCTCATCGGCGAAGCTTGCGGTGGCAGCTGCGATGATTGTTTTCCTGTCGGGGGGACGTGAGATCGGACTTAACATGATGGTCGTATCCGCCTTTATCGGCGCGGTCGCCGCGATGATGTTCGTGCTCGCAATCTCGGTGAAGGTGCGAAGCATGAGTGTGCTCGTTGTGTGCGGGATAATGATCGGATACATCTGCTCGGCGGCAACGGACCTTGCGGTAACGTTCGCGGACGACTCGAACATCGTGAACCTCCACAACTGGTCGATGGGAAGCCTGTCAGGGGTGAACTGGGATGAGATAAGGATCATCACTGCTATGGTCATCATATGCATGTTCCTCGCGGTATTCATACGCAAGCCGATGAACGCCTACAGGCTCGGCGAGGCGTATGCGCAGTCGGCCGGTGCGAACATACTTCTGCTGCGGGTGATGCTGATACTGATATCAAGCCTGCTGGCCGCGACAGTCACTGCTTTCGCGGGCCCGATAGGATTTGTCGGGATCGCTGTCCCGCACCTTGTCAGGATGTGCATCAGGACGGACGAGGCGGGAGTGATGGTGCCCGCGAGCTTTCTCGGAGGCGCGGCGGTAACGCTTCTGTGCGACCTCATCGCAAGATGTGTCTTTGCGCCGGTGGAAGTCAGCATCAGCTCGGTAACGGCAGTGCTGCTTGTCCCGGTGGTAATATACCTTATGATGAAGCGCGGTATGAAGCGGGAGAGCTGAAGGCTGCCGGATACGCACAAAGCGGGATGCGGGACATGATTCAAAATGGTATCGGAGTTTACGGAAAGGATTGACTCGGACGTAATATGCCGGACGGCGGGATTGCAAGCGACAAACTGAATATAGGCTACTCTTCCGACCTCATAAAGGATATATGCATTAATGTACGGCCGGGGCAGATTGCGACACTTATCGGACCGAACGGAAGCGGAAAATCAACGCTCTTAAAAACTCTTTCGGGTGAGCTGAAAAGCCGGGGCGGAGCGGTATATCTGTGCGGTGATGACCGGACGGCGCTTAGCCGGACCGAGGCCGCAAGGCGCATGTCCGTTGTGATGACTTACAGGATAAAGCCCGAGCTCATGACGTGCCGCGAGGTGGTCGAGGCAGGGCGCTATCCTTACACGGGAACGCTCGGAATACTGTCGGAAGATGACAGGGCAAAAGTCAGCGAGGCCATGAAATGGACCGGAACGCAGGAACTTTCGGACACTCTGTTTGACAATATCAGCGACGGACAGAAGCAGCGCATAATGCTCGCGCGCGCCTTCTGCCAGGAGCCCCGGATACTCATACTCGATGAGCCGACCTCGTACCTTGACATCAGGCACAAGATCGACATCCTTCAGAAGATCAGAAACTATGCGAAGGAGAATGATGTCGCGGTCCTCATGTCGGTTCACGAGCTCGAGATCGCGGCGAAGATATCCGACACGGTCATTGCAATAGGCGGCGGAAAAGTGCAGGCCGTGGGAACTCCCGCTGAGATTTTTACCGAAGGTTTCATAAGAAAGCTTTACGGAATTGAGAACATGAGCACGGAGCTTCTCGGGCAGATGCCGTGGGAGCCTGCGGGGGGTGCGAAGCTTAAGGCCGAGGGATCTTTGTCTGGGAAGGCTTCAGAAAATACAGATGAATGCAGTCCGCCAGGTACAGAATCAGAAATGGATTCGGAAACAGATTCAGAAACGGATTCAGAAACCGGAGAACGGAAACTGCCGATTTATATAAATGATCCGAAAGGACATGAAGGAACTGCAGTAGACGGCAGCGAACACCGCAGGGTCCGCAGCATCATGATACAGGGCACGATGTCGAATGTCGGCAAGAGCCTTATAGCAGCCGGTCTGTGCAGGATTTTTTCCGACGACGGATATAATGCTGCACCGTTCAAATCGCAGAACATGGCGCTCAATTCGTATATTACGAAAGAGGGGCTCGAGATGGGAAGGGCCCAGGTCATGCAGGCTGAATGCGCAAGGCGCGAGCCGGTCTCCGACATGAACCCTATACTCCTAAAGCCCACGGGAGATACGCGCTCGCAGGTCATAGTGAACGGGCGGCCCGTCGGAAACATGAACGCCGCCGAGTATTTCCGCAATAAAAAGTCATATGCCCGCACCGTGATGGAGGCATATGAAAGGCTTGGCGAAACGTCAGACATAATCGTCATCGAGGGTGCGGGCTCACCGGTGGAGTTAAACCTTAAAGCC
>JAILRP010000087.1 GCA_024698075.1 Lachnospiraceae bacterium
ATGATCTTGCTCTCTATCTTCTTTTTCAGGTTGGAAATGCTGCCGTATCTTCTGATGCGCACAATGATGTTTTTCGTATGGCTCCACAGCAGCCTGAAGGGATATATGAGTTTCCAAATGAGAGAGCTGCGGAGCTTATCCATCTTATGGTTAAGATCAGCAACCTTGCTTTCGGCCTCTACAAGCTTTTCCGTAAGGTCGGCGTTCTTTGCACGTTCCCTTTCATACAGATCCTTGTAGTATTCATTCGTCTTTGACAATTCCTCTTCGCGGTTCATATATATCACCCAGAGCCGCCCGGCAGCTCTTTAATCCGGTTTTTTTGCGCAGCAGGACTCCGATCCTGTAGCGCACATGCGCATCGACTGCGCTGAACGGTATTCGGCATACAAATCCCGCAAGATATGTATTTGCCGCATCCGCTATCACCTCGGCCACATCCGTTCTGTACTTCGGGCTCGTTTTGGCGATGATGTATTCGTTCTTCTCGGCACCGTCTTCGTCAAGCGGTATCAGGATCACGTACTTCTTTACAAGGGCATTATCCCATGCAAGACTTGCCGCCCATCCCTCTATGGTATACGCATCCTCGGCATCCCCTATCGCACGCTCTATGCCGCATCGGTCTATCGACATCATGACTTTCTTTGATATCCTGCCCGGAAGCTTATATACCACCTTTACCTTAGACCTCATGTCCGTGATCTGATGGTCCGGAACGATGGCGCTTCCGATACCGACTGTGTCGCGGTCGAGCATATATCCGTAAAACGGGTCTATATGCTGTCCGAGCCACGGATGCATCGCGTAGAGAAGGCTCCGCTCATCACGGAGACGCTGTGACCTGTCATCGGTCATCGAATCATCCCCGCGCGCGAGCGATTCATGATGCGTCATCAGGCATTCATTGTTTACTACATTGTAATAGCCCGATTCGAACAGGCGGACACACAGATCGACATCGTTATAGCCGACCTTTATTTTATCACAGAATCCGCCTGCTTGATAGTATTTTTCCCTGTTGACCATGAGACATGCACCCGTTACCGCGAGCACGTTCCACGCAAATCTGTTCCTGCAGTAATACTGTACGGTCCTGTCATCATATCCGGCAAGCTTATGTGTCGGACCCCGGTTCGTCTCGGTCACCCCGATATGCTGGATGCTCCTGTCATCCGGATAAAGCAGCTTTGCTCCTACCGCGCCAACATAACTCCTGGATGCATATATGAGAAGTTCCTCCAAAAATCCTTCCGATATTGCATCCACATCATCATTCATGAACAGGAGATAGCTCCCCTGTGCCGCCTCCGCACCCATATTGCACATCGCCGAAAAGTTGAACTCCATCGGCTCATATATGTACCTCCCTCTTTTGCCCGGAAGCTGGGTGACATATTTCTCGGCGATCTCCCTGTTCTCATCACTGCTGCCGTTGTCAACAACGATGATCTCATACGGCGTCTTGCCGGCATTGAGCCTGATGTTCCTGATGCATTCCTTCAGAACACGGGGCTGGTCCTTGGATGGTATTATGATCGAGACCGTATATTTTCCTTCCGAAACCTCGGGAACGGCATTGATCCCGCGGCGGCGTTCCGCGGCCTCGCGGCACAGGATATAGCCCGGCCTTACGTATCTGTCATATAGGGCCGCATATATCTCCTCATCGCTTATAGGACCTTCCTTATCGATGAGCTTTTTCAGATCGCGGTGGTACAGGATCTGCGGGATATGCACGACGCTCCCTGCCATCTCAAGTGCACGCAGGAGAAAGTCACGGCACCGGACCCTGTCTCCTATCTCGGGTGATCTTTTGATCGCGGGAACCCGTCTGGCGAATTTCGTCTTTATGGCAAAACATGTTTCTATATAGGGAAATGATACGATCGTATCCGGCGAATACTCCGGCTTCCTCCACGGTGTCCGAAGTGTCCTTATCCTGACGTTTATATCGGTAAGATCGGCATATGCGTCAGAGGTAAAATCCTCATCGCAGTATATGACATCGGCCCCGGCCGCGCCGGCAGTGAGCCTCTCTGCCAGGTCCGGCTCCATGACCCCGTCCCTGTCGGCAAATATCACATAATCCTCATTGATGCCTTCAAAGTTCAGTATGTTCCTGCTGTCGTCCGGAAACAGTATGATAGCGGCAGATGCGCCCGGCTGCCCCTTTTCGGGCTCTTCCGAGTATGCCAGCTCATAGCTGTATGGCATCGTCTGCTTAAAACATTCTTTTTTGTACGCTGACAGATATCTGTCCCTTGAAGTGTTCATAACAGTTCACCCTGCAGGATAGGCTTTAACATATCCCTCCGGCAGGACATCCTCTTTTATGATCCCAAGCTTTCTCTTAAGCCGATATTTAAAGGAGCGTCTCAAAGCCTCGTTTTCCTCTTTACGCTTCTGCAGAAGTTCGATCACGTTGTCATAGAACGGGCTCTCCATCATCGAAACCTGATATCTGACTTCTATCGAGCGTGCGTTCTGCACGACTTTTTCAATGATGATCTGAGCATCGTTCGTATCAAACAGGAACGTCCTCTCGGAAAGCTTATAGCCGTTCGCGATGATCTCCGTGACATCCTGCCGCATCCCGTTGTCGAGCGTATACGTCAGTGTCTCTATCGATATGAGGCACGGATATTCGGTCGGGTCGATCCTGAGCGAGTTTATGAAGCGCTCAAACGGGATCACCATGGACACATGGCCCTCGCTGACTTTTCCCGTGACGCCTATCTGATTTTCGGAAGTAAAGTTATTTCCGCGCGAGAAATATACCTTTGGAGTGTCAAGGTTCTTGAGGTATGAGCCAAGCTTTACGATATGGTCGATCATCATCGTGGATGTCGGCATCATTATGCGGAGCACCTCAAGGGATGCCTCCCCGCCTATGATATATATCTGGAAGGCGTGCTCCATCTCGGCAAAGAGCATCCTCTCGCCTATGTCTATGCCGCAGAGGCTGAACACATCGAGGCCCTTTCTGGCAAGATAGAGGACGAACCCGTCGTCTTCCCGCCCGCGGAAGTGGTAGAACAGCGCCCTGTATATGACGAATTTGATCGGGACCGGAAACGTGAGCATCCATTCATAGTCAAGGACCGTCCAGACGCCCTGTTCTTTTTCATCGTTCCCTATCACGATGTTCGAGAAGATCATATCGTAATTGCACGGATTTACCGCCATGTATTTCTTTTTGAAATCCCTCTTGCCGAATATCTCATCAAATCCTGTGGTACGCCTGAATTCGGAAATGTCGCTGCACGATCCGACCCGGCTGCAGTATTCAAGGATCACGGCTTCCATCCTGGTATACAGTCCCGCCGCCTCAAGTTCATTTAAATAGTCCTCGAGCGTGATGCCCGAAATATATTCAAAGCTGACCGAGTCCCTGGCTTTTGATACCGTACCGGCAAACACGGTCCCTCTTTCCCTGCCCTTTATCAGCTCACATGCCGCCGGCACGATCCCTGTATTCGCATACTGCTGCCTCAGCGTGCGGCTGCTTTCATACATCCTGTCGATATGCGCGTTCGCATGGGCGGAAAGCGCGCTCTTATGGACTTTCAGCTCCCCGCTGTCCGTTTTGCCGATTATCGTGCATATCCTGAACTCCTCGGTCCTCTCATTGGAAAACCTTGCAAATACGGGAAAGCCGTTATCCTGCTGCAGGAGCTTGGACGGTGACGCAACTACTACGAATGAATTCGCAAACTCGGGGAACCGTCCCTCCTCGATCATGGAGTCAAATGCCTTTGTCTCGTCAAAGAGCACCAGCCTGTCTGAATCGTAATTCCTGATGTTCGTATTCAGTTCACCCGGTCCCGGAAGAAAATCATCGGAATATATCGTATGCGCCAGCTTGTAGTCCGGATAAGGATAGTAGAATCTGCGCTCCGACAGGCCTTCTTCATCCAGAAGCCTCTCGAGCGCCTCCTTTGAGAAAGTCCTGACTCCGTCTTCCGTCTTATATCCGACTATCCCTCCGAAATACTTGCCGAGGTGGTCTTCCCTGCATCCCGCAAAATATTTGAGCCCGAGCCGGTTCTCTATTGCTATTATGATCTTTCCGTCATCCGTCAGATGATCTTTCAGCATGCTGAGCATGCGGTTAAAAGGTCTGTCGCCGGAGATGTACGACTGGGCGTATTCAAGTACGCCGATGAGCGTGATATAGTCATATTTTTTTGTAAGGTTCGGCTCAATATCCTCAAAATTGCCGACCATTATGCTGATATTGTCGTATTCCCTGTTCCTGTAGGCATTAATAAGGCTCCTCTTTTCGGACAGTTCGATGCAGGTTACTTCTCCCGCGAGCCTCGCGAACATTCCAGTAACCGCACCGCAGCCGCTGCCTATCTCGAGCACGCTTTCCGTATCCTTTATCGGGAGCCATCCGACAACGTTTTCCCTTATATGGGACAGGTGGTACATGACCGACCAGGATTTTGATTCCTGTATGTACCGCTCATATTCGAGTGACGTATGGGTCCTTACAAAATCAAGTATCCTGTCTTCCGATGCGCCCTCGGAATACAGGTCCTCTCCTTTGTAGAATGACCTGTCGATTATCACATTTCCTATGCTCTCAATCTTCTTTCCTGACATTGCTTTCCTCTTCGGCCTGCTGCGTGCTGACGATCACAATGGAGTTCATGTCGTAGAAGCCCGTTGTGTTCTTGGATGATATAACCGTAAGATTGAATATATCATACAGCCTGTGATAGACTGTGAATTCGCCGTTCCTGTATCCGACACATCCCAGGGATACGAGATATTCCCCGCCCTGAAGGGACATGTTCTGGGTAAAAGTCACCGTGACGACGTCCTGCGGGGACATCATGCCCGTTGTTATCTTTTCAAACATCGTATTGGTGCCTGTTATCTCGGTTCCCTGCATGTTTTTGAACGAAACCGCAAATATCGGATCCTGAACCGTTTCGTTAAACCTGACCTTGACCCTGACCGTAAAATCATCGCCTTTGATCACGGTATTTGTGATCTCGCCTCCGGAATCGAGTGCACAGTAATCGATAAACTCGGCCAGTCCGCTTCCGTACTCATCCATGTTGGGGTTCAGCTGCATCTTATCCTTCCACCTTCCGGTGGCTTCCCCTTCTTTAGCTGCCCGTGCGGGTTCGGAATTCAGCTGTCCGACAAGCACCTTCTTGTACATGTCTATGATCTCTTTGGGCTCTCCCTCGCCGATCTTGTGGCCCTTTTCAAGAAGAATGACCCTGTCACAGTACTTGCTTATGCTGCCGAGATCATGGCTTACGAACAGTATGGTCTTTCCCTGCTTTTTAAAGTCCTCGAACTTTCTGTAGCATTTGTTCTGGAAAAAAACATCCCCGACCGACAGAGCCTCGTCAACGATCAGTATCTCGGGATCTATGTTTATGGCTACCGCAAAAGCAAGCCGCACGAACATTCCGCTCGAATACGTCTTGACTTTCTGGTTCACAAAATCACCTATGTCGGCAAACTCCAAGATCGACTGAAGCCGGGAATCTATCTCCTTTTCCGAGAATCCGAGCATCGTGCCGTTAAGATAGATGTTCTCTATGCCGGTAAATTCCATGTTGAATCCGGCGCCGAGCTCTAAGAGCGCGGATATGCGCCCGTTTATAGTAAGCTCTCCCGACGTCTGGCTCAGAACCCCGGTGATTATCTTAAGGATAGTCGATTTTCCGGAACCGTTCGTCCCGATTATCCCGACCGTCTCGCCCTTCTTAACCTCGAAGCTCACATCATCCAGGGCAAAATGTTCCCTTGAATGGATGTTCCTTCCGATGTGCAGGGCTTCCTTCAGCCTGTCACGGTTCCTGTCGTAGAGTTTGTATACCTTTGATACGCCTTTTACGCTGATCGCCGTCTCTTCGGATATGTTTCCGGCTTCAACATGATCCGTATGAGGCCGCTCACTGTTCGGTTGTCCTATTACTTCCAGAAAATCAGCCATCTCCTGCCCCTATAAAACATCAGCAAAATGCACCTTTAAGCGCTTGAATATGATCGCTCCGAACGCAAAAACGCACATTGTCAGTATCCAGAAATATGCGGTGGAATAAAAGTTCTCCCAGAACCACACCTTGTCAATGAACGCATCCCTGTAGCCTTCCACGATATAGTTCATGGGATTTAATTTGAACAAAATGCGCAGTCTCGGAGGGAGTGTCGTTATGTTCCAGAGTATCGGTGTCGCCCATATGCCCACCTGCAGCACTATTGAGATTATCTGTCCGAGGTCCCTGAAAAATACGATTATCGAACAGGTGATGTAGCACAGTCCCAGAACGAATACGAACATGCAGGCGCTGTAATAGAATATCTGAAGAGTATAAAGATCCGGGAAATATCCGTAGCACGAAAACAGTATCAGCGTGAACACGAGAAAGAACACATGCACGAAAAGTGCGGAAATGATCTTGATTATCGGCAGTATGCTTATCTTGAACACAACCTTCTTGACCAGATAGTTGTATTCAAGCAGTGCCCCGGTCCCGTTTGAGAGCGCCTCCGAAAAAAAGAACCAGGGAACGATCCCGGCAATGAGCCACAGGATGTACGGTATCGTTATATCGCCCTTTACCGCGACCGCCCTTGACGGGAGCGCGACGGAAAAGACGAACCAGTATAGGAGCACGGTTATGACGGGCTGTACGAACGCCCATACAATGCCGAGATATGACCCTGCATATCTGGTACGAAAATCGTTCTTTGAAAGCTTCCAGATAAGCTCACGGTTCTGGAAAAGCTCCACCGGAAGAACGACGATCTTGTCATATTTTGCAAGAAAAACCGCATATATGGCGGCAAGGATCATACAGGAAATGATCTTCTTGACCATTTCCTCCCGCGGATCGGCAAACGGATTGTGGTGGAAGATTATATATGCCAGAAGCGCCACTATGAGCACCGTGACAGTGGCGACGACAGTTTTCTTTTTTGTCATTTAAGCTCCTTAAGAGTCGGCCACTTTTTGTCTTTTTCGGAAAAGATAAGCTCCATGCCGTCTGACGGCCAGTCTATCCCTATATCCGGATCGTTGTAGATGATACCGCCCTCATCATTCGGATGGTACAGGTCCGTACACTTATACGTGAACTCCGCACGGTCCGACAGAACAAGGAATCCATGGGCAAAGTTCTTGGGAATGAAGAACATCTTCCTGTTTTCTTCGGAGAGCCTTATTCCATAGTACTGTCCGTATGTCTTGGATCCGGGCCTCATGTCGACCGCGACGTCATATACCTCACCCCTTATGACGCGGACGAGCTTGTCCTGCGGATGGTTTATCTGGAAATGAAGTCCCCGCAGGACTCCTCTTCTCGAGGATGACTGGTTGTCCTGCACGAACTCGCAGTCTATCCCCGCTTCCTTAAAATCGGCGATATTGTATGTCTCCATAAAGTATCCGCGTTCATCGGAAAACACTGTGGGTTCTATCACGTAAAGCCCTTCTATCGGTGTATTCTCAACTTTGATCTTTCCCATTGCAACTTCCTCTTATCAGTATCTCAAAAAGCTCTTGTTCATATCAACGTTTCCGCTGATGCCGTTGACGCTTCCCTTCGAAGTGTACTGCCATATATCATAGCGTCCGCTGTATGTAGGTCCTTCGGCTCTGTACTGGGCCAGCCAGATCTTGCATGAAAGCGATGACGTATTGATCTTCTCGGTAAGCCATGTCTTGTTCGCATACAGTCCGGGCGTATATCCGGCAGACGCTATGGTCTTGCAGAACGCCTGTATGTTCTCGGTGCGCTGAGATGCCGACAGGGTATTGTATCCCGGTCTTGAAGACGATTCCACATCGAGGAATACCGGATAATTGAGTCCATATCCGCCGCAAAGCGCCGCGCACATACTTGCCTCTTCTACCGCCTCTCCCTCATTCAGTGCCGTGGAGAAGAAGTATACTCCGACCTTGAGTCCCGCACTCTTCGCACCCTTTATATGGCTCTTGAAGTAAGGATCCTCAATGAGCGCTCCCGTGGATGCACCGCGGTATCCGCACCTGATTATGACGAAGTCCACGCCCGAAGCCTTTACCGAACTCCAGTTGATGCTCGGCTGGTACTTCGATACATCGATTCCGAGAACTCCCGAGCCCGTATCGAGCGTTCCGTCCGAATTGAAGTGGTAGCTGACCCCGCCGATGACCTGGTCGCCCGTGACATACTCATGGTCTCTTGTGTAGTAATACGTCTTTCCGTCTATGTTCTGCCATCCGGTATATATAAATCCGGCTATGCGTCTGTAGTATTTGCTGAAAGCGCCGCTCTTATAGTCGGCAACCTTTGCAAGCCTGTATGATTCGTTCTCATACACATAGAGCTTATTCTTGTTTGAATCATAAAGCTGTGCCTCGGGCTTATATTTATCTATTTCGCTCGGTACCGTCAGATCCACCGGCGTAGGTGTCGGTGTCGGTGTGTCTGTCGGCGTCGGCGTAGGTGTAGGGGTCGCCTCCTCCGTCGGTGTGGGCGTGGATGTCGGCGTCGGCGTCGGCGTAGGTGTAGGTGTTGTCTCTTCCGTCGGTGTGGGCGTCGGCGTTTCGGTCGGTGTCGGTGTAGGGGTCGCCTCCTCCGTCGGTGTTGGGGTCGCCTCCTCTTCCGTCTGCTCCTCCGCCGCCACGAGCCTTCCGGTGCCCGGAAGTCCTATGGATGCCATCGTGCCCTGCTTCCTGTCATGAGAGGATGATGCCATGCCTTTTATCGCCGCGACGAGCCTGCTGCCAAGCGACGCGATGATCTCGGTCTTTGACACATCTACCGTTGCCTCTTCATATGATTCCCCGACCTCTTCGGCCGTTGATTCTACAAATTCAACCGTATCTTTAAGCGCGGAGCCCGTCTCTACGTCGGCATGCTTGTTGCCGTTATCTTCGGCCGCCGCATTTACTTCACTTTCTTTCTTGATCTCGTCTTTTATGTTGGCGATGACCTTGTACTCGACCTTTGCCTTTACGCTGACTTTCTGTCCTACGGTAGGAAATACATATCCGGCAAGCGCATCCGAATCGGTTATCGCGACCGAATAATCCCCGGCGCTCATTCCGGTAAGATGGATTATGCCATCCTCGTCCTCATCCTCGTAGCTGCTTTCCTTATCATCCTTGTCGGTAACGGTAATGCCCCATCTGATCCCCTTGACAAGGGTATCTTCCTCATCAACGAGCTTTACCTTAAGATCTTTCTCAACGCTTGTGAGCACGAGCGAGAGCATCCTGCCTTCGCTGTCGGTCATCTGCTCGGCAGCATCTTCCATCTCCACTTCCTCGGTAAGAGGCTCGGTCATATCATATTCCACCATTGAGGCATCATCCGTATACTGGGGAAGGTTGCTGAGCGCAATGGCCTTGTTCTGCTCACCCCGGTAATCTGCATAAACCGTGGTCGTCATTACGGATGTTATGAGTATGACTGCCGCCATTGCAACAGAACCCCACTGGACGGGTGTAAACTTTTTCAGCCTGTCGGCAAAGCTTTCCTCGTCCGCGTCCGCGGCAGCGGTCACATCATCATTAACCTCAGCCTTCGGGACA
>JAILRP010000009.1 GCA_024698075.1 Lachnospiraceae bacterium
GTCAGAGATACTGCGTATGAGTGACCGCGTCGTGGTCATGTGCGAAGGAAAGAAGACCGGTGAGCTCAAGATCGAAGACACAACGCAGGAAAAGATCATGAACCTGGCTACGAGAGATATAGATTAGGAGGAGCAGCATGGGAAAGAAAAAGTCAGCTGCAAGGTTTTTCAAACAGGAAGCAATAGTATTCATAGTGGTCATCGCGCTGCTTGCATTCTTCTGTGCGGCAAGCCCTGATTTCAGGAAATATACGACGATCCTGACCATCATGGATTATTCGTATTACATAGTCCTGATGGCCATAGGCGTATCGTTCCCGCTGATCACGGGAGGGGTCGATCTGTCGATAGGAACCGGACTTGTGTGCTATTCACTTGCAGGCGGATATCTGATCATGTTCTGCGGGTGGCCCACCGGGCTTGCGATGATCGTGTCGATCCTGTTCGGCATAGCGATAGGTTTCATAAACGGAGTGCTGATCGGAGTCATGGACCTGCCGCCGTTTCTGGCAACCCTGTGTACCTGTATGATCACAAGGGGGCTCGGATCGATATGTTCAAGAAACACGGGAATATCCTGGCCGACCCTCGGACAGCCCGGGAGCTGGTTCAGAAATATATTCAAGCTTACGCTCGGAGATGAGACAAAGATACCGCTTGGATTCTTATGGGTCCTGATACTCGCCCTCGTGATGCATTTTGTTCTTAACCATACAAAGGTGGGACGTTACACGATCGCTATCGGGAGCAACAAGGAAGCAGCGATCCTGTCCGGGATAAATGTAAAGTTCTACCACATAATGGCATATGTGATCTCGGGATTTTTCGCGGCACTTGCGTCTATCGCGTATTCGGCAGTGTTTAAAACGGTCCTTCCCGGAACGGGAGCGGGATTTGAGCTTGAAGCGATCGGCGGTGCGATAATCGGTGGAGTCTCGGCGACGGGGGGAGCCGGCTCCATCATAGGAACTTTCATCGGTGTATTCATCATATGTCTTCTTAAGACCGGACTTCCTTTTATCGGGCTTCAGGCAAACTGGCAGCAGATCGTAACCGGACTTGTGCTCATAGGATCTGTCATGGTGGATATCATCAAAAAGAAAAGAGAAGCCAAGAAATGATCATTAAGATGTGTACTGCCCTGCAGTTCATATAAATAAAAAAACAAAAAAGGTATTATCTAAAGGAGGGAAAAATGAAGAAGAAAGTATTAGCAACAATCATCAGTACAGCAATGACCGCAGCACTCCTTGCAGGATGTGCAGCAGCACCCGCAGCACCTGCGGCTCCCGCAGCGGATGCAGCACCCGCAGCAGAAGCAGCTCCCGCAGAGGAAGCAGCTCCCGCAGCAGATGCAGGCGACATCGAATTCAAGATCGTCGTAAAGAGCTTCCAGTCATCATACTGGCAGGCAGCAGTTCAGGGTGTTAACCAGGCAGCTGACGAGCTTGGTGTTAAGGTTGAGTGTAACGGACCTAATGCTGAGTCTGATATCGCAGACCAGGTTAACATGCTCACAAACTACATCAACGGAGCTCCGAGCGGAATCGGACTTGCAGCCTGTGACCAGAGCGCTTGCTTAGACGCTCTTCAGATGGCTAAGGATGCAGGCATCCCTGTTGTATGCTTTGACTCAGGATGTCCTGATGCTCCCGAAGGATCTGTTCTTTCAACTATCGCAACGGATAACTATGGCGCAGGTGCAACAGCAGCTGATAATCTTTATGCAGCTCTTAAAGACACCATCGCAAGCGCATCCGCACCTGTAAGGATCGGTGAGGTTAACCAGGAGTCAACATCTGAATCCATCACAAACCGTGGTCTCGGATTCATCGACAAGTTCTCAGAGCTTGCAGCTGCTGACGGCAAGAAGGTTGCTGTAGTAGGTAACGAATTCTATGTAAACGGCGCAAAGGATAAGGGCGATGAGGCATCAGCAGACATCATCATCGAAGTTGCGGTTCCCGCACAGACAACAGTTGAGCTCTGCGCAACAGAAGCATCAGCTATCATGAACAAAGCAGACGTTATCGGAATCTTCGGTTCAAACCAGGTAGCAGCAGAAGGTATCCTTTCAGCTAATGAGAACCTTAACAAGCTTGGAACGGAAGCAGGTTCAACGATCCTTGCAGCAGGTTTCGATGCAGGTACGGTCATCAAGCAGGCCATCAAGGACGGCAAGATGTTCGGTGCTGTTACACAGTCTCCTCTTGCAATGGGTAAGACAACTGTTGAAACTCTTTACAAGATCACACAGGGCGAGTCTGTTTCCGATATCGCTACAGACGGTTACTGGTATGACAACTCCAACATGGATGCTCCGGACATTGCTCCGAACCTTTACGACTGATCGTTATCCATGTTTGATCTGACCGCTTAATGGCGGCCGGTATGAAAAGATCCAATGATATGATACACAGGGGGAGGGACTGGATGAACCGGTCCCTTTCCTTGGATATGAAGGAGGAAAAAATGTTAAAAGGAATTCCGATCCAGATATCACCTGAACTGTTAAAGGTGCTTGATGAAATGGGACATACGGATGAGCTTGTCATCGCTGACGGAAACTTCCCCGGTGCGACAATGTGCAAGAAAGTGATCAGGGCAGACGGAATGGGCGTTCCCGAGCTTCTCGATGCCATCCTGAAACTGTTCCCGCTTGATACTTATCCCAATTCAAAGGGTGAGGAGGATCCTCCCTGCACACTCATGGCGCTTGAACCCGGAGACGTCGGAAAAGTCGCCACACCTATATGGGACGAGTACAAGGCGATAGTCGCAAAGTATGACGAGCGCGGTGAAAAGGCTTTTAAGGAGATCAACAAATGGAAGTTTTATGACCAGACGAGAGAAAAGGCAAAGGTAGTCATTCAGACGACCGAAACTGCAATATATGCAAACATAATCCTGAGAAAAGGTGTAGTGATATAATGCTTGACAATGTCGAACAGGTTTTTACCGATCTTGAACTGATGCTGAGGAAGCTGAAAAAGGCATCCTATGAGGCAAACATGGAAAGATTTCGCAGGGAGCAGAGACAGCTTATCGATGAGATGACCGGCAGGGTGAAGACTGCCGATGATCCCGAAGCCGCCGCAAAAGCCGTCGGGGATGATTTTGCCGAGGCGGCATATAATGCCTTCTCGAAAAACGGAAAGGTTGGCGGAAGAAAGGCGGCCGATCTCAGCTTCTTTATGATTTATTATGTATTTCCGGCAATACTCCTTACGAACGAGGAGTGTGCGGACAGGGTGTGCTCAGCCATAAGGTCGGCATGGAATTCAAGGTTTAAGACAAACATAAGCTATACGGATTACGATACGTTATATGGATCGTTTCGAAACAAGATATTCGGGATCTTTTGATCATTCGGGGGAAGAGCATTGGAGACAAAATATCATCTTGCAATAGACATAGGTGCATCGAGCGGAAGACATATTCTCGGCTGTATCAGGGACAGTAAACTGATCCTTGAGGAGGTGTACAGGTTTGATAACGGCATGGACGAGTCGGACGGAACACTTTATTGGGATGTTGACAGGCTCTTTGCCGAAGTGACCGAGGGCATGAGAAGATGCAGGGAGATAGGAAAGATCCCGAAGACCGTCGCGGTTGATACATGGGGTGTTGACTATGTTCTTCTCGACAAAGATGACAATATGATCGGAAAAGCTATAGGATACAGGGACCACAGGACGGAGGGCATGGACGGTGAAGTGTATAAAGTCATTCCTGAGGATGAACTGTACCACAGGACCGGAATACAGAAGGCGATATATAATACCGTCTTTCAGCTGATGGCCGATAAGCTTTGTCCGGAGGATAAGCTTTCAAAAGCCGAGACGCTTCTTATGATCCCCGACTATTTTAATTTCAGGCTTACGGGGAAAAAGATGCAGGAGTATTCCGAAGCCAGCACGAGCGGACTTCTCGATCCGGCCGGAAGGGATTGGGACAGGGACCTCATACGGATGCTTGGGTATCCGCAGAAGATCTTTCAGGAGATAAGCATGCCCGGCACAATAGTCGGCCGTCTTTCGGAAGAGGTCAGAGGCTTGGTCGGATATGACTGCAATGTAGTCCTGGCCCCCTCACATGACACCGCAAGCGCGGTCCTGGCTGTTCCGAGCAATGACGGTAGGACGTGCTATATTTCTTCCGGCACATGGTCGCTTATGGGAGTCGAGCTCGACGCGCCCGACTGCTCGGAAAAGAGCAGGCTGGCGGATATCACAAATGAAGGCGGATACGGAGGAAAGATCACATATCTTACCAACATAATGGGATTATGGATGATCCAGTCCATAAGGAACAGCCTTGCTCCTGATATGAGCTATTCCAAGCTTTGCAGCCTCGCGTCGGAAGAGACGATAAAGAGCATAGTCGACTGCCGCGATCCCGCTTTCCTCTCTCCGAAGGATATGGCGGAAGAGGTAAGGAAGCAGTGCGCCCTGACCGGACAGGAGGTTCCCGAAACACTTCCGGCTCTTGCGGCGGTGGTGTACAATAGTCTGGCAAAGTGTTATGCGGACAGGCTGTCCCTCATCGAAGAGATGACAGGCTGCCGCTATGACAGGATCCATATAATCGGCGGCGGATCCAATGCCGCGTATCTGAATGAACTGACCGCGAAATATACAAAAAGAACGGTCATCGCCGGGCCGGGAGAGGCAACCGCAACCGGAAACATACTGTCGCAGATGATCGCGGACGGCGTGTTTGAAACGGTGAGAGAAGCCAGAAAATGTGTCATGGATTCATTTGAAGTATCGGTATTTGAGCCGGTGTCATAAGATAAACGAAAAGGAGATTTGCAATGGCTACAGATGAAAGCAGGCTGAAAGAGCAGATATGTGAGCTTGGAAAGAGGATCTATAACAGAAACATGGTCGCGGCAAATGACGGCAACATTTCCGTTAAGCTTAACGATCATGAGTTCCTGTGCACACCAACAGGAGTCTCTAAGGGTTTCATGACACCCGAATATATATGTAAGGTTGATGAAACGGGAAAAGTCATCGAAGCCGGTGAGGGATTTCGCCCGTCGAGCGAGATCAAGATGCATATGAGGGTTTATGCAAGAAGACCGGATGTCGGCGCAGTCGTACATGCCCATCCGAACTATGCTACCAGCTTTGCCATTGCCGGACAGCCGCTTTCCGTGCCTATAATGCCTGAGGCCGTGATAACTTTAGGCTGTGTTCCCCTTGCACCATACGGAACTCCGTCCACAGACCAGATCCCTGATTCGATAGAGCCGTACCTTGATCATTTTGACGCGGTCCTTCTCGAAAATCACGGAGCTCTTACATGGTCGTCGGATCTGTTATCGGCGTACATGAAGATGGAATCATTGGAGTTTTATGCGGAACTTCTTCATAAATCAAAAATGATCGGGGAACCGACCGAATTTACAAAGGAACAGATTAAAGAGCTTGTGGGCGTCAGAGAGAAAATGGGCATAAAGGGAAAATATCCTACTGACAGAACGGGCGAAAACTGTTATAAATGTAAGAGATGTTTTTGGAGGGCGTGATCTCATAATACGATGGATTTTTGGATAGTTCAGAAACAGATGATCATAATATTTGTAATGATCGTGATAGGTGTTTATCTGTATAAGAAGAAACACCTGTCTAATGAATCATCCAAACAGCTGTCGTGGATCATTGTGAACATCACCAACCCTATAACACTTCTGTGTGCGGCGCTTAAGGAGGAAGAAAAAGTCAGCGATCTTGAGGTGGGTATCGCATTTCTGTGCTTTTTTGTTATGTATGCCATCCTTATAGTGTGTGCATATGTCATACCCGTCCTGCTTGGGATAGAAAGATCCGAAAGGTATTCCTACAGGATGCTGACGATCTTCGGAAATGTGGGTTTTATCGGGATACCATTCGCATCGGCGGTTCTTGGGACGGGATCCCTTATATTCGTATCATTATGCGGACTTTCATTCAACCTGATAGTATACACATATGGTGCCGCCTCCCTCAAAAAGACGGCTTCGGAACAGAACCCGGATGATGTACAGGATAAGGCGTTTACAATCAGGAACGTGATCAACTCGGGAACGGTACTGGCAGCAGTCACGGTGATCGTATACCTAGCGGATGTCAGGGTTCCCGATGTGGTCGGGACTACGCTGACATATATCGCGAACTGCACGACTTTTATGTCAATGCTGATACTTGGAGTATCGGTTGCCCAGATGGTGCCTAAAGAGGTCCTTACCAAGTGGAAGCTTTATGTCTTTGTGCTGATAAGGCAGGTTCTTGTTCCGATAATGATAATATTCATTCTGAGGCCGTTCGTAAAAAACGGGCTCATCTTGTCAACGGTTGCGGTTATGGCTGCGATGCCCGCGGGCAATCTTCCCTTAATGATGGCAAAGCAGTATGGTGTAAGAGAGGAAATGATATCGGCAGGCATAATACTTACCACGGTATTATCGATCTTTACTATACCGGCAGTCATGTATTTCCTGTAGTATCAGTTCCTGTCAGCGCAGTTTCATGCCGGTCCTGACAAAGCAGAACATCCTGACGGCTGCCTCATAATACAGTGTTTCTGCATTTTCCACCGCATGCTCAAGAGACATGGGGGCGTTAACCGAAGTCATCAGGGATGAGATACCGTAATCCATTATATCCATTGCGCCTTCTCCGAGAGAGCCTGACAGTCCCAAGACGGGAATCCCTTTGGCTTTCGCCCTCATTCCGACTCCCTGCATGACTTTTCCGAAACAGCTCTGACGGTCCGTCCGTCCTTCTCCCGTTACAACGATATCTACGCCCGAAAGGCGCTTATCAAACCGGATCAGGTCAAGTACGGTCTCAATCCCGGATCTCATCGTACCCTTCAGAAATACAGACAGGGCTGCACCCAGGCCTCCGGCCGCACCTGCTCCCGGCATGGTGTCACAGTCTATATCGAATTCTTTTTTTATAATATCGCGGTAATTGCACATACCCCTTTCCAGCTGTTCTTTGATCTCTTCGGTCGCACCTTTCTGGGCACCGAATGTCATGGTCGCACCGTCTGCTCCGCACAGGGGGTTATTTACATCACACATGACCGTGACCGAGGTCTGTTCCAGACGTTTATCAAGCCCGGACAGGTCGATCGAGTGTAAGCGGATAAGGTCGCGGCCAAATCCGTCAAGCTCAAGTCCTTCTTTATCCAGGAAACGGGCTCCAAGGGCTCTTATGCAGCCCATGCCGCCGTCATTGGTCGCCGAGCCTCCTATAGCTATCGAAAGCTTTCTGTATCCCTTTTCAAGGGCATCCTTTATCAGCTCTCCGGTTCCGTAGGATGTTGTGTTAAGAGGGTTACGAAGCTTTGGCGGGACCAGGGTAAGTCCGGAGGCGGCGGACATTTCTATGACGGCCTGACCTTCTCCGAATACTCCGTAAACAGCCTCGGTCGTTCCCATCAGAGGATCATGAACGGTGCATTTGACCGTATTTCCGTTCTGTGCGGAAACGACGGCACATACCGTTCCTTCGCCCCCGTCTGCGACAGGCACGCCTTCGGTTTCGCAGTCAGAGAACACGTCATGGGCTGCTCTTGTCAGAAGCTTAATTGTTTGCTCGCTGGTCAGACTTCCCTTGAAAGAATCAGAGGCAAATAACAGTTTCATTTCTCATCCCCCTTTTCGTCTGCTCCATTATAGCCTTTGAAGCTGCTATGCTCCAGAGCTTTTTTGCGTCAGTTAAACTCACAGCCTATCCTGCCGGGGCTTTCATTGAAACCGGAAAAAGACATAGCACAAAAATTATGGGTGTAGAAAATTAAGGGCATCAGAAAAAGATCGGGAAGCTGCTATTGGTAAAATTACATAAAACCAAAAAATCCGGAATCATCTCAGATGATACATAATCACGGTATTGAAATTGGGTATTTACAGCCATAGATTTCAAACATTATAATCAGGTCTGTCAGGAACACATTCGTGTTTCAATTCATCAGATCATGCCGTATCGGCAGATTCTCAGTTATTTCATACTAAAACAATGAAGGAGGAGTTGTATGATCATTGATTCAATCGCATCGGTCCTTTGCAGGATCAAAAGTCATTTTTCATGTTCCGGCCATGACGACCGGGGCATAGGCGTAGTGGAAGTCATCCTTATCCTGGTCGTTCTGATCGGCCTGGTGGTCATATTCCGTGACCAGCTTACCGCCCTTGTAAACAATATATTCGGAAACATCACAAATGACGTGAATGCGCTATGAGATTCCATGGATCGGTAACCGTCTTCCTTACCCTTATCCTGACGGTGATCGCGTCATTTATCCTTACCCTTGCAGGATCTGCGCAAAAGCATGCGGCTTCTGCCGCGGATGAGTGCGCTGCCGATAATGCCGCAAGATCATGCTTTGGCGAATATAACGCTGAAGTGTTCAGGAGATACCACATACTTCTGATCGACAGCTCGTATAAGGGCGGCGAGGGCGGAGCGGAAAGGGTGGAGGAGCACTTTGTGCAGTATATGGAAAACTGCATGACAGACGGTACATGTACCGCAGAGGTAACCGGATATATGGATGCAGGCTCTGATGATAATGAGTATCTTTACAGATCTGCGGCAGGCTATGCAGGTGAGAATACCGGCATTGACGCAAGGCTTAGCGGAAGCGGCGAAGATGCTCTTTTTCTGTCATATATACTTGATGTCTGCGGAAATGATGCTGTCCCTTTGCAGGGAGCGTTCCGGAGGGGTGAGGCAGAATATCTGATATACGGAACGGATGATGGAGAAAGCATCGCAAGGGCCAGGCAGGAGATGGAGGAGCGTGGCATGACGGACTATGAGAGCTTTCTTTGCGCAAAGCTTGAAGAAACCGATATTAATCTTATTCGTAACAGATTCGGAGAGCTTCTGACCGAATATATGAGACATAACGGCAGTCCCGGCTTTGACCTTGGAAAATGTTTCTGGCATATCACCGTATCAGCCCGGACCTGGGGCAGGGACCGGGACGGCCGTGTCATTACAAGAGAATACGGATATGATGGCCTATAGGCGCAGAGAGGGAAGCCTTACCATAGAGGCGGCCATGCTGCTCCCTGCTTTTCTGGCCGCGGCCATCATGCTTCTCTCGATTTTTTACATGACGCTTGCCGGCATGAGACTGCAGGAGGCAGTTGTAAATGAGGCGGCGGTACTTTCGGCCGGACAAAAGATCCATGACGGAGTTACCCTGTCGTCGGTAAAGGACGATATCGCCGGGATGATGCCGAAAGAGAGCCTCCGGTTTATCGAAAACGGTGCGGACGGCCTCGATATGTCCGGCTCCGTTATAGATGACGGGGAATACGTCGACCTTATCGTTTCATGTGAACTGATACCGGCCACGGATCTTTTCGGGATCATAAAGGTCCAGGTAAAGCGCCGGTGCCTTGCACATATGATGTGCGGATATGAAAACGGATATTTTCCTGACGGGGAATATGTATATATAGCAGATGACAGCGAGGTTTACCATTCGGACAGAAACTGCAGCCATATAAGGCTCACGGTCATGTCTGTTAGCGGACACGAGATCGGAGCTCTGCGCAATAACAGCGGAAGCAGGTACAGGCCATGTGAACTGTGCCGAAGCAGTATAGGGGATGATGAACTTTATATCACCCCGGAAGGGGACAGATACCATAACAGGATATCATGCAGCGGACTGAAAAGGACCGTGCGCGTTGTCAGAAAAAGCGAAGCGGGGGACAGGAGACCGTGCAGCAGATGTGGCAGGTAAGGAAAGTCATTGCCCTGGCAATGCTTGCGGTGTGTTCATATACGGATATCCGCGAAATGAACATATATCTTTTTCCGCTTCTTGTATCAGCGGCAGGAGGAGCCGCGGTTTCCGTGGCCGGATGTATTTTTGCGCAGGGAGCAGGCATCATGAGGGATATCACCCTGCCGATCCTGGCAGGCATTGTGTTCATTCTGGCGGGCAGGATAAAAAGCATCCCGTTTGGGGAAGGAGATGCATATACATTGGCCGCTCTGGGGCTTGTTATCGGACCTTGGGGAAGCCTTCAGTTAATGGCGGCGGGCCTGATATCGGCAGGCGTTTTTACTTCTTTGATGATGCTTGCGGGAAGGCTTCGGATGGATCAGAAGATACCGTTTGTGCCTTTTCTGCTGGCAGGGTATATGCTCGGACTGATCTATGGGTGACAAAACGGAAAGCTGCCCGGGAAGGGCGGAAGGAAGCTTTACAATAGAGGCATCGCTTATAATGCCCATGATACTGGGTATTATAGTGATGCTTATTTATTTTGCGATGGCAGCCCATGACCGGTGTGTGATCGAACATGTATGCTGCCTTGCAAGCTCTGAGGCAGCGGGGGGCGAAAAATCGGATGAGGAGGCAGCTGCCCTTGCTGATGAGGAACTTGACAGAAGGCTTATCTGCACATGGGATACAGATATCACCGTATATTCCGATGAGGAATATGTATGGACAAAGATAAGTGTCAACACCTTCGGAAAAGCCTATACCCACGCAAGTGCATGCCATAAACTCTTTTTGCCAGACTATTAACAGAATCGGTCTGATTTGTTATAATTCCTCTATGATTGAAAAGATACAGGGTCTTCTTGAAAAGCAGGGATATTTGAAAATAGAATCAAATGTTCCCTTTGTCAAACTGTTTGTTCAGTATGAAATATCAAGGGCCATAGTCATTCAGGTGCTTGACTGTGTCGATGAGATACCGCTGACGGTAGACCAGTACACTGTTTTCTGTGAAAAATCAAGAGAACATATCATAGAGCGCGGATATGAGACTATAGAATTCCTGACGCTCATTGTTACACCGCAGACCAAAGAGGCGAGGAAATTCGTTCTTAATGATGATCACTGCTGGATCGTCAATTCCGATACAATGTCGGTCATTATATATGATAATGAACCAAGCGATTTTTACGGACTCAGAGAGCTTATCGAATCAGGGATGGTACCGGCAGACGAAGGAGAAGAAGAATACCGAACTTCGCCTGCGGGAACGGGATACACGGGTTATTATGACAGCACTCCGCGTCAGAACAAGTCATTCGCGCAGGAGTTCACGCCGGTAAACACAGCGCTTGTCATCCTGAACGTCCTGGTCTTTATCATTATGTCGGTGGCCGGTTCAACCGAAGAGATAGATTTCATGATGGAACATGGAGCGATGTATGTTCCGTATGTTCTCGAAAAAGGAGAATATTACAGATTTTTTACCTGCATGTTCATCCACTTCGGATTCATGCACCTGTCAGGGAACATGGTCGTTCTCCTGTTTTTGGGAGATAACGTCGAAAGGGCAGTCGGAGGCTTCAGGTACATCCTTATATATGTTTTCGGGGGACTTATCGGAAGCATCGGATCGTTCGCCTACGCACTTGTTTATAATCCCGGGATAGTTTCTGCCGGAGCGTCGGGAGCGATATTCGGGATGATCGGAGCGCTTCTGTGGCTGGTCATCAGGAATAAGGGCAGGCTTGAGGACATGACGCTTCTTCGGATGTGCGTGCTCATCGCATATGCGCTTTATAACGGGATAACTTCCGAAAATGTGGATATGGCGGCGCATCTGTTCGGACTTCTCGGGGGGTTTCTGGTTGCCGTCGTACTGTACAGAAAGAAAGATAGGAGTATAACCGGATGAAGATCAACATTTATTACGGAGGACGCGGGATACTTGACGATCCTACGCTGTTCGTGATCAACAAGATGACGGAAGTGCTTACCGAACTTAACGTTAATGTGGAGAGATTTCCGTTATATGAACTCAGGAACCAGATAACATCTCTTCCGGCTTCCATAAACGAGGCGGACGGAGTGGTCCTTGCCACAACGGTCGAATGGTACGGTGTGGGCGGATATCTGATGCAGTTCCTTGATGCGTGCTGGCTGTACGGAAACAAAGAAAAGATAAGCAAAACATATATGTTTCCCGTAGTCATGTCGCTCTCGAGCGGGGAACGTGAGGCAAAGACAAACCTTCAGGTTGCTTGGGAGATGCTTGGCGGCGTGCCCTGCAGCGGGCTCTGCGGATACGTGGAGGATATGACAAGCTTTGAGCTTAACACCGAATACATTAAGATAATAGATAAAAAGACGGAGAACCTGTACCGTACGATATCCCAGAAGATGCATTCGCTTCCTTCGAGCAACCAGGCGGTCAAGCAGATAGTAAGTGCGACCAAGAACATTCCGCTTACTCCTCAGGAGACGGAGCAGCTCTCCAAATATGCATCCGATGAGCAGTATGTCCAGCAACAGAAGGAGGACATGCAGGAGCTTTCGTCACTTTTCAAGGGCATGCTCGAGAAAAAGGACATCGATGTCAGCAAACAGTTCATTAAGGATTTCGAAGAGCATTTTGCTCCCGAGGGAACCGTTAATGCTTCATACAAGTTTATGATCGAGGACCGCAAAAAGTCGTTGATACTCGAGATCGTCGATTCACGGCTCAAGTGCTATTACGGAAATCATGATTCGCCGGACATACTGTGCAAGATCAAACCGGATGTCCTTGAGCATATAATCGCGGGGCAGATGAGCTTCCAGAGGGCATTCATGACAGGCGACATGCAGGTAAGGGGCGATTTTCGGATACTGCTTCTTTTAGATCAGGTATTTACATTTTTAAACAATGCGGAATAGAGGAGAATAACGATGAAAAAAGATGACTGTATTTTCTGCAAACTTGCAAACGGACAGATCCCGACCAATACGATATATGAGGATGAGGATTTCCGGGTATTTCTTGATGCCGCGCCCGCAACAAAAGGGCACTGCCTTATAGTCCCGAAGGAGCATTTTGACGGCCTTTGGGAGCTCGATGACAGTGTGGGCGCCAAGGTCTTCCCGCTTGCAAAGAAGATGATGAAACTGCTAAAGGACAAGCTCGGATGGGAAGGTTTCAATGTTGTACAGAATAACGGGGAGATCGCAGGCCAGACGATCTTTCACTTTCATACGCACCTCATCCCGAGATACAAAGGGGACGGGCAGAACTTTAACATGGCTTCAAAGCAGTGTAAGGACGGCGAGCTTGAAGGAATATTGAACGAAATATTATCATAGTCTATAATCATCATGAACGGGTCAAAGATATGGGGCAGGTGTCATCTGCCGGCCGGCGTTCAAAGAAAAGGAGAATCAGAAAATGAGTACAAAAGTCACTTATGACTACAGCAAGGCAATGCAGTTTATCGGAGAGCAGGAGATCAGCTCGATGTGCGAGATCGTTGAGAACGCCAAAGAGCTGCTGGTATCCAAGAGCGGAGCGGGAAATGATTTTCTCGGATGGATCGATCTTCCGGTCGATTATGACAAGGAAGAGTTTGACCGTATCTTAAAGGCTGCTGAGAAGATCAAGAATGATTCGGAGGTGCTTCTTGTCATCGGTATCGGCGGATCGTATCTCGGAGCAAGGGCCGCGATAGAATTCCTGCGCCACAGCTTCTATAACATCATTCCGAAGGAGCTTCGCAAGACACCGGAGATATATTTCGTCGGAAACAGCATCAGCAGCACATACATCAAGCATCTGATGGATGTTATCGGGGATAGGGATTTCTCGATCAATATGATAAGCAAATCCGGAACTACCACGGAACCGGCTATAGCCTTCAGGGTATTCAAGGAAATGCTTGAGAAGAAATACGGAAAGGAAGAGGCCGCGAAGAGGATATATGCAACTACCGACAAGGCAAAGGGATCCCTTAAGAACCTTGCAAACGAGGAAGGATATGAAAGCTTTGTCGTTCCCGATGATGTAGGCGGACGTTTCTCGGTTCTCACGGCTGTCGGACTGCTTCCCATCGCCGTATCCGGAGCTGATATAGACAAGCTCATGGAAGGTGCGCGTGACGCAAGAGAGAGGGCACTTACGGCTCCCTTCGAGGAAAATGATGCGCTTCAGTATGCGGCAGTCAGGAACATCCTTCTGAGAAAAGGCAAACAGATAGAGATCATGGCCAACTATGAGCCTTCAGTCCACTTTATCTCAGAGTGGTGGAAGCAGCTTTACGGAGAGTCGGAAGGCAAGGACCAGAAGGGTATATATCCCGCAAGCGTGGATCTTACGACCGACCTTCATTCCATGGGACAGTTTATCCAGGACGGCTCAAGGAATATGTTCGAGACGGTCATCAACATTGAGACATCAAGGGAGACAATAACGATCGAAAAAGAGAGCGTTGATCTTGACGGACTGAACTATCTTGCGGGCAAAACGGTAGATTTTGTCAACAAGAGCGCAATGAACGGGACCATCCTCGCACATACGGACGGAAATGTTCCCAACACGGTTGTCAACGTTCCCGAAGTAAACGAGTATTATCTCGGCCAGCTTTTCTACTTCTTTGAGTTTGCGTGCGGAGTGAGCGGATACACGTTAGGAGTCAATCCCTTCAACCAGCCGGGCGTTGAGAGCTACAAGAAGAACATGTTCGCACTTCTCGGAAAGCCCGGATATGAAGAGCAGAGGGAAGCTTTGATGGCAAGACTGTAATGAAGCGTATAGTATTGACCGGCGGGGGGACCGCCGGACACGTTACACCGAACATAGCCCTTATCCCGGCGCTTAAGACGGCAGGCTATGATATCCATTATATTGGTTCATATGAAGGGATGGAGAGATCTTTGATAGAGGATTACTCCATCCCTTATCATGGCATAGCGACAGGTAAACTCCGGAGGTATTTTTCTCTGAAGAATTTCTCGGATCCTTTCAGGGTCATGAAAGGCTTTGCCGAGGCGGACAGGCTCATGAAGGAGCTGAAGCCCTCGATAGTCTTTTCCAAAGGCGGATTTGTGTCGGTCCCTGTTGTATGGGCGGCCAAAAAGAACAGGATACCGGTGATCATACATGAGTCCGACATGACGCCGGGGCTTGCCAACAGGCTCAGTTTCTCGTCCGCAACGAAGATATGCTGCAACTTTCCCGAAACCGTCGATAAGCTCCCGAAGGATAAGGCTGTCCTTACCGGGTCGCCGATCAGGTCGGAACTGCTGCTCGGAGATGCCGGGAAGGCGGAGAAGATATGCGGCTTTGCCGATCCGGAAAAGCCGGTGGTCATGGTTGTCGGAGGAAGCCTTGGTGCTTCGTCGGTGAACAGCATGATCAGAAAGATACTGCCGCGCCTTCTGGAAAAGTTCAACGTGCTTCATCTGTGCGGCAAGGGCAAGCTTGACGAATCCCTGCTTCAGACGGAGGGGTATCACCAGATAGAATATGCAAAGGATGAGATGAAGGATCTGTTCGCGCTTTCCGAGATCGTCGTATCCCGTGCGGGCGCAAACGCGATCTGTGAGATACTGGCGCTTCACAAGCCCAACCTTCTGATACCGCTTCCCGCAAGCGCATCAAGGGGAGACCAGCTGCTCAATGCCGAATCCTTCAGGAGACAGGGCTTCTCGCTCGTGCTCGATGAGGACAAGGATCTCAGCGAAGATACACTATATGATACGATCTGCGAGCTTTATGACAGGCGGGAGGAATTCCGCAAGGTCATGCTGAAGAGCGACCAGACCGGCGCCGTCTTTACGATAGTAAAGCTCATCGAAGAATACAGTTTATAAAGTGCCAATAAAGATCATATATGAAGACAATTCGATCATAATCGTTCAGAAGGACGCGGGACTTGCCACACAGTCTGCCAATCCGGCACAGCCCGACTGCGTAAGCCTTATCAAAGAGCATCTGCGAAAAAGCGACCCGGGGATAACAAAGGAACCGTATCTGGGCATCGTGCACAGACTCGACCAGCCGGTGGCGGGAATACTGGTATTTGCAAAAGGCCGCCGCTCGGCCGCCGAACTGTCGCGCCAGGCGGGCGATGGCATAATGAATAAGCACTATCTGGCGGCTGTCAGCGGTATCGTAGACTGCCCGGAAGAGACGCTCCTTACGGATAGCATGTACAAGGATCCCAAATGCAGCAGGGCAGTGATAACGGACAGCCGTGACGGAGAACATAAAGTCCGGGAGGCAAAGCTTCTTTACCGGACCGAAAAGATACTTCCCGACAGGAACATAACAATCCTCTCGATCAGCCTCATCACCGGACGGTTCCATCAGATAAGGGCCCAGCTTGCCCATATGGGGCATCCGATAATAGGGGACAGAAAATACGGATCGGACGTGCCGTATACAAAGGGGATCGCGCTTGCCGCCGACAGACTTGAATTCATCCATCCCCTGTCCGGGGCAAAAGTTGAAAAAAGCGTTGACTTTTCATTTGACCTCTGATAACATATATTAGTCACAAGACAAAATGCGATAGTGGCTCAGTTGGTGGAGCGCGACCTTGCCAAGGTCGAGGCCGCGGGTTCGAGTCCCGTCTATCGCTCGCGAGCAAGGCTCGGAAATGCTGATTTTACCGCATTTCCGAGTTTTTGTTTTGCACAAAATTGTGTTTAAACTGCGTTTAAAGCGATTTTATGCGGTTCGCAGGACTTCACATCTTCATATATCAGATGTCCACCCTTAAGCTGCTGACGACGTTCCGAAGCTTCTACAACGTTCTTGATGTAATCCCATGTCTGTGCGACGCTGCTGTGCCCCATCTGTTCTTTGATAACGTTGATGGGTGTGCCTCCGAGATATTCAAGGGATGCATAAGTGCGCCTGCAGTCATGAGCACTTCTTATTTCGCGCTCTGAGCCGTATCCAAGAACTTCTGTATGAATGACCCTTCTCATATACTTGTCAATAGCGCCTAAATGCATCTTTCCATTGACAGATTGGGGGGCGGGATTCAGAACCAGGAACGGGTTTTTACTGTCATCATTCATGCGATAATCCAAACATGCACGCATTACAGCCAAAGCTTCATCAGAAAGATAAACCTCGCGGGCTTTGTTTTCCTTCACGTAATCAAGGAGCTGATACGTCTTGGTATCCTCCGTCTGATGAATCCAGATATATCCATCGTCAAGATAGATATCGTCGATTTCAAGCCCCAAAAGCTCACCGGCTCTTAATCCTGTCGTTATAAGGATTGCAACAGACAATGTCTTATAATTCGGATTCTTGAGGGCGTGACGTACAATTCTGGAAGCTTCTGTGCGTGAAAAGGCCAGGTTTTTGGTCTGTTTTGTCACGGATTTCCACAAGTGCTTACCTGTCAGTCGTACTTTACGGTATATGGATATTACTTCCCGAATGTTTATGACATCAATGTGTTCATACTGACAGTAGTCTGCTAGTTTATTGAGACTTGTGATCGTCTCGTTAAACTCTTTTTCCGTGGGTTTGGTGGCAATAAGGTTATCCAGCGCCGTTCTGATATCTGTTTCGGCCAGTTGGGAAAGCCTTATATTGCCAAGACAGGACAGATTCTTATCAAACCGTTGAAT
>JAILRP010000034.1 GCA_024698075.1 Lachnospiraceae bacterium
CCCTGGTCTTCGGAGACAGATTCCCTTTCCGCTACCTGGTCGATGACTATGGCCTGTCTTATTATGCCGCCTTTGTCGGCTGCTCGGCGGAAACGGAGGCCAGCTTTGAAACGGTGGCTTTCCTTGCCGGAAAGGTCGATGAGCTGAACCTTCACTCGGTTATGACAATTGAAGGGAAGGATCACAGGATCGCGGAGACGATCGTGCAGAACACCGAATCGAAGGACCAGCAGATCCTTTCGATGGATTCCATGCAGTCGACAACGGCAGCGGACGTACAAAAAGGAACCACATATCTCTCCGTAATGGAGAATAACCTTGAGGTGCTGAAAGAAGCGTTAAAGTAACAAAAGGAGATATTTTTATGGCTTTGCTCGAAGCATCGGATCTGTCCCTCGGATATGATTCACGGTATATTGTAAAGGGTCTGGATTTTTCCGTGAACAGCGGTGATTTTCTTTGCATCGTAGGTGAAAACGGTTCCGGAAAAACCACTCTTATGAAAACACTTCTGGGACTGATAAAACCATTCGGCGGTCAGATCCTGACCGGCGACGGGCTGAAGAAAAAAGATATCGGCTATCTTCCGCAGCATACAGCGCTGCAGAAGGATTTCCCCGCATCCGTGAGAGAGATCGTTCTCTCCGGATGCCAGGGGCGTTTTGCCTTCAGACCGTTTTACGGTAAAGCCGAAAAACAGCTGGCGTTTGAAAACATGAGGCGTATGGGGATAGAAGAGCTGAAGGATAGTTGCTACAGCAAGCTGTCGGGAGGTCAGCAGCAGCGTATCCTTCTTGCCAGGGCGTTATGTGCCGCGGAGAAGCTGTTGCTCCTTGATGAACCGGTATCGGGGCTTGACCCTAAGGTCACCGCGCAGATGTATGAGCTTATCCGTGACCTGAACAAAGAGGGCCTGACGATCATCATGATATCCCACGATATTAATGCGGCAGTAAGGTACGCAAGTCATATCCTGCATATGGGAGTGACCTGCTTTTTCGGTACGAGGGAAGAGTATTTAAAAAGCGACACCGGGAAGCTCTTTCTGATGCTTAAGAGGGGAGGTGAGGCCTGTGCCTGATAAGCTTTTGATGTATTTTCAACATCCTTTTGTCAGATACGCATTTATAGTTGGAGTGCTGATAGCTCTCTGCTCCTCATTGCTCGGGGTGGTTCTTGTGCTTAAGCGTTTCTCTTACATCGGAGACGGGCTGTCTCATGTTGCGTTCGGCGCGATGGCTGTTGCAGCCGTGATGAAACTGACGAACGAGATGCTCCTGATCCTGCCAGTTACGGTAATCAGCGCCATCCTTCTTTTGCGGACCGGACAGAATGCGAAGATCAGGGGAGACGCGGCGATCGCCATGATCTCGGTGGGCGCACTGGCATTCGGATATCTTCTCATGAATATTTTTCCCACATCGTCAAATCTGACCGGAGACGTTTGCTCAACTTTGTTTGGCTCGGCTTCCATCCTTACGCTGACACAGAAGGAGGTTGTGCTGTGTGCGATCCTCTCTGTCGCCGTGGTCCTGGTCTTTATATTGTTTTATAACAGGATAGTTGCGGTAACCTTTGACGAAACCTTCGCGAAAGCGACGGGGGTGAATACACAAGCCTGTAATCTGCTGATCGCTGCAGTCATAGCCGTGATCATTGTACTTGCTATGAATCTTGTGGGATCCCTGTTGATCTCGGCACTGGTGATATTCCCCGCCCTGTCGGCAATGCGGATATTTTCAAGCTTTAAAAGCGTCACGATATGTTCGGCTTTTCTGTCGGTGATATGTGCTGTTTCGGGTATCGTTATTTCGATACTGGCAGGTACACCTGCAGGCTCGACGATCGTGGCTGCCGATGTTGCGGCCTTCGGTCTCTGCTCTCTGGCAGGTTTGATAAAGAGGGGGACAGGAAGATGAAAAGATGCAGATACATCCTTGTCCTGATCGTTATCATATGCGTAACGGCAGGATGCGGTAAAGATAAGGAAGTTCCGGCGGATGTTAACCCTGCTGCGATTTCAGGTACAGAGGAAGTTCCGGCAGATGTTGACCCTGCTGCGATTTCAGGTACAGAGGAAGTTCCGGCGGATGTTGACCCTGCTGCGATTTCAGGTACAGAGGAAGTTCCGGCGGATGTTGACCTTACTGTGCTTTCAAGCACGATGGTGTATGCCGAGGTATACCATATGATGGTTTCTCCCGAGGATTACATCGGCAGAACCGTGAAGATGGCCGGTGTCTTTTCTTCGTATCATGACTATAATACGGGTAAGGATTACTTCGCCTGCATCATCTCGGACGCGACTGCCTGCTGCTCACAGGGGATAGAGTTTGAACTGACAGATGATTATATCTATCCGGACGATTATCCCGAAGAAGGCGGCGAAATATGCGTTGCGGGAGTTTTCGATACATATGAGGATGGCGACTACACATATTGTATCCTCCGGGAGGCCAGGATAGAAACGGAGAAGGGGAGCGAAAGTACCTGACAAGTGAAAGCGAAAGGTTGGCCTCTGCCGACCTTTTTTCTAAAATAAAAGTCCCATAATGTATTGATTTTGTCGTGAACAAGTGTTACTATGCAATAGTTAGCAGAGGCTAACTTCAAAGCCGGTGTTATGGAAGGGAAAATCGGCTCCGCGGAAAAGAGATATTCAAACCGCTGAACACGGGACGGATCGATGACAGAGTCGCATGTATCCGAGAGTGGATAGCGAATATCTTTTAAAGGGAGGAGAACATAATGGGACTGTTTAAGAAGTTTGTCAGCCAGACAAGGAAGCCCGAGGGATTGATGGGAAAGATGATGGTTAACGGCATGAACGGAGGTCACGCAAAAATGGCGGACTGGGGCATGTCACACCTTCATTCCGCAGAGCCC
>JAILRP010000017.1 GCA_024698075.1 Lachnospiraceae bacterium
TCACGCGGGATCGGACGCGCGATAGCGATAGAATTTGCGAGAGCGGGCTACGACCTGACGCTTTGCTGTATCAGGAATATTGAAAGCCTCGAACACCTTGCGGCAGACCTTGCCGATACATACAAAGTCAAATGCGTGGCAAAGCAGGCCGACGTATCGGATCCGGATGCGGTAAGGGACCTGTTCTCTTCGATCGAACCCCCTACGGTACTTGTCAATAATGCAGGCGTCTCATATGTGGGGCTTGTTACGGATATGTCCGACGAAGACTGGAAGCATACGATCGACACGAACCTAAGCTCGGTATTTTATATGTGCAGGGCCGCCATTCCCCATATGCTCTCGGAGTTTTCGGGCAAGATCATCAATGTTTCGTCTGTCTGGGGTGAGAGCGGCGCTTCGATGGAAGTCGCATACTCCGCGTCGAAAGGTGGTCTTGACGCGTTCACGAAGGCCCTGGCCAAGGAGCTTGCCCCGAGTGGCATAAGCGTAAACGCCGTTGCATGCGGGCTTATCGACACCGATATGAATTCACGCCTCTCCGATGAGGAACTTGCCGAGGTTGTTGCCGATATCCCCGCCGACCGGATCGGGAAACCCACAGAGGTCGCTTCCGTGGTACTGTCACTTGCCGAATCAACGAACTATCTGACAGGCCAGGTGATAAAGGTTGACGGAGGGTGGATGTAGCATTCGTTGGATATGGATCACTGCGAATGTAAGATACAACCCGGGAAATCCGGGGGATTTCCCGGGTCGCATCTTGCATTCCAATGAATACGCCTACAAAAACGGCTCCACTGACAAGTAAACTTGTCGATGGAGCCATTTTGCATGCGTATTCGCAGTAATCCTTATCTCTTCGAAAACTGAGGTGCACGTCTCGCTGCTTTGAGACCGGGCTTCTTTCTTTCCTTCATTCTAGGATCTCTTGTAAGGAAGCCTGCTGCTTTCAGCGTAGGACGGAAGTCCTCATCAACCTTAAGAAGCGCTCTTGCGATACCGTGACGGATGGCACCTGCCTGTCCGCTTGTTCCGCCGCCCTTAACGTTAACGTTGATGTCATACTTCTTCTCAGTATCCGTCGCAACGAGAGGCTGACGTACTATAGTCTTGAGAGTCTCGAGTCCGAAATAATCATCGAGCTCCCTCTTGTTAACCGTTATATTTCCTTTGCCGGGCTTGATATAAACTCTGGCAACAGATGATTTTCTTCTTCCTGTTCCGTAGAACTGCTCTTTTGCTTTAGCCATTTTTCTCTCCTTTTACGAAATACCGATCAGAACTTCAACTCTTCAGGCTTCTGTGCTGCATGAGGATGCTCGCTGCCTGCGTAAACGAACAGCTTCTTGTACATCCTGCGGCCGAGAGGTCCCTTGGGAAGCATTCCCTTGACAGCAAGCTCAACAACCTCTGTAGGTGCCTTAGCGAGCTTGTCACGGAGTTTGGTTTCCTTCATTCCGCCAACGTATTCCGAATGATGGTAATAGATCTTCTGGTCGAGCTTACGTCCTGTAACCTTGACCTTATCTGCATTAACGATAATGACACAGTCTCCTGTATCTGCATGAGGCGTGAATATAGGCTTGTTCTTTCCTCTTAAAACCTTGGCAACTTCTGAAGCCAGGCGTCCGAGCGTACATCCCGCCGCATCAACGACATACCACTTACGTTCAATAGTGGCTTCGTTTGGCATATATGTATTCATGACATTACCTCCAAAAATCAAAAGCACTGTAAATCGTAGTTTTCATGCGGCTTCAGTCTCTCCTTGGCCGGGGCTGTGGCTTTGGGCAGACCGCCGTCACATTGACAGATTATATTACACGCTATCAGGCGTGTCAAGGAGTTTTTCGGCAGGAAGATACCCTTTTATGAGCTTTTCGAGCCTCTCTCCTTCAACGGGCTTCGAGATGTAATCGGTAAATCCGGCATCAAGATACATCTCTCTTGCACCCGAAATCGCATTCGCGGTAAGCGCAACATACACTGGAGACTTGCCTTTCTCTTTTTCTTTCATGCGCTTCAGCGTCTCTATGCCGTCCATGTCCGGCATGAGATGATCTATGAAAATGATATCGTATTCATTGTCCTCACTCATCTTGATCGCTTCAGGTCCCGACAGGGCCGTGTCGATCTTTATCTCCGTACGCATCAGGAGCTTCGTGATGACAGTCAGGTTCATCTTTATATCGTCGACTACGAGTATCCTTGCATCAGGCGCGTGGAACAGTTCCTTATATGTACGTTTCCTGCCGCCTTCCCCTTTGCGCGAATAGTCGCCGACCGGCTCCGCATTTAAAACCTCCTGCTCAACGGCGAATGAGAATTCCGAACCTATGCCGTATTCGCTCTTTATATGTATGTCGCTTCCCATCAGTTCGAGAAGGCGCTTCGTTATGCTGAGTCCGAGGCCTGTTCCCTCGATGCTGCGGTTCTTGTTCTCCTCCGCTCGCATGAACGGCGAGAAGAGCTCATCCATGTCCTCAGGCTTGATCCCGATTCCTGTATCCGCTACGGAAAATTTAAGCATTATACGTCCGCCGTCTGCTTCAGAAAATCCTACCGTCAGCGTGATCGAACCTTTCTCCGTGTACTTCACGGCATTGGTCAGAAGGTTCATGACGCACTGCTTTATCCTTATCTCATCGCCTTTGAGAAGCCGCGGGATGTTCTTATCGAAGCTGACATTGAGCACAAGACCCTTCTGTGATATCCTTCCGCTTATCATGTTAACGATATCGTTCGTCAGCGGACCGGGCTCATACTGCACCGGCACGATCTCCATCTTGCCCTCCTCCACCTTGGTGAAGTCGAGTATATCGTTTATCAGAGTAAGCAGCGTTCTTCCGGATGTCTGGATGTCATCGGCGTACTCCTTTATCTCCTTCTCATTGCAGTCGCGCAGGATCATCTCATCCATTCCGAGGATCGCATTGATCGGGGTACGGATTTCATGTGACATGTTAGCAAGGAACTGTGATTTTGCCTTGTTCGCTTCGTCCGCAATCTCCTTCTGCTCACGGAGTTCATCCATGTATCTGTAGTGCTCGCTGTCATCCACAAGAACAAAAATGGTTCCCACGTTCGTCCCGTTCTGCATTAGCGAGTTGACTCTCGGAGTGAAAATCCTGTCGTTCATCCTTATCGGCTCATCACAGTATAGCGCGAATCGGATTCTTTCTATAATATTGTAAGCTTCCTTTCCCGCAAGGCTCCCCTGGGAAAGTTCCGGGAAAAGCCTCTGGGCCGGTTTGTTGCAGTACGCGATTTTCCCTTCGGGATCTACAACTATTATGCCTTCCGACAGTTCATCGACAACGTAATTCCTCGCGAGAGTCTCTGCATCGAGCATCCTGTATCTGAAGATCGCGATGAGCATGAAGAACGTTCCGATCGCGAAACCGAAAATCGTAAGGTCGAACGTATATGCAAGAGGAATAAGCTTGAAGATGTACATTATGTACGAAATGGCTATCGAGAACATCGCGAAAGACATCATCAGATATCTCTTCTTGGCAACGAGATATTTTTCGCGGATGAACGTTATGACAACGGCGCTTATGCCGATCAGCGCATAGGCGAGCATTAATCCCGTCTGGACATAATAGAATATGCCGCCCGAGTGGAGAAGCCGAGGAAAATCGCCATCCATCACGAACTCCATATATTTATAGTACAGACGGTTATCCTCAATGTTTATGATCAGATAGTATATGAACCCATGCGTCGCAACAAGAACCGACTTCAGAACGATCGGGATATGTATCTGGCACAGTTCCATGACAAGAAGGAACAGGGCCAGGCCTATCCAAACACGTCCGAGGTAGCCGAGCTTCATGGCAACGACATACGATACCTGATCGCCCGAGCGCAGCTGGAGAAGGAACCCCACGCTGTAAACAAGGTTCGTCACGCATGAAAAGAAAAGATATGAGTGAAGCCTGCCGTTCCATTTGCTTAATGAGACCCAGCATTCCACGAAAAGTCCGACTATCGTGAAATACACAAGTCCTATCACGAAATTGTACATGACGTCTCCGAAGCTCATCTGATGAGCTTTTCATTAAATATTCTTCCGCACAGTTCCTCGCAATATATGTATGAAAACTGCGGATCCCTTAACCTTATCTCGTTCAGGAAGGATTTTGCCTGCGTGTAGTCCTCAAGGAAATACACCGTCGATCCGTTGATCTTAGACTCAACATGCGATACTAACGGCTTCACGCCGTAGTCCTTTATGATCACGCTGCCGTCAGAATCCTTTTTCAGGCTTACAATTGCCATCGCCCCGACCATGCGGTTTGCAACTCCCTTTCCCGAACCGCTCGTCCAGTTTATGAAATTGCCGAGGGAATAGTAAACCGGAACTTTCCTTCCGTCATCGGTCTTATATACCTCCACAGGTTCTATCACGTGGGGGTGCGTTCCTATTATAAGGTCTGCGCCGCAATCCGCAAATACTTTTGTCCATTTTTTTTGCTCAGAAGATACGCCGAGATTGTATTCAGTCCCCCAGTGAGGACAGACAACCGTGAAATCCGCGTCTTTCTCCGCCCTTGCAATATCATCCCTGACTTTTTTTTCATCAAGAAGATTCACGGCGTACGGCATGCCCTTCGGAAGAGGTATCCCGTTCGTACCGTATGTATAGTTCAGAACGGCGATCTTATATCCGTCCTTTTCGTATATGCAGAGCTTGCGGCTGTCTTCATCCGTCCTGTATATTCCTACGGTTTCGACCTCCGGATGATTTTCTTCCCAGTTATCAAGGCAGTTCTCGATACCGGTCCTGCCCCTGTCGAGCGCGTGGTTCGTCGCATGGCATATGACATCGAATCCGGCTTCGGCGAGGTCATCCGCGACTTCGTACGGAGCGTTGAAGCTCGGATACCCGGTCACTCGGAGCTCTTCTCCGCCGATTATCACTTCCTCGTTCACAATAGCGAGGTCTGCTTCTTCAATGTCCGGCTGCGTATGCCTGAATATTTCAGAAAAATCATATGTACCGTCTTCCATGCGGGCACACTTTTCTATCCCGTCGTGGAGCAGGATGTCGCCGACCATGATGATCGTAAATTCATCATCTGCTGCCCTGACAGTCTCAGGAGCGAAAAGCGCATGCATCACGAGAAATGCCGCGATCACGGGAATTATTTTTTTCTCAATACAGAATCCCATCATTACGAAGGTGCTCCATAAGGCCCATGCATCCTTTTCTGATGAGCCTGTAAGCCGTTTCAAAATCCCTTGTGTACCACGGATCATCGATCAGCTCATTCGGACTGTCCGTGTACTCCATGAGGGTATGGACCTTTCCGTCGGGGTCGTCCCCGAGTATGTATTTCATGTAATACATGTTTTCGCTGTCCATCCCGATGATCAGGTCATACTCATCATAATCCCTGCGCCTCAGCTGCCGCGCCCTGTGGTCTCCTATCGGAATGCGGTGTCCCTCGAGCGCCCTCCTCATCGGCGGGTATATCGGATTTCCTATCTCTTCAGTTGACGTTGCCGCCGAGTCGCACGAAACAAGCCCGTACATATTTTCCTCCTCGATGATCTGATCGAAGATGTACTGAGCTCCAACGCTTCTGCATATATTGCCGTGGCAGACAAATAAAACTTTTATAGGCATTTCTTACCTCCAAAACCGCATCAAATTGCTCCAGTTTGCGCCGGTTTGCCAAGCTGCTGAAGCTTCAGTCATTTTACAGAAAAACAGGCCAAATGGCAAAGCCTGGCAAAGTGTGGCAAATCTTGGCCGTCAATCGTAGTCAAAACGTAGTTTTTTATAGGGTCAAAAACTACTCGTGCCCCGGCGTGGGTGCATTTTCCGTGGGTGCACTTTTGCACCCATGCACCCATTTTTGTGGGTGCATTTGCACCCCCATAGGAAGATTATCTTCCGATTTAACCTAATAGAAAATTAACAATCATTTTCTTTTCTTCATCTGTCAGAAAATTCATGTGGCCGCGCCCTTTCAGCAGGTACGTCTCGCAATTTGGAATTATTTTCTGCGCTCTCTCTAATACACCTTTCCCAGGAAATAAGCAATCTTTTTCAGCCGCCATCACAAGAGTAGGTGCTGTGCATTTTCT
>JAILRP010000026.1 GCA_024698075.1 Lachnospiraceae bacterium
CATCTAAGCGTGAAGCCCCCCTCAAGATGAGATATCCCCCATTGATAAGACCCCTTGAAGACGACGAGGTAGATAGGGCATGGGTGTAAGTGCAGCAATGCATTCAGCTGAATGCCACTAATAGGTCGAAGGCTTTTTTCATGAAGGTGTCAGGCTTCATTATCAGTATTGGGTTTTTGAGAATTTTTTACTTAAGACAGATTTGTCACATCTGTCTTATTTTTTTATGTTATTTTCTGAAAAGGTATGATATAATGTATTCGCCGATTGTATGTTTACCGTACGATCTTGAAAAAACAATATGAGGTGAAGGTATGGATAGCAAAATCTTATTGGAAAACGGCACTAATGAGTTGGAGATCCTTGAATTCAAACTCGGGAACAATTCATACGGCATCAATGTTGCGAAGATTCGTGAGATAATCACATATCAGCCGGTTACGCCGGTTCCTAATGCGCATCCTTCAGTTGAAGGCATCTTCATGCCGAGGGATAAGATGATCACGGCGATCAGTCTCAAGAACGCGATCCAGATGGGCGACGAAGAACATAATGACGGCCTCTTTATCATCACCAATTTTAATAAACTTGATGTTGCGTTCCATGTTGACCGAGTAATGGGTATCCACCGTGTCAACTGGACCGAGATAATCAGGCCTGATGCCACTGTCAATAACGAGGTTGAAGGCGTATCGACAGGTATAGTAAAGTTCGATGACAGACTTGTCATCATTCTTGATTTTGAGAAGATCGTATCTGACATCAGCCCTGAGACAGGTCTTAGAATGAATGAGATCGAGGGACTCGGTCAGAGAGACAGGAATGAAGTTCCTATCCTGATCGCAGAAGACTCACATCTTCTTAACAAGCTGATCAGTGATGCTCTTACGGCAGCTGGATATATCAATGTTAAGCGTACGGAAGATGGACTTCAGGCTTGGAACTATATTCTTGATGCAAAGAACGATGGGGCGCTTGATGAGAGGGTACAGCTTGTGATCACCGATATTGAGATGCCGCAGATGGATGGACATAGGCTTACTCATATGATCAAGACTGATGACGCTCTCAAGAATATTCCCGTTGTTATCTTCTCATCGCTTGTTAACGAAGAGATGAGGGTCAAAGGCGAAGCACTCGGTGCTGACGCCCAACTGAGCAAGCCGGAGATCGGGAACCTTGTTCTTCTTATTGACAAGCTCATTTCTGAGAGAAGAAAATCAGAAGAATGATTTTTGGTATTGATTTATACGGAGCCGCTTATACGGCTCCGTTTTCTGTTTTGATAGTGCGGATTGATGTAGTGGCTTGGGCAGAATAAAATTTGCCATGGCATGTCATGTGATTCTTGAAAGGAGACTAGGACGGTGAAAAATCAAAGCATTAAACGCGGATATAAGTTCGTACGTATGTTGGCTGCCATCATGGCATTAGTGATGCTCACATCTTCACCCGTGTGGGCGGTGGAGCCGGTCATTGATACCGATAAGACCGGTCCGGAGAGTGAACTTGCTGTCGGTGGCAGCTCATCGGATGTAAGTGTGACAGATGAGGATGCTTTGGATGCCCCGGAAGCTTCCGAATCAGACGACGTAAAGCCTGTTGGAAAAGATGAGGTGCCTGCCAATAAAGATGAGGAGGCCGAAAAGACAGAGAACGGTGCAGAATCCATGGATGAAAGCCTGCCAGATCCGGTCGTTACGGAATCCGATGATGCTTCAGAAGCCATAGAAGAGCAGACTGCTGACAAGGATGAGGTGCAGGCTGAAGACAAAGCGGAAGAGGAAGCTGATGACCCCGGATCAAGTGCTTTTGCGGCTGCGCCGGCAGGGTCCAATGATACTCCCATTGAAAAAGAAGGAAAGCCCGAAAAACCAGTTAAGGGAGTCACATCCAACGGATGGGAATACGAATATCTGGAGCTGGATGATTATTCCGAGGGTGTAGAACCGGGTGAATATCTTCTCCTTAAGAGCTTCCGCGGAGTCTGCAATAATATAAATGTTCCATCGCAGATCACTGTAAAGGCAGCCCGCAGTGACAATACGGAATACGACGTGACTTACAAAACACTCGTAAGGGGAGGAAAGAATGACCGTACCAAGTTCCCCGCAGAGGCCACAAAGATCACATTTGACAATGGTACGGCAACCACAAAGGACATTTCATACCTTTTCTCGGGATACAAACAGCTTGAGGTTGTTGATATCACCGGATTGGATTTTTCAGAAACAGTTAACATGAGCAACCTCTTTTCCGGATGTGCAAAGCTTACTGAGGTAGAAGGCAGCCTTGGGGTGAGAGCTCCGAAAGCCACGGATCTCAGCATGCTCTTTGCCAACTGCCCGTCTATAGGGCGGATAAATACAGGACTATGGCAATGCCAGCCTACAGACATAACCTCCATGCTTCAGGGGTGTTCTAATGCTTGTTATATTGATATGCATACATGGATTTTTTCAGGGGTTACCGCTAATAAATCCAAAAAAGCTTTTTCCGGAACATCGAGTCTCAGAACAATATGGACACCCATGTATATTCCGTCTGATTTTCAGATCCCGTTAGCCGGTACATACAGGATCTGGGAATCGCTTGAAGTAAGATCATCCTATCCGAAGACCACGGTCCTTGCTCCGCAAGGAATGGGTAAGTATTACCTTCTTAGTAAAATTCCGAAGACTGGCAAGGATGACGATGATGATGACTCCGAAGAAACCAAACCGGGTGATAAGCCGGTATCAGGCGTCGTACTGAGCAGTGGTCATGAAGTGCTTGAACATAGGAAAGGAAGGCCTGCCAAACGCTTGGTTTCAGCGGCTGTATTGCCGGGTGATGCAACCAATAGGGACGTTATATGGAGCACTACAGACAAGAAGGTTGTAACTGTCACCCCCATGGATGACGGCGATGCCCTGATCACGACCAAGGGCCCGGGTTTTGCGGATGTGACGGTCACCACGGTGGATGGAGGTTTTTCTGAAACCTGCAACGTAACGGTAAAGTGTTATTCTGATTATTTTGAAGAGACACGGGGTGATGAGGACAGCATATACGGCGGGACACCGGATTTTGAATTCGTAGCCGGACAGTCTTACGATCTATATGAATACCTTGACAATATGGGTGTATTCAATCCGAAAAAAAACGAAAAGTGTGTTACAGATTTTTCCATTGATAGTACAAATCCGAATGCAGTGTCAGCATCCTCAAGCGGCATGCTTACCACCAGGGAAGCAGGGCTTGCTTTTCTGGGAGTGAAGTACAAGCATGATAAGAAGCCGGTTCAGAGAACGATCACTGGTACCAAAATAAGGGTATGGAAGCCAAAGTTCTTTGCTAAGACCGTAACCCTTTCATACATCGGACAGTCTTTTAACGGAACGGATAATATCATTTATAACAGCTGTCCCATCGCGCCTTCTTCATGGAGTTCAAGCAAGCCAAATGTGGCATCTGTTGATGAAAGCGGGAGGATCGTAGCCGGAAAAGAGGGAACTGCAAAGATAGAGGCAAGGTGGACGAACGATCAGGGAGACAGTGCTGCCTACAGCTTTTCTGTCAAGGTAAAGGTTCCCAAAATAAGCAAGACGCAGCTCAAGCTTAAGACCGGTGAGCTCACTAAGCTCAAGGTCAACAATATCGAAAAGGATAAGCAGGTCGTATGGAAGCTGACAGATACTGAACTGACCGGGAGAGACGTAAATTACCTTGAGGATGGATCGGGTGATGTCGCTAATATCCGATTCGACAATCTTGGTCATTCATGCGAAGTCTATGGAGCGCTGCCGGGCACTGTATTAGTGACTGCGGTAATAGACGGTGAGGAATATGACTGTTCTGTTGAGGTGATCCGACCGACTATTGAATTTTCCAAAAAAGGAGTATTCGAAGTGAAGCAAACCCTTTTCCCTAAAGGTTACTTCACCTTTGTATCAACAAATCCTTACCTCGTTGAGGTAGACCCGGAAACGGGTGAAGGCTACAAGGGGAAAAGCTTTCCGGAAATTGACGGCTACTGTACCATAAAGGCATGCTACCTTAATAATGAGGGAGTTGCGCAGATAGTTCTGCCATGCAATGTCAGGGCATATGTGGCTGAAGGAAAAAGAGGTCCCATTGAAAGAATAAAGAGGGTCGATTAGCCCCGGCTCACCGGAAATATGAGACAGCAAGCAATGTGATATAGTGATTTTTGCGGAGCCGTATTTACGGCTCCGTTTTCGTTTTTTATGTTGTTAGGGCTGGTAAAATATGATACTATAAGTTGATATATTGCGTACTATGACAGGCATGTCATATGCGTTGTAACCGGAGGATCATATGGCGCAGTCCACAGAAGAATATTTAGACAGTTTGTTAAGGCAGGCTATGGGAATATCGGAGCCTGAGCCTGAGCCGAAACCTGAAGTAAGAAATTATGACCTTAAAAGGGATGATGTCCTTGCACAGGCGGACGGGCTTACAGGCTCTAATTCTGCTATTCTCGGGAATGCATATGACCATAATGCGTCATTTACCAATGAAGGTGAGATAAATACCGCTATATCGCCGGCACAGGCCGAGCCTGCTCCTGCTCCGTCCGTTGTACCGGCTGCTGAGATAAGGCCGGAAGACATGCCGGATCCCGATGCGCCGGCGGGCTCTCAGATCACAGATGTTCCGGGAGATTCATTTCCTGAACTCAATATGCCTGTCTCAGGGTTTGCTGACATACCCGAGCCGGTCATTCCGGAGATCACGGAGCCAATTCTTCCTGAGATCACAGAGCCAATACTTCCCGAGATCACAGAGCCGATACTTCCTGAGGCTGCTATGCCGGAAGCATCAGATCTCCAGCCTTCTGAAGATCAGATAACGGAAATACCCGAGGGACCGGTGATAGAGCAGGACGGAAATCTTGATCTTATTCCCGAACCGGAATCCGCTTCAATATCGATAGATGACCTTGATCCGAACGACGCTTCTAAGGCGCTTGATGCAGATATGATCGCCGCCCTGTTTGACGGCGCAAATTCCGCCGAGTCAGCCGAAGACGCAGAGGCTGAGATCCCTGCAGAGCCTGAGATTTCGTCAGAGCCTGAGATCCCTGCAGAACCGGAGATTCCTGCAGAACCCGAGCCGGAATCCGCTGCGCCTTCGATATCGATAGATGATCTTGATCCGAACGATGCATCAAAAGCGCTTGATGATGATATGATCGCTGCGCTGTTTGAGAGTGCGAATTCGGAACTGCCTGCTGAGGGAGCAGAACCCGAAGAAGAAGCAGAACCTGAAACGGAATCAGAGCCTGAAGCAGAACCCGAGCCGGAAGCAGAGCCTTCTGATGAAATTCACCCGGATACAGAGTTGGATGATTCGGCGGCAGCCCTTGCGGAACTGTTCGGAGACAGCATGGATGCTCCGCTTGAGGAACTTGAAATACCCGAATCCGGTGATGCGGATCCGATGCTCATGCCTGACCAGGAAATATCCGATCTTCTGTCCTCCCTTGACGAAATGTCCGGCGAAAATCCCGATACAGGCGATAAGGATGCAGACGGATCATCTGCAGATGAAACGGCCGCAGCAACCGAGGGGACGGCGGAAGAGGCCGGCGGCAATACTGTTGACGGAATAGACATGTTTGACACCGATCTTTCCGCCATGCTTGATGATGTTACGGGGTCACTTGAGGATGGGCTGGCAGATGAATCGGCTTCTGATGACGACGAGGGTCTCAAAGACCTTTTAAATTCGCTTGATGACGGCTCCGGAGATCTTTCCGATATCGGCAGCCTTCTTGACAAGGACGAGAATTCCGAACTTGTCGATCCAAATACAAAAACAGCGGAAGCCATGTTTGCATCCGATTCCGATGATGTTGTCTTTGACATTGATAACGTGATCGATGAAGAAGAGGATGGCAAGGGCAAAAAGAAGAAAAAGAAATTCAGCCTGTTCGGTAAAAAGAAAAAGGGCGAGGGCGATGTCGAAGTGCTCGGTGACGGCGACGAGGAGATGCTCATCGATCCCGAACTGCTGAACATCCCGGACGAATCCGAGGTCAAGAAAAAGAAGGGCGGTTTCTTTGCCAACCTTCTTGCAAAGCTCTTCGAAGAAGTAGAGGAAGAACCGGGCGATGTTAAGATCGAACAGAGTGCTGCAGATATAGCGGCAGAAGGTGCGGCCGAAAATGAAGCCATCCTGAATGAGCTTGAAAACGGAGAGGCTGCTGATAATAAAAAGGATAAAAAAGAAAAGAAGAAAAAAGAAAAGGACAAAAAGAAAAAGGACAAGAAGGGAGCGGCCGAAGGCGAAGAGGGCGAAGAAGCCGCTGACGATCCCAAGAAGAAAAAGAAGGAAAAGAAAGAGAAAAAGAAGAAGGAGAAAATGCCCGAGCTTCCGACCAGGAAACTTCCGAGAAAGAAGGTCGTGGCGATCGCACTTCTCGGTATTACGGTCGGCATCGTAATAACATTCTTAGCTTTTCTTCTTCCTTATTCGCAAGATATCAAAAAAGCGAAGAAGTTCTATACGACCGGTGAGTATCAGAAAACGTATGAATACATGCGCGGGCATAAGCTTACCAGCGATGATCAGGTTCTCTATGACCGCACTGTGACGCTGCTTCGTATAAAGAGGCCTTATGATTCGTATGAGAACTACATGAAGATGGGCTACCGCATGGAGGCCCTGAACGCTCTCGTTCAGGGTGTTCAGATGGTCGACAGGTATGCGGAGGATGCGGCACGTCTTGGAATAATAGACAAGTATTCCAAGCAGTCCAGGATCATCTATGATGAGCTGTATAATTCATTTGGGGTTACGGTTGACAAAGCAAGGTCATGGATCGAGATAGAAGGCACGCCCGAATATACCCGTGCGCTGTATGAGAGTCTTCTTGATTCATCAAAGGCCGGAGGCGGAAGCGCACCGGCCGGGTCATATGATGACGTCATCCCCGAGGATGATTCGGTTATAAGCGCGGAGGAGAATGACCTGTGATCGCTGTTATAGATTATGATGCGGGAAACATGCTGAGCGTTGTAAAGGCGCTTTCCCATCTCGGGACGGAACCTGTGATGACAAGGGATTCCGATGTCCTTAAAAAGGCGGATAAAGTCATACTTCCGGGTGTCGGTGCTTTTGGCGATGCTATGGATAAGCTTAACGGTTATGGGCTTGTTCCGGTCATAAATGATTTCATCAAAGGCGGAAGGCCTTTTCTCGGAATATGCCTCGGACTGCAGCTTCTGTTTTCTGAGAGCGAGGAATCACCGGGAGTTGCGGGGATAGGAGCACTCCCCGGCAGGATCAGGAAGATCCCGCCCGGAGAATACAGGAAGATCCCGCATATGGGATGGAATTCACTGAGCTTTCCGAGAAGAGGAAGGCTTTTTGACGGGATAGACGAAGGCGCTTACATGTATTTTGTGCATTCATATTATCTTGAGGCGGCCGACCGAAGCATCGTAGTGGCATCAACGGAATATAATGTTTCGATAGATGCCTCGGTGGAGAGCGGCAACGTATTTGCCTGCCAGTTCCATCCTGAAAAGAGCGGGACTGCCGGACTTCATATTCTTGAAAATTTTATCAGTATTTAAGCGGGTATCAGATGTACACCAAAAGAATAATCCCATGCCTAGATGTGAATAACGGAAGAGTTGTCAAGGGAGTCAATTTCGTGAACCTGCGAGATGCAGGCGACCCGGTTGATATTGCGGCCGCCTACGACCGTGCGGGGGCGGATGAGCTCGTGTTCCTAGACATCACTGCTTCATCCGACAACAGGGAGACTGTGGCTGACATGGTGCGTTCCGTTGCGGAAACGATCTTTATTCCGTTCACGGTCGGAGGCGGGATAAGGAGCGTTGACGATTTCAGGCGGCTTCTGCGTGAGGGGGCCGATAAGATTTCGGTTAATTCCGCAGCCATCATGAATCCGGGCCTTATCGCCGATGCGGCTGACAAGTTCGGCAGCCAGTGCGTTGTTGTTGCAATAGATGCAAAGAGACGCGAAGACGGAAGCGGATGGACCATTTACAAAAACGGCGGACGTGTTGACATGGGGAATGATGCTGTTGAGTATGCCATGTCTGCGGAAAGGCTCGGGGCAGGGGAAATACTCCTGACCAGCATGGATGCCGACGGCACTAAAGCCGGATTTGACATTGAACTTACAAAGACTGTCTCTGAAAATGTCAGCATTCCTGTCATAGCAAGCGGAGGTGCCGGATGCAAGGAGGATTTTCTCAAGGTATTGACTGAAGGGGCGGCTGACGCGGCGCTTGCCGCATCGCTTTTTCATTACAGGGAACTGGAGATAAACGATCTTAAAGATTACCTGCATGATAACGGGATATCGGTAAGGAGAGGCTGAATTGATAGACAATGACTGGCTCGCGCCGCTTTCGGCAGAGTTCAAAAAGCCGTATTATGCCGGACTTTATAGATTTGTTAATGAGGAATACAGGACGCACACGATATATCCTGATAAGCAGGACGTTTTCAGCGCATACTCGAGAACTCCTCTTTCTGCCGTCAAGGTCCTTATATTGGGGCAGGATCCTTACCATGAGCCCGGACAGGCGCACGGCCTTTGCTTTTCGGTAAAGCCCGGAATAGACATTCCGCCGAGCCTTGTAAACATTTATAAGGAACTGCATGAGGACATCGGCTGCTATATTCCGGACAACGGATATCTTGTAAAATGGGCCGATCAGGGAGTGATGCTCTTAAATACCGTTCTTACCGTGAGGGCGCATTATGCCAATTCCCATAGGGGAAGGGGATGGGAACAGTTTACCGATGCAACCATTGCGGCACTGAACAGCCAGGACCGGCCGATCGTTTATATGCTTTGGGGCAGGCCTGCACAGCAGAAGGCATCGATGCTTGATAACCCTAAGCAGCTTGTGCTCACTGCGGCGCATCCGAGCCCGCTTTCGGCATATAAGGGATTTTTCGGATGCAGGCATTTTTCGAAGGCAAATGATTTTCTCATATCGAACGGGCTTACGCCGATCGACTGGCAGATTGAAAATCTGAATAGATCTTAATATACAGAAGGGGTAAATGATGAGTAAGAAGGAGGCGCTGATCCTCAGGATTTTTGTGGGAGTTGTCCTTGTGATAACCCTGCTTTTCGGCGCATATTACTACGAAAGCTACAAATCGGAGGCCAATGAAGTCGCTGACCTTATAAACAAAGGCAATGCCTACATGGATAATGAATGCTATTCCGAAGCCATTGAGTGCTATGAGAAGGCACTCGAATATGAGGAGGGCAATGAAAGGATCAAATCCGCGATCGTAAAGGCATACATGTCAATGGCGGAAGGGTATGGAGATGATGATGAGGCTCTGCTGTGCTATCAGAACGCCATAGCGCTGGATCCGAACAACAGAACGGCATACTGGTCGATCGCCAATATCTATGAAGGGCGCGGCGATGAGGACACGATGCTTGAAGTGCTTCATAAGGGATTCGACGATACCGGAGATGAATCCATGAATGCGAAGGTTTTCGTCATCGAGGAGGAACGCGCGAGGATACAGGCCGAGGAAGAGGCGAGGATCGCCGAGGAAGAGGCAAAGCGTGCCGAACAGGAAGCCCGTGCGGCAATGCTCGATCCACTCAAGGAGCTGTTTGATGAAGGCGATTACGATGCTCTCAAGGAAAAAATGCGCGAGGAAGAATATGTTGCCTTCGCAGAAGAAGTCATTGGCGACAATTCATACTATTCGGGCGATCTTGACACCGACGGAAACCGTGAGGGATACGGCATAGCGCTCTATGAGAACGGCTATTATTACTATGGCGAGTTCCATGATGATGCGAGGAACGGTGAGGGCGTCATGATGCGTGCGGTCTATTCGGACAGTTCTTCCATAGGTTCATTCATTTATGACGGAGAATGGGCTGACGACAAGCCTAACGGAGAGGGGACCGCAATATCGAATTATTATAAGGACAGGATATCATCGACGGATTTTGCAATGAAGGAGATTTCCGGAAATTACACCGACGGTCTTGAAGACGGCGAGATGACGCTCGTCGGAACTACCAGGGGCGGTGCAAAGCGGACGTTTAAATATTCCGCCAAAGACGGCATAGCGGAAAGGTCGAGCAAGGAATCGTCCGGAGCAAAAGGACAGTATATAATCGCGCAGACGCAGGATGGGAGCGAAAATCTTACAAGTGACGGCTCAAAGCGCGGAGTCGAGGGATTTGTTGAGGAGTAGATACTTATGAAAAAAACACCTTTTATCAGCAGGCAGCTTGCCGAGGCGATCGATGCAAAGATACCGACGCCGTTTTATGTTTATGATGAAGCCGGGATCGTCCGGAACATTGAAAACATCAAGTCGGCTTTTTCGTGGAACAGCGGATTCAAGGAATATTTTGCCGTAAAGGCAACGCCTAATCCGTTCATTCTCAAGCTTATGAAGGAAAACGGACTCGGCGTGGACTGCTCGAGCCTGACCGAGCTTATGCTCGCCGAGGCGGCAGGATTTTCGGGTGACGACATCATGTTCTCTTCGAATGAGACGCCGGCAGAGGATTATGTCCTTGCCGACAGGCTTGGTGCTATCGTAAACCTTGATGACATCACGCATGTCGATTTCTTTGACAGTCTGTGCGGGCTGAAGGAGACCATGAGCCTCCGCTACAATCCGGGAGGCGTGTTCACGGTCAGCAACAGCATCATGGATAACCCTCAGGACGCGAAGTACGGCATGACCGGAGACCAGATATTCGAAGCGGTAAAGATCATGATGGACAGGGGAGTAAAGCATTTCGGGATACATTCATTCCTTGTCAGCAATACGGTTACGAACGATTATTATCCGATGCTTGCCCGCCAGCTTTTTGATCTTGCGGCAAAGATAAGTGAGAAGACCGGCGCGCATATAGCGTTCGTCAATCTTTCGGGCGGTGTCGGGATACCCTATCTGCCCGACCAGGATGCAAATGACATATTTGCGATAGGAGACGGTGTCAGAAAGGTATATGAGGAAGTGTTCATCCCCAGAGGAATGGGAGATGTAGCGATATACACCGAAATGGGCAGATATGTCATGGGACCTTACGGCGCGCTTGTCACTAAAGCCATACATGAAAAGCACATTTACAAGGAATATATCGGTGTGGATGCCTGCGCGGTCAACCTTATGCGTCCCGCCATGTACGGAAGCTATCATCATGTCACGGTCCTCGGCAAGGAAGACGAGCCCTGCACATGCACATATGATATTGTCGGCGGCCTGTGCGAGAACAATGATAAGTTCGCGATAGACAGGAAGCTTCCGAAGATCGAGAAGGGTGACTACCTGTTCATTCATGATGCGGGGGCACACGGTTTCTCGATGGGATACAATTACAATGGGAAACTCCGGTCTGCCGAAGTCATGGTCCATCCCGACCAGAGCTTTGACATGATAAGGCGTGCGGAAACGCCGAAGGACTATTTTGCCACATTTGACTTCTCGGGATTCAATCTGGGCTGAGGCGGTCACGTCCTGCCCGGCGGGGCGATCTTCCATACGTGGTCATATGCGAAGTATACCAGATTGATCGTCTGCTCCTTTCCGAAGCAGACGATCCTGCATTCGAACGGGAAAACGCTTGATGTGGCGAATACACCGTTTGGCATCTGAAACTGCCCGGTGTGGGACATGTCACGGAAAGATTTGATCCTGTATGTCTGAACCTGGCCGTCCTCATCGGTAAGGCGCACTTTTATCGGGATTATCGACCCGTCCCTGCTATGCTGGCAGATCATGTCCACTGCCCTGTCATTTACATCAGCTGCCATACAACGATTATAGAACATATGTTCGAATATGTCAACACACTGCTTTCCGGAAAGGGCGGATACCATGAAGAAAACACTATTTTTTTCTTTACTTTTGTCATTTGTGGCGTCAGTACTGCTTTCGGCATGCAAGGACACCCCGGCCGAGGAGCCTTTGGCAGAAACCGCACCGTCGGCTGCCGCCTCTTCTGGGCCTGAAGAACCGGAGACAGCCCTGCCGCGCGGTCCTTTTGCGATGACGTGTGTTAATAAGCATATGAACATCACCTACGGTGATTTTGAGTCGGCAGAGGGGATATGCTACTCATTCAGCCTCGATGAAGCGGCCGCTAAAGATTATCCGAAGCTTGATGCGAGGATAGGGCAGATCAATGATGAGTCTTATTCTGAATTTGAAAAAAGGTTGAAGTCTGCCTCGCAGCAGTGCTTACAGAGGCATATGGACGGGTGGGAATGGCCGTATGAATCGGATTCATCAGCAACGGTCACGAGGGCAGATGAAAGAGCATTCTCATACGGAGTATGCCATTACGATTATCTCGGAGGAGCCCACGGATACACATTTTATGAAACGGCCGCGATCGACCCCGTGACCGGAGAGGACATAAGCTTCTTTGATGTTGTTAAGGACGTGTCTGATTTTCCGCAGATATGCGTTGATGAGATAGAACGGGAAATGCCCGACCTGAAACCGTATTTTGATGAATATACCTCGGATGAAGAAAACCTCAAGGAGAGTATAAGGAACGATGTAAAGCGTTCGGGAGACGGCCCTGTATGGTCACTAGCGTATGACGGAATAATCATGTATTTCCGGGATTATTCATTCGGGTCATATGCGGCAGGATCGGGAACCGTAAAGATCCCGTATGAAAGCCATAGGGAGATATTTGAAAAAAGCTATTTTGAATATGACGGCAGCGTGCCTGATACCGATGGCCATGTGAGCACAAAGGAGATCACCGATCCGGCCACGATGAGCGCCGATTCAGGCATAATGACTGTGGGACTTGACAGGGAATACCAAAGCAGTTTTGAGAAGACATTCTGTTTTGGCACCGCCGACTGCCTCACAGTCACCGATGGATATCCGGAACTTAAGAAGAGGCTGGATTCGGATAATAAGGAGACGGTATCCGGATTTAACAGGGGCTTTGCTGATTTTACAAAAGAAGCCGATGAAAAATACGGCAGTGATACGCCGAATGGAGGCGCGCACGGCTATAACACATATGAGCTTCAGAGCTTTGTCGCAAGGGCTGACGGCGCGGTATTCTCATATGTTTCATCCAGAGAGAGGATAATCGCAGATGACCGAAGCAGGACTCTCGTCGGAGTGAACATCGATCCCGAAACGGGAAAGGACATAGCACTTGATGATGTCGTTGCAGATATGGACCTTTTCGGTGATGCGGTTGAGGACGCGCTGAATGAGGAACATTATCCGGAAAAAACCGTAAAGGATGTTTCCGAGGAGATCCGTGAACAGATAGGAAAGGGCAGCCTTGTAAGCAATGAGGAGCTTTCATGGACGGCCGGGTATGAAGGGCTGACGATATACTGCAACAATACGGTCAATTTCTCGGTCATGGATTTCGGACGGGATGCGATGCCGCTTTTCATACCGTACAGCACGAATGAAAAAGTGTTTAAGGAAAAATACACCGGATTTGAAGGAGCCTATGCATGCCAGCTGCCGGTTTCCCGGGCATTTGGCACGGGAGTTATGATGGATCTTGACTATGACGGGAAATATGACAGCATTGACATCTACCCGTTCATGAACGATTACGGTGATGCTGACGGACTGACATTCGGTGTGAACGGCAGTCTCAATAAGGCTGAGGATTTTTATGCGAGTGAAATATCGGCCACACTCGTAAAGGATCCGATCGGTGACTGCTATATATATATGCAGTGCGCCGTGGAAGACGGTTCTAATACGCGTGTTTTCGGATTTCCGTCAGGGGGATTTTATGAGCCTTCGAAGGACGCGGAAAGTGTCGGCGATGTTGTCTATTCATCCGCATATGACAGTGATGATATGCGCGGATATGTCATGACGGACCCGCTGAATTTCCATGTCCGCCGGAGTGACCAGGTATTCGGGCCGAGGGATGCGTATGCGGTATGCGCCGTGAATTCCATGGGACTGCCGCGGTCTCTGGATGGAACATGGTATTACCGACACGATGATCTTTATGATATAAAGGCGAAGCAGGAAATAGTGACAGGATCCGACACGATCCGCTCCGGGACCGTACTGTCGCCGTACAGCATAACGCCGCCCACCGACATGGAAGATACCGCGGACGGGAATATGTATACGATGGTGCTCCGTGACCAAAAGGGCGAAGATCATACAATTAAGCTTGAATATAATGAAGAAACGGAGCAGTTCCTGCTTGATGGCAAAGACCTTCAGGATCTGTTCGACGGCCGTTTCGGATTCATCGGATGATAGAAATAAAATATCATGATAGACAGGAGAGTCATAAGGAATGTTAAAGGATAATCTGAAGAACGGAAGCATAAGGACACAGCTCATCACTCAGGGAGCGATCATAGCGGCACTTTACGTTGTCCTGTCACTTCTCACATATCAGTTTTCATATCTTGAGATACAGTGCAGGGTGGCTGAGGCGCTGTGCATGACAGTGTATTTTACTCCCGCGGGTGTGTGGGGAGTGTTTGTGGGCTGCCTGATCACGAACATGTTCTCGGGACAGTGGATCGATATAGTTTTCGGTTCGCTTGCAACTCTGATCGCGGTCATGCTCACGAAGCCGATCGCTGCGGCAGTCAGAAAGAAGTGCGGAAACAAGCTTGATATATGGCACAGCCTTCTCATTCCGATCCCGACTGTGGTCGTCAACGCTATCGCCATTCCGTTCGTCCTATATTATGGCTACGGGATCGTGAGCATGGGGTCGGCTGAATCCAGATGGGCGGTTCTCGCTCTCATGGCATTTTCAATTGCGGTGGGGGAGATCATTTCCTGCTATGTGTTCGGTCCGATACTCGTAAAGATAATGACATTGGCAGAAGCAAGGATAAGATAAGACGCACGGTTTCGGCCGGTCTTATAAGGCATATAAATAATAATTGCAAAAACCACAATATTTAGGTATCATAGGAATGGTGGTTTTTGATGTGAAAAAACCCGAAAATGTTGATTTTATCAACGATTTCGGGTTTTGCGCAATAAATGCGGATGGTGGGACTTGAACCCACATGTAGTTGCCTACGGCAGATTTTGAGTCTGCTGCGTCTGCCATTCCGCCACATCCGCGAGCGACCTTAAATATATTATCATAGCCAATTTTTGGTTTCAAGGATTTTCAGACATGGAATACATCGACTGTGCCGCATGCGAACAGAATATGAATGCATTCATCGAAAACCGGCTTGTCGGGGAGATGCTGTGGCAGTTCCTGACCCATGTCGAGAGCTGTCCCGAGTGTTTTGAGGAGCTTGAGATCCGCTACCTTATCGCGGAGGCTTTGGGAAGGCTTGAGAACGGTGAGGCTATCAATCTGCGCAGTGAGCTGTCACAGAAGATCAAGGCAACAAAACGCGCGATGTATCTGCATTATTTTAATGATGATGTCTTAAGGATAACGGAGATATTATCGATGATAATCGTGATCTATGAGGCGTACGGATTTCTGTCCGGATTTTTCGGATTTTTAATAAGGTAGCATAATGGCAAAACTGGTTCTTATCGACGGCAACAGCATAATCAACAGAGCTTTCTTCGGACTTCCCGACCTTACCAATGCGCAGGGCCTGCATACAAATGCCATATACGGATTTCTGAACATAATGTTCCGCATAATGAATGAAGAGAGTGCGGACTATCTTGTTGTCGCTTTTGACGTGCATGAGCCGACTTTCCGCCATAAGATGTATGAGGCCTATAAGGGCACCCGAAAGGGGATGCCGGATGAACTGCGCGAGCAGGTTCCCGTGCTCAAAAAGCTCCTGGCGGCTATGAACATCAAGACGATGGAAAAAGGTGGCCTGGAGGCCGATGACATACTCGGAACGCTTGCAAAGCGCGGAGAAGCCGCGGGATATGAGGTCACCCTTGTATCCGGGGACAGGGATCTTCTGCAGATCGCATCAGACAATATCCTTATCCGGATCCCGAAGACTAAAGGCGGGAAGACAGAGATCGAAAATTACCATACCGATGATGTCATAGCAAAGTACGGCCTTACGCCCGCACAGATAATCGAGCTCAAGGGCCTGATGGGCGATTCTTCGGACAACATCCCCGGCGTTCCCAAGATAGGTGAGAAGACTGCGACGGAGCTCCTGAAGGAGTACCATGACATAGACAATCTGAAGGAACACATCCAGGACATAACGAAAAAATCAGTCCGCGAGACGCTTACGGAACATTTTGACATGGCGATACTGTCAAGAAAGCTTGCGACTATCGAGGTGAATGCGGATATTGAACTTGACTTTGAAGATGCCAGGCTTTCCGACATATATACGAATGAAGCTTACATCATCGTCAAGGAACTCGGATTCAAGAACATGCTGTCCCGCTTCGAGGGGGCTGCATCTGCCGTGGACGTAAGCTTTAGGGATACTTTTGCTGTGGCAGGCTCCGATGGGGCACAGGCCGTATTTGGCGAAATCGAAAATGCCCAAAAGGTATCATTCTTCATTTCCGAAGCGGGGCTTTCCGTTACATTTTCAAAGGACAGGACGGTATATATACCGTCATCTGCCATGAGCGCACAGCAGCTTGGCACAAAGCTTTCCGAAGCGGTCCTTGCCGGAAATACCGATATAGTTACTTTTGACATAAAATCACAGATGACGATGCTTCCCGGACTTGACGGATGCGGTTTCTTTGAAGCCCATGTGACCGATCTGTGTGTCGGCGCATATCTGTGCAATCCCCTGAAGAACGATTATTCGGTCACGGATATCGCAAATGAGTACTGCGGCCTCGTCATAAAGAGCAGGGAGGAGATGCTCGGCAAAAGCACTTTTGCGGAATGCTCCATGATACTGCCAGATGAAGTCAGGGAGTATTCGTGCACCTGTTCGTATGTATGCTCTGCCGCCGAGGAGGCCGTAACGTCGAGGATAGAGAGCTTGTCCATGACGGATCTTTTCAGGAAGATAGAAATGCCTCTGATCCCGTGCCTGTATGACATGCAGCGGCTCGGCATCAGGCTGCTCGGCCCGGATCTTGCCGCTTACGGCGAGGGTCTTGCATCCCAGATAAAGGAACTTGAAAGATCGATACATGAAGAGGCGGGTGAGGATTTTAACATCAATTCCCCCATCCAGCTTGGAGAGATACTGTTCGGTAAGATGCAGCTTCCGGGCGGAAAGAAAACGAAAAAAGGATTTTCGACCGCGTCGGATGTACTTGAAAAGCTTGCGCCCGATCATCCGTTCGTGGCCCACATACTCGAGTACCGTGCCCTTGCAAAGCTTAAGTCGACATATACGGACGCGCTTGCCTCGTTGATCGCGCCTGACGGAAGGGTGCATTCCACATTCAACCAGACGATCACGGCGACAGGAAGGATATCGAGCACGGACCCGAACCTCCAGAACATTCCCACGAGGATGGAGCAGGGCCGGCTCATCAGGAAGTTCTTCGTTCCGGCGGACGGGCGCGTGTTCATCGATGCAGACTATTCCCAGATCGAGCTTCGCATAATGGCGCACCTCAGCGGTGACGCATCGCTCATCGAGGCTTTCTGTTCGGGTGCTGACATTCATGCGATAACCGCGTCAAAGGTATTCCATGTCCCTTTGGAAGAAGTTACAAAGCAGATGCGGCGGAACGCAAAGGCGGTCAATTTCGGCATAATATACGGCATAAGCGCCTTCGGGCTGTCGGAGGACTTAAACATCTCCAGGGCAGAGGCGAAGGATTTTATCGAGGAATATTTCGTAACGTTCCCCAAGGTCAAGGAGTATCTTGACAGGGGTGTCGAGGAAGCAAAGAAGAACGGATATGTCGTAACAAAGTTCGGAAGGCGCCGTCCGCTTCCCGAACTGTCGAGCTCGAACTTCATGCAGAGGTCGTTCGGGGAAAGAGTTGCGATGAATGCGCCTATTCAGGGGACTGCAGCAGACGTGATGAAGATCGCGATGATAAGGGTCAGGACGCGTTTCGAGGAAGAGGGACTTGCATCGCGTGTCATCCTCCAGGTACATGACGAACTGCTCGTGGAAGCCCCGGCCGCTGAGGCGGATAAGGCGGAAACTATCCTGCGTGAGGAGATGGAGGGCGCCGTGGAATTTTCGGTGCCGATGCTCGTCGAAACATCCAGGGGTGACAGCTGGTACGGTGTGAAATGAAGATAATAGGCATCACCGGTGGTGTAGGTGCCGGCAAGACTGAAGTGATAAGGCTGATAGAAAAGATGTGCTGCTGCACTATAGTTGTGGCTGATGATCTGGCCAGGTCCCTGGAAAAGCGCGGCGAGGTGTGCTATGAGCCGCTTGTCGGCCTTTTAGGCAAAGATGTGCTCGGACCGGACGGCGAGATCGACAGCCGGAAGATGGCACAGGCTATATTTGCGGATGGCGGAAAGCTTCTTCCGGCCGTCAATGCGATAGTCCATCCGGCCGTCAAGCAGCGGATAAGGGAAATGATAGCAGATTCGGCGGCAGACGGCGTCGAATGGTTCTTTATCGAAGCCGCACTTCTCATAGAAGACGGTTACGATAAGATCGCGGATGAACTCTGGTATGTATATGCGGATGAGAAAGTCAGACGGCAGCGGCTTAAGGACAGCCGCGGTTATTCCGACGAAAAGATAAGCAGCATTATGGCTTCACAGAGCAGCGATTCCGTGTTCAGAAAACACTGCAGTGTTGTCATAGACAACAGTTTTGACAGGAAGCACACGGAGGCGCAGCTTGCAGGCATTTTTAATTCTGATGATGGGGTGAGGTGTGATCGTGACTGAGAGAAAGAAAAATCCGGGGCAGCTTGTATTCGGGCTTGATATTGGAACGCGCAGTGTTGTCGGAACCGTAGGCTATCGGACCGGCGAGACATTCCATGTCGTGGCGCAGTGCGAGAGGAAGCATGATACCCGCTCGATGCTTGACGGGCAGATACATGATATTGAAAAGGTCGGAAGGACAATAAAGGAAGTCAAGGACGACTTGGAGGCGATCATAGGCAAGCAGCTCCATGAGGTCTGCATTGCGGCGGCCGGACGTGTGCTGAAGACGATCAATACTTCGGCAACCCTTGATTTTCCCGAGGAGACTACGATAGATGCCGAGCATGTGTATACGCTTGAGATGCTCGGGGTTGAAAAGGCATATGAGGATTTTCAGGCCGCCAACAATACCGACATAAAATTCTATTGCGTCGGCTATACGGTCGTGAAGTATTACATGAACGGATATCCGATCACGACGCTCGAGAGGCATAAGGCAATGAACATATCCGTTGACCTTATCGCGACTTTCCTCCCGGATGACGTTGTGGACGGACTGTATAAGGCCGTTGAGATAGCCGATCTTGAAGTTGCGAACCTGACGCTGGAGCCCATTGCGGCCATGACCGCGGCGATTCCCGATATGTACCGAATGCTCAACATAGCGCTTGTTGATGTCGGCGCAGGAACGAGCGATATCTCCGTTACAAAGGACGGGAGCATCATAGCTTACGGAATGATCCCGAAAGCGGGAGATGAACTCACAGAGGCAGTTGCAGCAGCGCTCCTGCTTGATTTTAACGAAGCGGAACATGTCAAGATAGATTCCGGCAAGAAATTTCCCATAAAGTTCACGGACATAATGGGGCTTGAACATAAGGTAGAGCCTAAGGAAGTGCATAAGATCGCAGAGGGTGTCATTGCAGACATAACAAAGGATATCTCCGACAAGATCAAGGAGCTTAACGGCGACAAGCCGGTATCGGCAGTATTCGTTGTCGGAGGCGGCGGCAAGATAACCGGGTTCACGGATGCACTTGCCAAGGAAATGGGAATAATGGCGGAACGTGTAGCGCTGCGCGGCGAGGAAGTGCTGAAGGATGTCGACTATCAGTTTTCCGGCGCGGCACGAGACAGCGCGTATGTGACCCCTATCGGTATCTGCCTGAATTTTTATGATGCGAAAAACAATTTCATATTTGTGACTTTCAATGACAAGCGGATCAAGCTTTATGACAACGGGCATCTGACGATCGCCGATGCGGCAATGCAGGCGGGATTCCCCAATGAAGGCCTGTTCCCGAAGCGCGGTCCCGAACTCAATTTCATGGTGAACGGCAAGCCGCACATGGTGCGCGGTGAGGTCGGCGAAGGTGCCGTGGTCAAGCTTAACGGGAAAGAAGTCAGCCTGACTGCCCCCATCGTTGCAGGCGACCGGATAACCGTCGACGAGTCGACTGAGGGTGAAGCGGCAGCCGCAACGATAGGCTCACTCCTCGAATACGGCAGCACGATTTCAGTCATCGTAAACGATAAAAAAGTCGATCTTCCGAAATTTGCCGAGGTCAACGGAAACCTTCAGTCAGAGTTTTATGACATCAAGAACGGGGATGACATCAAGATGCTGAATTACTATACGGTTTCCCAGATCATAGAGTTCATGGACGTGATCCTCAATCCGGATATGAACATATATGTCAATAACAAGAAGGCGGACAAGGATAGTAAATGCTATGATAACTTCTCAGTCATCTGGACGATGGAGGAGCTGAACCTTTCCGATGTATCTGATGAGGAAGCCGAGAGCGCGAAGGCAAGCACTAACCAGAAGGCTCCCAAGAAGAATATTGAGACTTACGAGGATGCCGTTGAAGCCGAGTCCATAGCGAACAGCGAATATGCGGATGACGGCACACTCGATGAGGAATATGTCGAATACAAGCAGCAGAAGGAAGAAGAAAGGCGCAGGGAAGAGGAGAGCCACTACCAGAAGGTGACTGTGTTCGTGAACGGTGATCCCGTCACGATGGACAATAAACCCTCGTATGTCTTCGTCGACATATTTGAATACATTGATTTTGACCTTAAAAACAGGCCGGCGGGAAAAGGGATCGTGACCGAGCTCAACAGCCATAAGGCGGTATTTTCCGAACCGCTCAAAGATGGAGACTTTTTAGATATAAGATGGGAATAGCAGGAAGGAGGGGCTTGTCATGCATATGATAAAAAGGGGAGAAATATTATGAGGATCTGCAGCATAGCGAGCGGCAGCAGCGGCAACTGCATTTATGTCGGCTCGGACAATACGCATGTGATAATCGATGCCGGGATAAGCGGCAGGAGGATCGAGGAAGGACTTAAAAAGCTCGGCCTTTCGGTAAATGACTTAAGCGCTCTTCTGATCACGCATGAACATAGCGACCATATAGCTTCGGTAGGAGTGCTCTCGCGAAGGTACGGACTGCCAATGTATGCGACAGGCGGTACGATAAAAGGGATAATGAACCAGAAGTGCCTTGGCGGTATCGATGAGTCGCTGTTCCACAGGATCAGCGCGGATGATATTTTTAATATAGACGATCTTACGATAACGCCGATAGAAGTCAGCCACGACGCGAACGAACCGGTCGCGTTCAGGATAGGCCACGGCAGCACATCTGTCGGCGTATGTACAGACCTCGGCACATATTCGGACCGGATAGTTGAAGGATTTTCGGGCGTTGACGCCCTGTTCATAGAGGCAAATCATGACGTGAACATGCTTCAGGTCGGCAGATATCCCTATATGCTGAAACAGAGGATACTTTCTGACCGGGGACATCTGTCGAACGAGAGATGCGGACAGCTCCTCTGCAGGCTTCTGCATGATGACCTCAAATCGATAACACTCGGACATTTGAGTGCCGAGAATAATCTTGCGGAGCTGGCATACGAGGCGGTAAGGCTTGAGATAATGATGGATGAGTGCAGCTATTCGCCTGAGGACTTTGACATTCAGGTTGCTTCGCGTTCAGAAGTATCTGTTCCGATAGCGGTGTAGATGAGCAATCAAGAGGAGGGATCATGAAAAAAACAGTAATCTCGGTAGTAGGGAAAGATGCGGTTGGGATAATAGCAAAAGTATGCACATACCTTGCCAATAACAGGATCAACATACTGGACATCTCGCAGACGATCGTTGACGGATATTTCAATATGATGATGGTCGTTGACATGGATGACAGTCCCAAGCCTTTTTCAGATATTTCCAGCGAACTCGTTCAGATCGGCGACGAGATAGGCGTTATCATTCACTGCCAGAGGGAAGAGATATTCGAATCCATGCACAGGATCTAGAACGGAGAAGTATATGATAAACATTTTTGAAGTCAGTGAAACCAACAGGATGATCGGGGAACAGAATCTGGATGTCCGCACGATCACTATGGGTATCAGCCTTCTCGACTGTGTGAGTGAAGACATTGACAGGCTCTGTGAAAACATATATGACAAGGTTACCAAGACCGCGAAGGATCTTGTTCCGGTCGGAAAGCAGATCGAGCTTGAGTTTGGCATTCCGATCGTGAACAAGCGCATTTCCGTCACCCCCATTTCGCTTGTGGGAGCGGGAGCGGCAAGAACACCTGCGGATTTCGTTAAGATAGCCGGGGCACTTGACCGGGCTGCATCTGCCGTCGGCGTTAATTTCCTCGGAGGCTATTCGGCACTCGTGTCAAAGGGAATGACGGAAGCCGACAGGAATCTTATCAATTCCATTCCCGAAGCGCTCTCGTCCACCCGTCTTGTATGCTCTTCGGTAAATGTGGGCTCGACAAGGTGCGGGATCGACATGGATGCCATAAGGCTTATGGGACACATCATAAAGGAAACCTCCGAAAAGTCGGCGATAGGGCCGGCAAAGCTCGTTGTATTCTGCAACGCACCAGATGACAATCCTTTCATGGCCGGTGCATTCTGCGGCGTAACCGAAGGCGACTGCGTCATAAATGTCGGCGTGTCGGGCCCCGGTGTTGTAAAACGTGCAGTTGAGGGAACGAAAGGACAGGGATTCGAGGAACTTTGCGAAACGATAAAGAAAACGGCTTTTAAGGTTACGAGAGTAGGTCAGCTCGTGGCGAAGGAAGCATCGCAGAGACTTAACGTTCCGTTCGGGATAGTAGATCTTTCGCTTGCTCCGACTCCTGCGATAGGCGATTCCGTGGCGGATATCCTGTGTGAAATGGGCCTTGAGAAGGCAGGGGCTCCCGGAACCACAGCGGCGCTTGCGCTCTTGAACGATCAGGTAAAAAAGGGCGGCGTCATGGCGAGCTCTTATGTTGGAGGCTTAAGCGGTGCCTTCATACCTGTATCGGAAGACCAGGGAATGATAGATGCGGCAGCTGCCGGTGCTCTTACGATCGAAAAGCTCGAGGCTATGACATGTGTATGTTCCGTGGGCCTCGATATGATAGCTATCCCGGGCGATACATCTGAATCGACGATATCCGGGATCATCGCTGACGAAATGGCGATCGGAATGGTAAACCAGAAGACGACAGCAGTCAGGCTCTGCCCGGCACCCGGCAAGAAAGTCGGCGATACCGTTGAATATGGCGGACTGCTCGGGCATGCGCCCGTTATGGCGGTCAATCCTTTCTCCTGTGAGCAGTTCATAGCAAGAAAGGGAAGGATACCGGCACCGATCCACAGTTTCAGGAACTGAGGGAGAACATGAAGGTCTGCGCCTGCATATGTGAACTCAATCCTTTTCATAACGGCCATGAGTATCTGTTCCGCGAGGCGAGGCGCCTTACCGGTGCGGACTTTATCATTGCGGTCATGAGCGGGGATTTTGTGCAGCGCGGACTGCCTGCGATATGCGATAAATACGAACGTGCCCGCTATGCGCTCATGGGCGGGGCCGATCTTGTCATAGAGCTTCCGGTCATGTATGCCACCGCTTCGGCTGATTATTTTGCATTCGGTGCCGTATCGGCTCTTACGAACATGGGACTTGTCGACAGCCTGTGCTTCGGGAGCGAATGCGGAGATATCGATATGCTCCGTTCATGTGCGGGTCTTCGCGAGATGAAGGATCCCGGACTTCACATCCTGTCTCAGGGGGCGGATTCCGAGACTACAAAGAATTATAAGATAACTAAACTTCTTAAGGAAGGCATGTCATATGCCAAGGCATATTCCGAAGTGACCGGAAATGCGTCTGCATCCAATGACATGCTTGCTGTCCGCTACATCAAATCTCTTGATATGCTCTCATCCGATATTGAACCCATATGCATAAAGAGGACGGGAGGAGGATATTTTGACAAGAGTGACGGCGCACTTTCCGCATATGCCGTCAGGCACAGGATCTTCACCGGGGAACCGTTCGCGCACATGGTGCCCAAATATGTCTCCAGAAGCCTTGAGAGTATCGAGCGAAAGTCATACCCTCTAAGGCCCGGTGATTTTTCCATACAGCTCTATACCATTATCACGAAGGTCATTGAAGACGAAGAGCTCGGGTACGGAAGCCTCACCGATTATATGGACGTTTCGGCCAACATCGCCGGACGGATCAGATCGAACATAGGAAGGTACAGGGACTACGAGAGCTTTGTTGACGGGGTCCATTCGAAAGAATATACGAAGAGCAGGATATACAGGGCGCTCGTTCATATCCTGCTTGACATCAGGAAGGAAGATTATCCCGCGGAGCTTGACGAGTGTGAGGTTTCATACATCAGGATACTCGGATTCCGAAGGTCATCATCGGGACTTCTGTCCCAGCTGAAGGAGAGCTGCATGGTGCCTGTGATCAGCAAGGCGGGAGATGCGGCATCCATACTTGACGAAGAGGCATTGTACCTGTTCGGAAAGGATGTAAGGGCAGCCAATCTGTATGACAGGGCATGCACTTTCAAATTCGGCAAAGAGCCGGTCCATGATTTTTCCCGTGAGCTTGTGATAATTTAATGTTCACCTCATTACCGTTTGTGCTATAATGTATTTAATTTTTTTTTAATGGGAGGTGCAACATGAATTTTATAGATTCTATCAAAGAACGTGCAAAACAGGATGTCAAGACGATAGTCCTGCCCGAGAGCAACGACAGGCGTTCACTCATGGCAGCCGCAAAAGTGCTTGAGGAGGGCATCGCCAACCTCATCATGATCGGCAAGGAAGAGAAGATCATGGATGGCGCAAGGTGGCTCGAACTTGACCTTTCCAAGATCAAGGTCGTGGACCCGGAAACGAGCGATAAATTTGAGGAATATGCACAGAAGCTTTTCGAGCTCCGCGAAAAGAAGGGAATGACCCTTGAAAAGGCAAGGGAGATATTGCATACCGATAACCTGATGTGGGGCGTCATGATGGTCAAGATGAACGATGCCGACGGAATGGTGGCCGGTGCCTGCCATGCGACCGCTGATGTTCTGCGTCCTTCGCTCCAGATACTGCGTACGGCGCCCGGAGTAGACCTTGTATCGGGATTTTTCATCCTTGATGTTCCTGACTGTGAGTACGGTGAGAAGGGTACTTTCCTGTTCGCGGACTGCGGACTCAACCAGGATCCGACTGCTGAGGAACTTGCGAGCATAGCGAATACATCTGCCAAGAGCTTTACCTCTCTCGTAGGGGCCAAGCCCATCATAGGAATGCTTTCCCATTCAACAAAGGGAAGCGCCAAGCATCCGCTCGTTGACAAAGTCGTAAGGGCTACGGAGATCGCAAAGGAAAGATACCCGCAGCTTCTCCTTGACGGTGAACTTCAGACCGATGCGGCCATAGTTCCTGCGGTATCGCGCCATAAATCGCCTGATTCGGAGATCGCAGGAATGGCAAACGTACTCATCTTCCCGAACCTTGATGCAGGAAACATAGGATATAAGCTCGTCGAACGTCTGGCAAAGGCTGAAGCCTACGGACCGATGCTCCAGGGACTTTCCCGCCCGGTTAATGACCTTTCAAGAGGCTGCGATGCGGACGACATAGTCGGCGTTATCGCCCTTACTGCCGTGCAGGCACAGTTACTGTAAGCAGACGGAAGGATCCCGGAGAAAAAATATATTGACAAACAGCCGTCCGGTGGTTATACTTTCTTAGTACGTCTGTAGACATCCTTGAAAAGGAGGTGTTAGTAATGTCGATCTGTCCTAAGAATAAATCTTCCAAAGGAAGAAGAGATAGAAGAAGAGCAAATTGGAAAATGACGGCTCCCACGCTTGTTAAGTGCAGCAAGTGCGGCGCCCTTATGGTTCCTCACAGGGTATGCAAGGCATGCGGCTCTTACAACAAGAAGGAGATCATCAGCCAGGACTGATCTTCTCATTTTTGGTGATGCAGATCAAAACCTCTCCGAAGTATCGGAGAGGTTTTATTACTTCACGGGAAAAGTGATAATAATCATTTGCTTTTTGCAGATATGTCTTGTATAGTATATTGAGGTTTGAATATCAATATGCCGGGGTAGATTCTGATGGTACATGTAGTTCTTGACGCAATGGGCGGTGATAACGCGCCCGCTGAGATCATAAAGGGTGCTATAGCGGCACTTAATGACTCACGAGATATCAAGGTCACTCTGTGCGGCCGGGAGGACGTGATAAAAAGTGAGCTTGAAGGCGTGAGCGTGCCTGAGGACCGTCTCTTCATTGAAAATGCCGAAGAGGTAATATCTACCGAAGAAGCTCCTGTCATGGCCATAAGGCGCAAGAAGGATTCTTCCATAGTAAGGGGAATGAACCTCGTCAAGGAAAAGAAGGCTGATGCCTTTGTTTCCGCCGGCTCGTCGGGAGCCATACTTGTCGGGGGACAGCTCATCGTCGGCAGGATAAAAGGCGTTGAGAGACCGCCGCTTGCCCCGCTCATCCCTTCGACTACGGAAAAGGGTGTTTCGCTCATCATTGACTGCGGTGCCAATGTGGATGCACGAAGCTCACATCTGGTTCAGTTTGCCAAGATGGGCAGCATTTATATGGAACACGTGATAGGCGTCAGAAATCCAAGGGTCGCCATTGTCAATATCGGTGCGGAGGAAGAGAAGGGCAACATGCTCGTAAAGGAAACGTTCCCGCTCCTTAAGAACTGCCCTGACATCAATTTCATCGGATCGATCGAGGCAAGGGACATACCAAACGGCGGAGCGGACGTCATAGTGTGCGAGGCTTTTGTCGGGAACGTTATCCTGAAGATGTATGAAGGCGTCGGAAAGATGATGCTGAAGACGATAAAGGAAGCTCTCATGAGCTCTGCCATGGGAAAGGTCGGAGGCCTTCTTATTAAACCGTCGCTCAAGGGAGTCATGAAGACATTCGATGCCACGGAGTACGGCGGAGCACCGCTTTTAGGCCTTAACGGACTGGTCGTCAAGGTCCACGGGAATGCCACGGCTAAAGAGATCTCGAATGCGATAAAGCAGTGCGAGACATTTAAGACACAAAATATCAGCCAGCGTATCGCTGACAGGATAATAATTAAAGATGAATAGAAAGGGATAGTATTATGGAACTCGAAAAGCTGAAAAAGATCATCACAGAGGTGCTTAATGTGGATGAGAGTGAGATCACCATGGACACTAAGTTCATTGATGACCTCGGCGCGGATTCTCTTGATGTGTATCAGATCATTATGGGTGTAGAGGAAGAATTTGATATTGAGATAGATGCCGACAACGCTGAATCGATAGTGACTGTTGCAGATGCCATAGAGCAGATCAAGAACGCGATCAGCTGATGAGCCTTGCAATATCGGGATATGACGATAGAGTTCCGTATTCCGGAACTCTATTCTAAATTGAAGACATGAATATCTTTTCCCGGTAAACCGCAGACGGGAGGTTTGTTTGAACATTAATGACGGCTATATAGAACTCCAGAGGAGCATCGGGTATGATTTTCGTGACAGTTCATTTCTTGTCATGGCTCTGTCACACAGCTCATACGCCAATGAGACAAAGGACGGCAGGAACATCGATTATGAGAGGTGTGAGTTCCTTGGTGATGCCGTGCTCGAGCTTACGGTAAGCGAATTCCTGTACAACAGCCACCCCGAAATGAAAGAGGGGGACATGACAAAACTACGTGCCGCCATCGTGTGTGAACCGACGCTTGCATACATCGCGCGTGAAGGACTGGATCTTGGGAAGTTCATCCTTCTGGGAAAAGGCGAGGACGCAACCGGCGGTCGCGGAAGGGATTCCATAGTTTCCGATGTGTTCGAGGCCATAATAGGGGCCATATATTTGGACGGTGGAATGGACCCGGCCGGACAGTTCATAGAAAAATTCGTTCTGACAGATTATGAGAAGAAAATAGAGTTCGTGGATTCAAAAACGAAGCTTCAGGAGGTCGCGCAGGAGCGAGGACTGAGCCTTGAGTATGAACTCGTTGAGGAACGCGGCCCCGCTCATGACAGGGACTATGTTGTAAAGGCAGTACTTGGCGGAAATATTATCGGGAATGGAGTTGGCAAGAATAAAAAGGCCGCACAGCAGACAGCAGCTTATGATATATTAAGCCGTCTCGAAAACCGTACGGAGAATATTTAATGTATTTAAAGAACATCGAAGTGCAGGGATTCAAATCCTTTGCAAACAAGATCAATTTTGAATTTCATAACGGAATCACCGCCATAGTCGGGCCGAACGGCTCCGGCAAGAGCAACGTTGCGGATGCGGTAAGATGGGTTCTCGGCGAGCAGAGTGCCAAGCAGCTGCGCGGTTCGTCCATGCAGGATGTCATCTTCTCCGGAACGGAACTGAGAAAGCCGATGGGCTATGCGTTTGTTGCCATAACGCTCGACAATTCCGACCACGCTCTTCCGATAGATTACGAGGAAGTCACGGTCGCCAGGCGCGTGTACCGCTCGGGAGAGAGCGAATACCTGATAAACGGTTCGGTATGCAGGCTCAAAGATGTTGCCGAGATGTTTTACGATACGGGTATTGGCAAAGAAGGCTATTCCATAATCGGACAGGGGCAGATAGACAAGATACTGTCCGGAAAGCCCGAGGAGCGCCGCGAACTGTTTGATGAGGCGGCCGGAATAGTCAAGTTCAAGAGGAGAAAATCGACTGCCCTCAAAAAACTCGAACAGGAACGGGCCAATCTCCTCCGTGTATCCGATATACTTGCAGAACTCGAACGTCAGGTGGAACCCCTTGAAAAGCAGTCGCAGGCAGCAAAGGAATACCTAAATCTGAAAGAGGAGCTTAAGCGTCTCGATGTAAATATATTCCTTCTTGACAATGAAAAGAGCAAGGAGGCTGTAAGTGAACTCGAAAACAAGATCGGAATAGCAACGGCGGATTATGAGTCGGCTTCCGAGGAAAACGAACATATCAGGGATGAATACGGAGAGGTCGAAAAGAAGATAGCCGAACTCGATGAGCAGATAGAGCAGAAGAAAAAGAAGCTGTCGGATGACAGCCTTCTCCGCCAGAAACTTGAAGGTGAGATAGAAGTACTTAAGGAAAAGATCAATTCCGCGAATAATTCCAAAGAGTACTACAGTTCTCGCCAAAAGACCCTGGCAGGAGATATCGAGGGCAAGAAGGCCGAGGCCGAAGCACTGGCGGCGGAACAGGCGGAGCTCGACAAAGGGTCGGAGGAGCTTATAAAGTGCCGCGATGAGGCCGCGGCGGAACTTGAAGTACTTCAGGCAGAGATCGAGAAGGAGAATACCGCGGTCGAAGAAAATAAAAACCTGATCATCACACTGTTAAATGATAGGTCGGCGATCGTTACAAAGCTCGGGCAGTTCGGGACAATGCTCGAACAGACGAAGATACGGGAAGCCGAGATACAGTCAAAGCTCATAAGCGCCAAGAGTGAGGAGGCTGAACAGGATACCCTTGTTAATGCCCTGAAGCTTGAGCTTGATACAGTAAGCGCCGAGATCAGCTCTGCCGAAGAGAAGCGCGAGACTGCCGAGGAAAAGCTCGGCGGGTTCCGCACAAAGCTTGAAGAGCTTGACAGAAAGCTCGGGGAAGCCCAGATATCATTCCACGAGATAAAATCAAAACTCGATACTTTAAAGAACCTTGCGGAACGCTATGACGGATACGGGAACAGCATCAAGCGCGTCATGGAGCATAAGGGCAAGGTTGCCGGGATAATAGGTGTCGTTGCCGACATCATGCAGGTTGATCCCAAGTATGAGACCGCGGTCGAGACCGCACTCGGCGGAAATATCCAGAATATAGTCACTAAAGACGAGCATGTCGCGCGCAGGATGATACAGTTCCTGAAGGAGAACAAAGCGGGACGTGCGACGTTCCTGCCCCTTACTACCGCCAGGAACCGAGGAGAATTTGACAAGCCCGAGGTGAGGAATGCAAAGGGCTTCATCGGTATGGCAAATGAGCTTGTAAGTGCCAAGGATGAGTACGAGAATGTCATCAGCCAGCTCCTCGGCGCGATCATAGTCATAGACAATGTCGAGAATGCGCTTGCGCTTGCGAAGGAATACAACTATACCCTCAGGATAGTCACGCTTGAAGGCGAATACCTGACGCCGGGCGGTGCGCTCGCCGGCGGCTCTTTCAAGAACGCATCAAACCTTCTCGGAAGAAAAAGGGAGATAGATGCCCTTGAGCAGGAGGCGAAAAAGGGACTTCACGAGATCGAGAGCATCATGGATGAGATCGATAACACGAAGTCGGAGAGAAGCAATTTGCGTGAAGAGATAGAAGGTTTCAAGGCAAAGCTGCAGGAACTGTACATACAGAAGAACACGGCACAGATGAATGTCGAATCCGCCATGAAACACAAGGATGACATGGTGGATGCACATGCAAATCTTGAAACGCAGTTCGAACAGATGCAGCAAGCGGCCAAGGGCATAACTACCGATCAGGAAAGCGCCAAGGAAGAGCTTAAGGTTTCCGAAAAGAAGGAAGAAGAGTTGAATGCTGCGATAAACGAGGCCGGGCAGAGGCTTGAAAAGCTCCGCGATACCGAGACCGAAAAAGTCATCGCTAAGTCAGACCTTGACCTTGAAGTGTCTAAGAAGAAGCAGAAACAGGATTTTGCGCTTCAGAATGTTGAACGTGTGCGCGCAGAGATCGCTCACCTCGAGAGCGAGCTTGCCGAAGCGGAAAAGAGTATAACCGACACGGCAAATGAGATAAAGGAAAAAGAGGAGAACATAGCCGAGATAAAAAAGACGATCGAGGCTTCCGAAGGCACCGCAGACGAGAATGAGATAGCCCTTAAGGAAGCGGTTTCCGCAAAAGAAGAATTTTCGGCCCGTCAGAAAGCCTTCTTTGAAAAGAGGGAGGCGGTCACAAAGAAGCTTGCTGATCTCGACAAGGAGCTTTTCCGACTGAATTCGCAGAAGGAGAAAGCCGAAGCCGATCAGGAGGGCCGCATAAACTATATGTGGAACGAGTACGAGATCACACTCTCTGTTGCGTCCGGTATGAGAGATGAGTCACTGACCGATGCCGTATCCATGAGAAAGCAGATCGGCGGACTCCGCGACAGCATACGAAAGCTCGGAGATGTAAATGTCAATGCCATCGAAGACTACAGGCTCCTGATGGAAAGATACACATTTACCAAGACTCAGCATGATGATCTTGTGCAGGCGGAAAAGGACCTCCTCGGAATACTTGAGGAGCTTGACAAGCAGATGAGGATACAGTTTGAAGAGAACTTCAAGCTCATCGGCAAGGAATTTGACAAGGTATTCAAGGAACTGTTCGGGGGCGGCACCGGAACGCTCAAGATAAATGATGATGAGGACATTCTTGAGGCGGGCATCAATATAAACGCACAGCCTCCCGGCAAGAAGCTTCAGAACATGCTGATGCTCTCGGGTGGAGAAAAGGCGCTCGCCGCCATCGCCCTGCTGTTTGCGATACAGAACCTGAAGCCGTCGCCGTTCTGCCTTCTTGATGAGATAGAGGCGGCTCTTGATGAGTCAAATGTCGGAAGGTTTGCTGGGTATCTTGGAAAGCTTACGGAGCATACGCAGTTCATCGTCATCACACACAGAAGAGGAACGATGGAAAAGGCCGACAGGCTCTACGGAATAACTATGCAGGAAAAGGGTGTATCCGCGCTCGTTTCCGTCAATCTGATAGATAAGGATCTGGATGACTAGATATGGCATTTTTTGAAAAACTGTTCTCGGGACTTTCGAAGACAAGGAAGCAGCTTGATGAGAACCTTTCAGAGGTATTCTCGAGGGATTCCATAGATGAAGACCTGTATGAAGATCTTGAAGAGCTTCTCATACTGTCTGACATCGGGGTAGTTGCCACACAGGATATAATCGACAACCTGAAACGTGATGAATACTACGAACATATCAGAAAGCCCAAGGCACTCGGCATGCACATGGTCGATAACATCAGGAAGATGATGCAAACCTGTGAGGCCGACTACAGCTTCGAAGATAACAGGTCAGTGGTCTTTGTTGTAGGAGTGAACGGCGCGGGCAAGACTACGACCATCGGTAAGCTTGCGGCACAGTACAGGTCGCGCGGAAAGAAGGTCATGATCGCGGCGGCCGACACTTTCAGGGCGGCAGCGCTCGAGCAGCTCACCGTCTGGGCCGAGCGGAGCGGCGCATATATCATTACCGGAAGGGAAGGCCAGGATCCGTCCTCTGTCGTATATGATGCGGTATCCGCCGCAAAGTCGAGGGAAACTGACATCCTACTCATTGACACGGCGGGAAGGCTCAACAACAAAAAGAACCTGATGGAAGAACTCGCCAAGATGAGCAGGATAATCGACAGGGAGTATCCGGATGCCGTCCGAGAGACCCTTCTTGTGCTTGACGGTGCGACGGGACAGAATGCCATAAGCCAGGCGCGGGAGTTTCATGCCGCGACAGATGTTACCGGAATAGTCATAACAAAGCTCGACGGTACATCCAAAGGTGGGATCGCGATAGCGATACAGTCGGAACTCGGGATACCCGTCAAATATATAGGAGTCGGGGAAGGAATAGACGATCTGCAGAAGTTTGATGCTGATGATTATGTAAAAGCCCTGTTCTACAGGGAAGGAGCGGAAGATGCCGGCGAAACAGAAGAAGAGTGATATGCTTACGCTTGACAGGTTTGAAGAAGCGAGCGAAATAGTAAAAGAAGTGACCAAGGAGACCAAACTGGTATACAGCTCCTACTTAAGTGAGCGTACCGGGAACAAGGTATACCTCAAGCCCGAGAACATGCAGATGACCGGAGCTTATAAGCTTCGTGGCGCTTATTATAAGGTCAGCACGATGTCCAAAAAGGAGAGGGAACGCGGGATCATCACCGCATCCGCGGGCAATCATGCGCAGGGAGTGGCCTATGCCGCAAAGGCGTTCGGACTCAAGGCCGTCATAGTCATGCCCACGACAACACCCCTCATTAAAGTTAACCGCACCAAAAACCTCGGTGCGGAAGTGATACTCTACGGTGATGTATATGACGAAGCGTGCGAAAAAGCGCTCGAGCTTGCCCAAAAGGAAGGATACACCTTCATCCATCCGTTTGATGACGAGGCGGTTGCCACGGGGCAGGGAACCATTGCCATGGAGATCTTCCGCGACCTGCCTGTAGTCGACTATATACTCGTGCCCATCGGAGGGGGAGGCCTGGCGGCCGGGGTATCGACTTTTGCGAAGCTTCTCAACCCCAAGATAAAAGTCATTGGCGTTGAGCCTAAGGGAGCGGCCTGCATGAAGGCATCAATCGAGGCAGGTGCCGTGACTACGCTTCCCGGCGTATCCACAATTGCAGACGGCACGGCGGTCAAGACTCCCGGAAGCGTCATCTTCCCTTATGTCCAGAAAAACATAGACAGCATAGTCACGGTCGGGGATGAGGAACTTATCGTTGCATTCCTCGACATGGTCGAAAATCATAAGATGATCGTTGAAAACTCGGGGCTTCTCACCGTTGCGGCACTTGACCATCTCAAGGTAAAGAATAAGAGGATAGTATCGATATTATCGGGCGGCAACATGGATGTCATCACTATGTCATCGGTAGTATCGCAGGGCCTCATCATGAGAGACCGCATATTTACCGTATCCGTCCTTCTGCCTGACAAGCCGGGAGAACTTTCGAGGGTCGCGGGCGTCATCGCGAAGGAAAACGGAAATGTCATCAAGCTTGAACACAACCAGTTCGTATCAACGAACAGAAATGCCGCCGTTGAGCTTCGGATCACGCTCGAGGCATTCGGCACGGAGCATAAGAACAGCATATTGAAGGCGCTCGAAGAGGGCGGATATAAGCCGAAGATCGTCCGCACTAGCATCTGATATGCCAATTTGGACTTGTTTTATCGGGATAAACGTAGTAAAATATATAATCGTCAATTGATTGAATAACAACTGTTCGCAAATGAAAGGTGGAAAAATGATCAGAAAAGTAATGATGTTAATCTCATCGGCAGTGCTCGCAGGAGTGATCTTTACCGCATCATCGGTTGATGCAAAAGCTGCTCTTTCATGCACATATGATATCATCAATGATGCCAGCTCTGACATTGCCAATGCGACTGCAAATTATAATGCTGCCAAGGCGGATGAAGCCGCAAAGCTTGCAAAGTTCAATGCGATCAAGGCAGATCCTGCTCATTCGCTTCTTGATTACGAAGTTGCAGCGGCTGAATATCAGAATGCCGTTAATGTCAGCCAGTGGTGGCTCACACAGCTCAACAATTCCAAGGCGTTCCTCACCAACATAAAGGGACGTGAGGCGTTTGAAGACAAATTTGCGGCTAACCGTATCGCGCTCTATGACCTGACAACGCTTCAGGCATCAAAATTCGCTGCGGACGGCGCTGCCAACATGGCGAACGGAACACTTGCACAGATTGCCGAGGTTGAAAGGGCTATCGCAGGATATCAGGTAATGCTTCCGACATCTCCTTCACTTCAGAAAGAGATCGATGCCCTCAATGTCAAGCTTGCGATCTTAAAGGCAGAATATGAAAAAAGGGCAGCGGTTGCAGCCCAGAAGGCCGCCGAATTTGCAAACAATGTGAATACACTCGGATACCAGGCATACAGCAAGGGATTTGAAGATTATCAGTTCAACCGTGAATATCAGAGAGATAACCTCAACTGGGATCCCAAGGGATATTATTAAGCCTTATTTTATCGGATTCTCAAAGGTGTCAAGCAAAAATGCTTGACACCTTTTTTCGTTTGTTGTAGTATATCGATTGTTATGGACGATATCGCTAAGAAAAATCTGCTTTATGATTTTTACGGGGAGCTTCTTACCGAACATCAGAGGCAGATATATGAGGATGCGGTATATAATGACTGCTCGCTTTCAGAGCTTGCCGAAGAGTATAACATCTCAAGGCAGGGCGTCCATGATATCCTCAGACGGTGTGACCGCATTCTTGAGGATTATGAAAACAAACTCGGGCTTGTCGAAAGATTCCGGCAGATGCGGCGCCTTGCCGACAGCATCATCGCCTCGACCGATGATGAGGAGGTCAAAAAGATGGCGCGCGCTATGATCGAGATGTTATAAAAGCCCGGCAGGGAAGATGATATGGCATTTGAAAGCCTTACCGATAAACTGCAGAATGTCTTCAAGAACCTTAGAGGAAAAGGAAGGCTGACGGAGCTCGACGTCAAGGCGGCGCTCCGGGAAGTAAAGATGGCCCTCCTTGAGGCAGACGTAAACTTCAAGGTTGTCAAGCAGTTCATAAAGAGCGTTGAGGCAAGAGCCGTCGGCAGTGATGTAATGAACGGCCTTAATCCCGGGCAGATGGTCATAAAGATCGTTAATGAGGAAATGACCGCCCTTATGGGTTCGGAGACGGCCGAGCTCGAGCTTCAGCCCGGTCAGGCCAAGACCGTGATCATGATGTGCGGCCTCCAGGGCTCCGGTAAGACGACAAGTGCGGCAAAGATCGCCTTAAAGCTTTCAAAGAAAGGCAAGAAGAGCCTTCTTGTTGCCTGTGATATATACCGTCCGGCGGCGTATGAACAGCTGAAAGTCAATGCCGGAAAGGTTTCGGCCGATTTCTTTGGGATAGAGGGCGAAAAGGATCCCGTTAAGATCGTCCGTGCCGCAATGGATGCCGCAGTATCAAACGGCGACAATATCGTCATTATAGATACCGCCGGAAGGCTCCAGATAGACGAAGAGCTCATGGATGAGCTTCGCCGCATAAAGGAAGCGGTCACCGTACATCAGACGCTCCTTGTGGTCGATGCTATGACCGGACAGGAAGCCGTTAATGTTTCCGAGGCATTTAATGAAAAGATCGGCGTTGACGGCGTGATCTTATCGAAGATGGATGGCGATGCCAGGGGCGGTGCAGCACTTTCGGTAAAGGCTGTCACGGGAAGACCGATCCTGTTCGTAGGTATGGGCGAAAAGCTCGAAGATCTGGACCAGTTCTATCCGGACAGGATGGCATCAAGGATACTCGGCATGGGAGATGTCTTAAGCCTTATCGACAAGGCGGCCGAGCAGATCGATGCGGACAAGGAAAAAGAGATGTCCGCAAGGCTCAAAAAGGGCAAATTCGATTTTAACGATTACCTTGAGAGCATGAACCAGATGAAGAACATGGGCGGACTTGCTTCGGTAATGTCAATGCTTCCCGGCATGGGGTCGATGCTCCCGAAGGGTGCATCAATGGGAAACATTGCCGACCAGATTGATGATAAGAAGATGGCAAGGTCAGAAGCGATAGTGTTGTCCATGACAAAGGCAGAAAGGGCGGATCCGGACCTTCTGACACCTTCAAGAAAGCATAGGATCGCCAAAGGCGCGGGTGTTGACATAGCGGAGGTCAACAGATTCGTCAAACAGTTTAGGGAAGCACAGAAGATGATGAAACAGCTTCCGGGCATGATGGGAAAACGTGGAAGATTCAGACTCCCGTTTTAACTATAGATCCATATAAAACATTTTATTACGGAGGAAATCAAAAATGGCAGTAAAGATCAGACTCAGGAGAATGGGACAGAAGAAGGCTCCCTACTACAGGATCATCGTGGCAGATTCAAGAAGCCCTCGTGACGGAAGATGTATCGAGGAGATCGGAACATATGATCCCAATACGGACCCGAGCACATACAGGATCGATGAAGAGAAAGCCAAGAAGTGGCTCAGCGTCGGAGCACAGCCCACTGAGGTAGTCGGAAAGCTCTTTAAGCTTGCCGGTATCGAGAAATAATCCACCAAAACAAAACGGAGGAATACTATGAAAGAACTCGTGGAGGTCATCGCAAAGGCTCTGGTCGATAATCCGGACCAGGTTGCGGTAACCGAAAAAGAAGATTCCAGATCCATAGTAATAGAACTTAAAGTTGCTTCTTCGGACATGGGAAAAGTCATCGGCAAGCAGGGAAGGATCGCAAAGGCGATCCGCGGAGTCGTCAAGGCGGCATCTGCCGATCTGCCCAAGAAGGTAATGGTTGATATAGTTCAGTGATCGGAATGCGTTAAGGAGGGATGGTTGATCCCTCCTTAAACGGTTTATGGGGTATAACGTTTTGGAAGATCTGCTTCAGATAGGAGTCATCACGAAAACACACGGTGTGCACGGCGAAGTCCGCGTCTTTCCGATGACGGATGACATCAGGAGATTTAAAAAGCTGAAGAAAACGCTTGTTGAGACTAAGGACGGATATGATACGCTTGAGTGCGTATCGGCCAAGTTTTTCAAGCAGTTTGCCATACTCGCATTTAAGGACCATGGCAGTATCGAATCAATAGAAAAATACTGCGGACACGGGATATTCGTGACACGTGCGGATGCAGTGAAACCGGGAAAGGATGAATACTTCATTGCCGATCTTATAGGCCTTAAGGTCAAAGATGAGGATGCCGGACTTGCCGGTGAGATTACGGATGTGATCCAGACAGGTGCAAATGATGTGTATTCCATAGAACTTGATGACGGCAGGCAGCTACTGCTTCCTGCTATAAAGGAATGCGTGCTTGATGTGGATATTAAAGGCGGGATGATTAGGATACATGTCCTCGACGGTCTGCTGGACTGAGCTTCGTATGTGATCCCTGTCCCTTATCATTGCGCCTGATCTGCCTGCGGCATCTTTGTGGCACATATTGCAATTGAAAGAGGAACATATATGGATTTTCATATCATGACCCTGTTTCCCGATATGGTAATGTCTGCACTTTCCGAGAGCATTATAGGAAGGGCGGCTGAGAAAGGCCTTGTTTCGGTTGAAGCGGTCAATATACGCGATTTTGCGCATAACAAACATAACAAAGTCGATGATTACACTTATGGCGGAGGAGCCGGGATGCTGATGCAGGCTGAGCCGGTGTACCTGTGCTATGAAGATATCATAAAGAGGATACGTGAAAAAAAGGGAGGATCCGGGGAAGATAACAGGGTCAGGGTTGTATATATGACTCCGCAGGGCGGCGTATTTGACCAGAAGATGGCCGAAGAGTTTTCGAAAGAAGAGGATATTGTGATCCTTTGCGGCCATTATGAGGGGATAGATGAGCGCGTACTTGACGAGATCGTGACAGACCACGTTTCCGTCGGGGATTATGTCCTGACTGGTGGTGAGATCCCGGCGATGATAATCGTGGATGCGGTGTCGCGTCTTCTGCCCGGGGTACTTTCAAACGAAGAATCCGGAATCACGGAATCTTTCGGAGACGGTCTTTTAGAGTATCCGCAGTATTCACGGCCCGAAGAGTGGCATTGCGTGAAGGTGCCGCCGGTCCTGATATCCGGAGACCACGAAAAGGTGGCTGCATGGCGTCATGAACAGTCGCTTCTGCGCACGATGGAACGCCGATTTGACCTGTTCAGGAAATACGTCAGAAGCCATCCGGATGAATTTGCCCCGAAAAAGAAGCGCCGGAAAAGAAAATAACAGGCCGGACTTGCAAATAATCCCTTGCATTTGCGCGGTCTGTATGTTACCATATCATAGTTGTTATTAAAGACGGTCCTCTGCCTATTATAGTTAAGAACGTCCGGATCATTAGGAGGAATCAATATGAATGACATTATCAGAGAGATCGAAGCCGAGCAGCTGAAAGATTCGGTTCCCGAGTTTGCCGTAGGAGATACCGTCAAGGTATACGGCAAGATCAAAGAGGGTAACCGCGAGAGGATACAGGTCTTTGAAGGAACGGTCATCAAGCGCCAGGGCGGATCCAACCGTGAGACTTTTACGGTCCGCAAGAATTCAAACGGAGTAGGCGTTGAGAAGACATGGCCCCTTCACTCACCTAATGTTGAGAAGATCGAAGTTGTAAGACGCGGTAAAGTCCGCAGGGCTAAGCTCTTCTACCTGAGACAGCGTTCCGGTAAGAGTGCTAAGGTCAAAGAACTTATTCGCTGATATGAAAAGCACTTGCATTGCAAGTGCTTTCATTTTACTTAAGGGGTATCGGATTTGGCATTTGGAAGACCTAAAAGGGCCGGAGGGCCATCACTTTCATACATTAATCATGAGAGAAAGTTCAATATAGGAATTTTGTATCAGATACTGCAGTGGGTATTTCTGATCTTCATTGCGGTTTTTCTCGGTGTTGCATTGGTATCGGCGTTCGGCATAAGAACGGGTGTTGTCGGTGAATCAATGGAGCCTTCGCTTTCGGGAGGCCAGGAGGTCCTGATAAACAGGATCGCATATCAGTTTTCCGCCCCGAAGCCGGGCGATGTCATCGTATTCCGCCCTAACGGCAATGAGAATGCCCATCTGTCCGTAAAGCGTGTCGTTGCGGTACCCGGTGATACCGTGCAGATAATACAGGGCAAGGTGGTGATAAACGGTGCCATATATACGGGAGATAAGGCGGAGGACACAAGGGACCCCGGAGTTGCTGCTTCCCCTATAGTCCTCGGTGCTGATGAGTATTTTGTCCTGGGGGACAACAGGAACAATTCCGAAGATTCTAGAAGCGCCAATATCGGAAACATAAGCAGGGGCATGATAGAGGGCAAGGCATGGTACAGGCTTAAGTTCCGCAACAGGCAGTCAGGGAGGATAAACTGATGAACGTCCAGTGGTATCCCGGACATATGACAAAAGCAAAGAGGATGATGCAGTCTGACATTAAGCTCATCGACCTTGTCATTGAGCTCCTTGATGCAAGGGCACCGCTGTCTTCGCAGAATCCAGATATAGATGAGCTCGCAAAGGGAAAGGCACGTCTCGTGCTCCTTAATAAGTCCGATCTTGCCGATCCCGGGGCGAATGATGCCTGGCTCGGTTATTTTAAGGAGAAGAATATGCCCGCCCTCCTGCTTGATTCAAGGAACAGAGGAGGATTTGAGCCGATCAGGGGCATGATAGCCGAGATATTCCGTGAAAAGACAGAGAGGGACAGGAAGCGCGGCATCATCAACAGGCCGGTGCGCGCCATGATCGTGGGAATTCCGAATGTCGGCAAGTCGACCTTCATCAATTCGCTGAGCAGAAGGGCGAGCACCAAGACCGGAAACAAGCCGGGTGTGACAAAGGGCAAGCAGTGGATAAAGCTTGACAGAAGCATTGAACTTCTCGATACTCCCGGCATACTGTGGCCTAAGTTTGAAAACCGGGATACCGGCATAAACCTGGCGATCATCGGGTCTGTAAGCGATGAGATCGTTGACGGTGCCGAGCTTGCGCTCAAGCTCATTGAAAAGCTGAAAGCCGCCTATCCGCAGACAATATCCATGAGATTTGAGATCGATGAGGATGATGATGCCCTGCATATACTCGATGGCATAGCGCTTAAACGCGGATGCCTGAAAAAGGGAGGCGCACCGGACTATGACAAGGCGGCAAAATGCCTTATCGATGAATACCGGTCGGGACGGTTAGGGCGCATATCACTTGAAAGACCATAGGGGGATCGGGATTATATGGGCAGGAGAAGAAAAAGAAGATCCGGTATAGCAGGGGTTCTTTTGGAAACGGGACTTTTCATTCTGGCGGTCCTTGTGCTCGCATTTCTTTTATCCCGGTACGTTGTCGAACGTGTCGAGGTTCATAACCATTCGATGGAACATACGCTTGAGAACAATGACAGTGTTCTGATCGACAAGATCTCATATCGGTTCCGTGATCCCAAAAGATTTGATATAATCGTATTCAGACAGAGCGGAACGGGAGAGGAGCTCGTAAAGCGTGTCATAGGGCTTCCCGGAGAAACGGTTCAGATCACCGACGGGGTCATATATATAGACGGTGAGGACATTTCCGACACCGAGGGCTTGGATGCACCGGAATATGCCGGTCTTGCCGCATCACCTGTAAAGCTGTCTTCCGGGGAATATTTTGTACTCGGCGACAACAGAAAAGAAAGCATCGACTCTCGCTATGAGGAAGTCGGAACCGTTGCTTCCACAAGAATAACAGGCAGAGTTTTTATAAGGCTGCTTCCTGTTGCAAGAATGAAGCTTTTCTGAGAAAAACCACAATATATAGCGTTATTATATGAAAAAATAACAATATATATGAAACGGGTATTATTCCAAATGGCACAGAGCATAGGCGACATCAAAACACAATTTAATAATCTGCCGGAAGGCGAATTTACGCGGTTTATAGAAGAACACTCGGGAGATGAAAGAAGCGGCGTTATCCAATTGGTACGTAAAGCACAAAAGGCATATGACCGCTATCAGGCAGAACTCGAAAGAACGGAGCGCATGTTATCTTTTGAAAAAGAGTACGCTTGTTATTCGGCGATCTGCGGGATCGATGAGGTCGGAAGGGGACCTCTTGCCGGACCTGTGGTAGCAGGTGCTGTCATACTGAAAAAAGATGAGAGGATACTGTATCTCAACGATTCAAAACAGCTGTCATCGGCAAAGCGCGACGAACTGTATGATGTCATATATGAGAAAGCCGCTGCGGTATCTGTCGCATCGGTAAGTCACGAGCGGATCGACGAGATCAATATACTGCAGGCCACATACGAAGCCATGCGTCTTGCCATTATGAATCTTAAAATAAAACCCGATATATTATTAAACGATGCAGTTACTATCCCGGACGTGGACATTAAGCAGGTCCCTATCATCAAGGGCGATGCAAAGAGCTGCTCGATAGCGGCCGCGAGCATTGTCGCGAAGGTAACGAGGGACCGTTTCATGGAAGAGATGGACAGTAAGTATCCGGGTTATAATTTCGCATCAAACAAGGGATACGGATCCGCAGAGCATATAAATGCCATCAGGACACTGGGGCCGTGCCCTATTCACAGACGGACGTTCATCGGCAATTTTATCTGAGGATGGCATCTGCCCATGCAGATGGCTCCGGGAGACGGGACTATGCCTATCTATATTGACACAAGCTATTCTAACAGCGAACGCGCCAGAGCATACTCAGCAGGTACGGATACGGCCAGGGAGAGCACTTCGGCCAGGGTGGCGGATGGATCCGGACCGATCACGGGCAGCACCGTATCGGGCGAGATCATCGAAAAGGAAGGCGACCAGGTAAGGATACGTCTTGACAATGACCAGACCATCCAGGCAAAGCTTACCGGCAGTGCCGATATTGAAGTCGGCATGAGGCTGACTTTTGAAGTCTCCAAAAACAGTGAGAACCAGACGGCACTACGGCCCCTGTTTGCCAATCTTGCAAACACCGGTGCGGCGATGTCTGCCCTTAAGGCCGCGGGACTGCCGGTAAATTCCACGACTCTTGCGATGACCGACAGAATGATGACAGAGAGCATGCCCGTCAACAGGAATGCCCTTTCCGAAATGTTCAGAAGCGTTTCGGCTAATTCCGATATTTCCCCTGAATCGATAGTGCAGATGACAAAGCTTGGCATGCCGATAACCCATGAGAACGCTGTACAGTTTGACAACTACAGGAGCTTTGAACATCAGATAACGGCAGATCTTGCGAATGTTTCGGAAGGTATCGCCAATCTTCTGAAAGAGGCCGTCTCCTCGGCCGGAGAATCCGTTCCCGGAAGTACCGGACAGTTCTCGCAGCTTACCCCGCAGGAGGTTATAAGCGAGGTCCTCGATCTTATAGATACCGAAAATCTCGACACGATAATGCCTGATAATGCTCTGCGGCCTGCCACAGAACCGGTCGCCGGGGAAGAGGCACCGGTGACCGCGGGCGGAGAAAATGCCGCGGCAGCTGAAACTGTTCTGAGTCCTGCAGACGGAACTGTCATACAGGATGCAGCCGGAGCAGGCACCGTTCCAACGATCCTGACGGAAGGAACCGAAGCATTGCCGCCGGAAGGTTCTGCCGCGGATCTCATAAATGCAAACATTTCCCTGTCGGCGGAAGAACAGACGGTCCTTTCGAATGAGGTCAGGGATCTGATGATCCTTGCCGGACAGCAGTCCGACATACATGAACCTCTCGATCCTTCTGAAGTCATGAAGGCGGTTAAAGAGCTTGTCAGGGATTACCCGCTTGATGATATAAAAGTTATAGAGACGCAGCTTGCGGCCTATTCCGAGGAAGGCTCCGAGGCGGCCGATGAAGGCAATCTTTTAAATTCAGCCATGAATGATGTCGCCGCATTAAAGGGAGGCGCAAGGGGCACGGCATCGGAAGTGCCTGCCGCCGAAACCATAAAAGCAGAGGCGTCTGCGGAACTCAATGCGCTGGGGCAGAAGCTCAGAGTGACACAGAAGCTTGATTCACTTCTTAAGTCTGAGGGCTTTTCAAAGCTCGTTAAGGATTCTTTAAAGGCCCAGATGTCAATAAAGCCTTCAGATGTATCGGCGGAGAAGATAGATGAGCTTTATGAGAGGATACAGAGGACTGCGACCAAGACCGCGGCGCTTATGGAGACGATAGGAAGGGATGATTCGGCGGCCGCAAGGTCTGCAGGCGCCATAAATGACAACGTGAGCTTCATGAACCAGCTGAACGAACTGGTAAGCTATGTCCAGATCCCGCTCAAAATGGCGGGAGAGGATGCAAATGGCGAACTGTACGTTTATACGAAAAAGAAGAACCTCTCCGAGTCTGACGGAAACTTCACCGCACTCCTCCATCTTGACATGGAGCACCTCGGACCGATGGATGTATATGTCAGCATGCGTGACTATACGAAGGTGAGCACGAACTTCTATCTGGAGACGGAGGAACTGCTTGATTTTATCGCCTCCCATATCGATGAGCTGACAAAGAGGCTTGAGGATAAGGGATATAATACGAGCACGAAGGTGACACAGAAAATGCCGGGTGAGCCCATAACTCCGATCACCGATGAATTCACGAAGGATGAGGCTAATCCCCGGGCACCTGTCATGGTATCCAAGATGAGATTTGACGTAAGGGCATAAGATGGCGGAAGACGAGAAGAAAAAAGTTAAACAGGCGGTCGCCCTTGAATATGATCCCAATGACATGGCGCCTAAGATCGTGGCTACCGGACGCGGCAGGGTCGCTGAACGCATAATCGAGCAGGCGAAGGAAAATGATGTCCCGATCCACGAGGATGCAAAACTCGCGGGCACGCTTTCAAAGCTCGATATCGGTGATTACATACCTCCCGAGCTCTACGAGGTAGTTGCCGAGATACTGGTATTTGTTGACAACATGGAGAGGATCAGGGGCAAGCTCGGAAAGTGATGAACAAAAGACAGGTCGGATCAAAAAAGGAAGATGAGGCCGCTGCATTTCTTGAAAAACAGGGGCTTACAGTCCTTGAGAAAAACTTCAGGTGCAGGCTGGGTGAGATCGATCTTATTGCTTCCGACGGCGATTATACGGTATTCGTCGAAGTAAAATACAGAAAAACCGCCTCCTCAGGACATCCCGAAGAAGCGGTAGGCATATCAAAAGCAAGAACCATTTCAAAAACAGCGGATTATTACAGGCTTATAAGAAAACTTCCTTATGATGCGAACATAAGGTTTGACGTTGTCGCGATAGAAGGGGATGAGATCAGATGGCACAAAAACGCCTTTCCATACAGCCTTTAGGCGTTATCATCCGCCAAAAATTCAGTTCCTATCCTCCGGTTGTAACGTGCCAGGATATCATGGATCTTTTCTGTGTTGGTATGTACCTTTGACATTGCAATGTCATGGTTCATGTAATCAACAACCGTCGCAAGGAATTCACTCATGTCTGCTTCAATGAAATAAGGCCTCGAGTTGATCTCGGGATCATGGTAGCAGAGGTTGGTGCATATTATCTTGTCAAATACGCATTCATCATAAGCTTTGTCAAATATCTCGATACCCTCGGTGAAAAGGCCGAAGGTGCAGCAAACGTATACGCGCTTTGCGTTCATGGCCTTCAGCTGCTTGGCCGTATCCATCATGCTGCCGCCCGAGCTTATCATGTCGTCGATTATGATGACGTCCTTGCCGTCGATCTCGTCACCTAAAAATTCATGCGCAACTATCGGATTTTTGCCGTTGATGACTTTTGTGTAGTCCCTGCGTTTGTAGAACATGCCGGTATTGACGCCGAGAACTCCGGCAAAATATACCGCGCGGTCAAGTGCACCCTCATCGGGGCTTATGACGACGAGATGGTCCTTGTCGATTATAAGGTCCTTCTCATAATGTATCAGGGATGAAATGAACTCATAAGGGGGAGTGAAGTTATCGAATCCGCACAGAGGGACGGAATTCTGAACCTTGGGGTCATGCGCGTCAAAGGTGATGATGTCGTTGACACCCATGTCTGCAAGCTCCTCGAGCGCCATTGCGCAGTCGAGCGATTCGCGCAGTGACCGTTTATGCTGGCGGGATTCGTAAAGAAACGGCATTATGACCGTGATCCTGTGTGCTTTTCCGCCGATCGCCGCGATGACCCGCTTGATATCCATATAAATGTCATCGGGAGACATGTAGTGCACGAAACCGTTGACTGTAAATGAATTGCTGTGGTTGCATACATCGGCGAGGATGAATATGTCCATTCCCCTCGATGAATCCCGCAGGACCGATTTTCCCTCTCCGGTACCGAACCTGGGCCATTCGCAGTCGAGGATGTAGGAATCCTTTTCGTATCCGAAAAATGCGCTTGCATCACGGTGCTTAAGGTTCTGGCGTTTCCTGTATTCAACGATCCTCTTGTCTACGGCGGCCCCGAGCTCCTGACAGCTTTTGTGCACGATGAGCCCGAGCGGTGCGACCTGCCTTATATCTTCGATGGTAATATGTTCAGCCATTTAGAAGTCCCGACCTTTCGTTTTTGTTCATGGAAAGCAACAATAGTTTATCAATTCTGCCCCTTTTTTTCTACTGTTAATTTCATGAAAATCATATATAATGAATATACTGTGTGTAAGAAAATTAACGGAAAGCAGGGAATGAAATGAGTACAGTAAGAACCAGATTCGCACCCAGTCCGACCGGAAGGATGCATGTAGGTAACCTACGGACGGCATTATATGCATATCTTATTGCAAAGCACGAAAACGGGCAGTTTCTTCTGCGCATAGAAGATACCGATCAGGAAAGGTATGTTGACGGAGCGGTTGACATAATATATCGCACATTGGAAAAGACCGGACTCATACATGATGAGGGACCCGACAAAGACGGCGGTGTCGGCCCTTATGTCCAGAGTGAGAGACAGAAGGCCGGGATATATATGAAATATGCAAAGCAGCTCGTTGACGAGGGCAAGGCATATTACTGCTTCTGCACAAAAGAGCGTCTTGAGGGACTGACAGTGGATGTCGGAGGCAAGGAGATCAACGTCTATGACAAGCACTGCCTGTCGCTTTCGAAGGAAGAGGTTCAGGCAAACCTTGACAAGGGAATGCCGTATGTCATAAGGCAGAATAATCCGAATACCGGAACGACGACTTTTCATGATGAGATATATGGTGACATCACCGTGGATAATGCCGAGCTTGATGACATGATCCTGATAAAATCAGACGGATATCCAACATACAATTTCGCAAATGTCATTGACGACCATCTGATGGGCATCACGCATGTTGTAAGGGGGAACGAGTATCTTTCTTCAACGCCCAAATATAACAGGCTCTATGAGGCGTTCGGATGGGATATTCCCGTCTATGTCCACTGTCCGCTGATCACGGATGAGGAACATAAAAAGCTCTCAAAGCGCAGCGGACATTCTTCCTACGAGGATCTTATCGAGCAGGGCTTCATATCCGAGGCAGTCGTCAATTTCGTAGCGCTCCTCGGATGGTCACCCGAGGACAATGTTGAGATAATGAGCCTTGCCGAGCTCATAGAAAAGTTTGACTATACTAAGATGAGCAAGTCTCCCGCGGTCTTTGACTACACGAAGCTCAAGTGGATGAACGGAGAGTATTTCAAGGCAATGGATCCCGAAAGGTTTTATGATCTTGCGCTTCCGTATCTGAAGGATGCGATAAAGCGTGACCTTGACTTTAAGAAGATAGCCGAGATGGTCAGGACAAGGATAGAGATACTGCCGGATATAAAAGACCATGTGGATTTCTTTGAGGCCGTGCCGGAGTATGACATTGCATTATATACGCACAAAAAGATGAAGACGGATGCCGTCACGTCGCTGCGGCTTCTTGAGGAGGTCCTGCCGCTTCTGGAGGAATGCACCGACTATTCAAATGACAGTCTGTTCGCACTCCTTTCGGAATTTGCCGCAGGGCATGAATACAAGACCGGTTTTGTTATGTGGCCTATCCGCACGGCAATGTCCGGCAAGCAGATGACACCGGGAGGAGCAACCGAGCTTATGGAGATCCTCGGAAAGGATGAATCGGTCTGGAGGATAAAGGCGGCTATAGAAAAGCTTTCCTGACCGTCACAGATCCCCCTTAATGTTTCCTTTTTCCGTTACGACAAGGAGAACGTCATCCTTTGTAAACGGAATTCTGGGATCGACAAAGTGAAACGTCGAACCTTTCTGTTTGACCGCAACGATGTTCAGTTTCATTTTCCCGCGAAGGTCGAGCTCAATAAGGTCTTTGCCGATCCACTCGCTTTTGGGAGTCATTTCTATCATGTACATATTGTCGTCGAGTTCATAGACGTCCTTAAATATCGAAGAAAGCATTATGCGGGCCGACCGTGCGCCGCCTTCGCCTTCGGGATCGATTATCTTGTCGGCACCGACTTTTTTTAAGATAGTGGCCATGCGGTCCGTGGATGCTTTTGAGATGACTATCGGAACCCCCTGCTCCTTAGCTACCGTGATCGCCATTATGGATGCCGCCAGATTATCGCCCATTGCGGTGACGACCATATCCATGTTTTTGAGCCCGAGGGCAAGCACCTCGTCTTCATTTGTAAGATTTGCGCATACAGCCGCCGTGCATTTTCCGGCAAATTCATCAACAAGCTGCTCATTATGGTCTACAGCCAGCACATCCGCGCCTATGCGGTACAGATTTTCGGAAAGGCTTCTTCCGTATTTTCCGAGTCCGAGTACTGCTATCGATTTTTTCATGCGAATACCTCCTAACCTACGATAAACTTGCCGTTTGCGTGTTTTATCATGTTATCGCTGTTTTTGTTTATGGTGAAAAAGATCGCCATGGATATCGGGCCGACCCTTCCGAGATACATGGCTGCTATGATGATCACCCTTCCGACACTGTCAAGCGTAGGGGTCAGGGCTCTTGACAGCCCGACCGTACCGAGGGCACTTATCACTTCATAAAGTGCATCTGTATGGGATATTCCTCCCCGGCTCATAAGAAGGATGTTGAATACGAACACGGTGGCAAGCGAAAACATTATGATGGCTGATGCTTTCTTCATGATCTCTTCTGGCACGCGCCTTCGAAAGACCAGGTTTTCCTTCTTGGAATGAATGTATGAAAATGCATTTATGAAAAACAGGAATGCCGTCATTGTCTTGACGCCGCCTGCCGTGCCTACCGGTGAGCCGCCTATGAACATGAGCACATATCCGGCAGTGCATGATAGTTCAGTGAGCTTTTCCTGCGGAATGGAAGCAAATCCGGCCGTGCGAAGCGTCACCGACTGGAACAGGCTGTTCACTATCTTGTCCGCAAGGTCCATGCCGCCTAATGTATCAGGGTTGCTGTATTCCGCGGCAAAAATGAATGCCGCTCCGCTTATGATTAAAAACACGGTCATCAAAATAACGACCTTTGTATGCTCCGGAAGATGTGAAAATACCTTGGCCGGAGAATATCTGAAGCGGATGCCTTCTTTTAGGCCCGATATCACGTCAAACCATACCACGAATCCGATGCCGCCGAGCACGATAAGGGCCATGGTGGTGAACATCACCGTGTAGGAATCACGAAGGCCTATCATGCTGTCAGGCCCGATGACATCCATCCCGGCATTGCAGAAAGCCGATACGGACTGAAAGAGCGATGCCCATAATCCTTTGGATATTCCCATCATGGGAATGAACTTGACCGCGAAGATCAGGGCGCCGCATGCCTCAACTGTAAGCACTCCTTTGAACATATCGGTCAGAAAGTGCAGGACACCCTGCCTTCTGTCAAAATTCAGGGAATCCCCGAGAAGCATACGTCCCGACAGGAAAAACTTTTTGCCGGTGATAAGCATGATCATCGAAGCAACGGCGACAACACCGAGACCGCCTATCTGAATGAGGACCAGTATCACAAACTGGCCGAAAAGGCTCCAATAAGCATATGTATCGACTACGACCAGTCCTGTGACGCATATCGATGTAGTTGCGGTAAAAAGGGAAGTCAGAAATCCGGCCGGCTGCCTTGTGGCGGTGGCAAAAGGAAGCATTAGCAGCAGTGTGCCGCATGCTATTGCCATAAGGAAACTGGCGGGAATGATATGGTAGGGCTTGATCCTTGAAGGCTTCAATACGATATCCTCCGAAAATCATTTCATCGCTGTATTATAACACACTTATCCGACAGGTAAATACATTATATAAAATTACGGAACAGGAGGTATGAATGAATCTGAATAAAGAACAGTACCAGGCGGCCGTTCATGTAAACGGGCCGATGCTCGTCCTTGCAGGCCCGGGCAGCGGCAAGACGCATCTTCTCGTCGAAAGGATCCGGATGATGATCGAGAAAGCCGGAATCCCTCCTGAGAGCATTCTCGTCATCACGTTTTCAAAAAAAGCAGCCGCACAGATGAAGGCAAGATTTGAAAGACGGACCGAGGGGTGTCTCTATCCTGTGACATTCGGGACATTTCACGCTGTGTTCTACCATATACTCAAGGAATATGACCCGGATGCGGCAAGGCTTATAACGGAGGAAGAAGCGGAAGGATTTGCGGAGCATCTGAAGCGCTCATATGATATTTTCGAGGATGATACCGAAGCAGGCGAGATCATCGGCCTGATATCATCATACAGGAACCTGTCGGATGATTTTTTTACAAGAAATGACAGGGGAAGGGGAATGGATGAGCCGGAGAGGGAATCATTCATAAAGCTTGCCGGGGAGTATGCCATGCTTTGCGAAAATGCAGGCGTCATTGATTTTGACGATATGATAATTAAGTGTCGCGATCTTTTTTGCAGGCATGAGTCGGTCCTGCGGAAGTGGCAGAATAGATTCAGGTACTTTCTGGTCGATGAGTTCCAGGACATCAATGACGGACAGTATGAACTGCTGCGGCTTCTTGCCGGGGATGACATGAACGTTTTTGCGGTAGGGGACGATGACCAGTCGATTTATGCTTTCCGTGGAGCAAGGCCGGCGCTCATGAAAAAATTCATGAACCGGGGAAGGACAAAGCGGGTCGACCTTCGGATGAACTACAGATGCTGCCCCAGCGTCATAGGGGCCGCCGATACGCTGATAAGGCATGACCCGGACAGGATAGACCGTCCTATCCAGGAGCATGTAAGAGGACGGGGAAGGGGATACGTAGAGATAGTAAATACCGAAAGTGCCGCTGTTCAGGCGGCATACGTGTGTGACCGGATAGAAGAGCTTATGGACAGCGACGGATACAGTCCGCAGGATATAGCCATATTATACAGAAGCGCATACTGCGCGAAGATCATAAAAAAAGAAGCGGAGAAAAGAGGACTTTTCGGAAGCGAACAGGAAAAATCCGTCAGGATGATGACGGCCCATGCCTCAAAAGGGCTGGAATTTCCGTGCGTGTTCATAATAGGACTTCAGGAAGGACTGTTCCCGCACCTTCGCAATTCGGCCTGTGATATAGGCGAGGAAAGAAGGCTTCTGTATGTTGCGATGACACGCGCAAAAGAGCGTCTGATCCTGTGCTCCCTTTCAAGTGAGCACGGCAAACGCCCTTCAAGATTCGTTTATGAAATTCTGGAGAAAAAGAGATATCTGAGCGATCTGATAAAAGTAACGAGGGTATGATCAGCTGTCCTTCATAAGTTCGAATTCCTCGTCATCCAGAAATTCGTCAAAGGCATCTGCCACCATTTCATATTCGTCATCATCCTCGATATAAAAAAGTTCCGGTTCAACGTTCGGATCATTCTCGTCTTCCTTATATCCGTAGAACCATACCTCGCCCTCGCTCGACTGTCCGTCTTCATCGAGCGGCAGTAGCACAATATAGTCCTTTTCCTTAACGGTAAGGATCGTAACGATCGCGCACATGACCTTCTCACCGTCTGTAAGCTCGATCTCCACGGTCATGTCGGTATCATCATATTCTTTTTTCTTGCCCATTTCTAACTCCTTTGCTTCAATAGCTGCCGATGCGGGTGATTATATCATATAAAGCGTGAAATAATCAATGATTGTGCCGTTTTCCTTGAAAATATGCGCATTTTTCATTATAATTACAAAGAATGCTCAAAGGAATCAACCGATAATATGACAAACAATAACTTATCCATACATAATCACAGACCCGGCTCCGGCTATCCGATGGGTGCATGCCGCTGCAAAGACGGGGTTCAGTTTACCGTTTCCCTGCCGTTTAGAAACACGCTTGAACTGTTCATATATGATGGCAGGATGGAAGAATCCGACCATGTCAGCATGAAGGACTATGAGATATCGTCCGGCATTTATTCGTGCATAGTGGAAGGTGACATTTCTCCTGACATGTCTTACTGTTATGAAGCTGACGGGATCAGGACGGCCGATCCGTTCATGAGAAATTCATGTGCGGAAAGAAAATTCGGCGATACGGAAAAGCCTTTTGACAATGCCAAGCTTTATGATGATTCATTTGACTGGGAGGATGACAAGCTTCCTCATATCCCGTATAACCTCACTATCGCCTACCAGCTGCATGTAAGGGGATTTACTGCACATTCATCATCAAAGGCGGGCAGCGCAAGAGGAAAGTTTTCGGGCGTCACATCACGGATACCGTATCTTTCGGATCTTGGGATCAACCAGATAGTCCTTATGCCGTGCTATGAATTTGACGAAACAGGCTTATCCGAGAAAAACGTCCTGCCTGACTATCGGGCAGACCTTTCGGCTAAACCGAAGATAAATTTCTGGGGATTTACTAACGGATGTTATTTTATGCCCAAGGCAGCATATTCGGACGGCGATCCAGTAAATGAATTCAAGCAGATGGTAAAGATGTGCCACCATGCCGGGATTGAAGTCGTCATGCGTTTTTATTTTCCCGATAATTACAACAGGGCATACATCGGTGAAGTGTTAAGGTTCTGGGCAAGATGCTACCATGTTGACGGATTTTTCCTGATGGGTTCCGATATACCGATCGACATGGCTGCCGCAGATATCTATCTTCGTGACAGAAAGATATACAACAGCTTTTTTGACAAGGATCTCATAACCGGCAGAAGGTACGGCTTCAACCGCAACATGGCATTCGTGAATTCGGATTTCATGAACACCTGCCGCAGGTTCTTAAAAAGTGATGAAAATCAGATTAGTGATTTTCTCTACAGGCAGCGCCTGAATCCGTCCGATGTGCACACGGTCAATTACATAACGGATTACAGCGGTTTTACGCTTAACGACCTGGTGTCATATGATTATAAACATAATGAGGCCAACATGGAGGAAAACAACGACGGTGAGAACTTCAACCACAGCTGGAACTGCGGTGCTGAAGGCTCTTCAGGTAAAAAATCGGTCACAAGCCTGCGCATGAAACAGATAAAGAACGCACTGGTATTCCTGCTGCTTGCCCAGGGCACGCCGATGCTCCTTGCAGGCGACGAGGTGCTTAACACTCAGGGCGGCAACAACAATCCATACTGTCAGGACAACGAAACGGGATGGGTCGTCTGGAAGCAGAACAGGCGCACCGGTGAGATATATGAATTCATAAAGATGCTGATAAAGCTCAGGTGCACACATCCGATACTTCACCCCGAAAGGGAATTCCGCCTGATGGACTATGCCTCATGCGGATTTCCGGACCTTTCGTATCATTCGGACATGGCATGGAATCCGAGGTTTGACAACCATCTGCGTCATATCGGCATCATGATATGCGGCAAATATGCAAGGCTGTACAGGAGCCGTGAGGATGACTTTTTCTACATTGCATATAACATGCATTGGGAAAATCATACATTTGCCCTGCCGAAGCTTCCGAAGGGACTTGAGTGGAGCATTTGTTTCATAACTTGTGATGAGAACGCCGGGGCTATAGTCGAAAAGACCCTTGGGGAAAAGATGGGGAGCGTGACGGTCCCTGACCGTACGACGGTCGTGCTCACAAGCACCCCCTGCAGGGTCTGCACCGAAGATGCCGATAAAGACTGTGCCGGACCGGTGATAAAAGAAAAGAGGACAGATAAATGATCGGTGACAGAAAAGTATTGTTTTCAGGAATGCAGGCTACGGGTAACCTTACCCTCGGGAATTACCTCGGAGCTCTTCAGAACTGGGTAAATCTTTCGGAAGAGTATGAATGCTTCTATTCGGTGGTCGATATGCATTCGATCACGGTAAGGCAGGATCCGGCAGAACTGCGAAGGCGTGCGAGAGCCCTTCTGACGCTTTATATAGCGGCCGGGCTCGATCCCGAAAAGTGCTGCATATACTATCAGTCGCACGTATCGGGACATGCCGAGCTTGCATGGATATTAAACTGCTTCACATATATGGGTGAACTGTCGAGAATGACACAGTTCAAGGACAAGTCATCAAAGCATGCGGACAACATAAATGCGGGCCTGTTCACGTATCCGGTCCTGATGGCGGCAGACATACTTCTGTACCAGGCTGATGTTGTTCCCGTCGGCATCGACCAGATGCAGCATCTTGAGCTGACGCGTGATATAGCACAGCGTTTCAACGCCATTTACGGGGATGTTTTCACCGTTCCCGAGCCTTATATCGGCAAGGTCGGCGCCAAGATCATGAGCCTGCAGGATCCGATGAAGAAGATGAGCAAGTCCGACGAGAATCCGAATGCGAGCATATACCTGATGGACGATCCCGATACGATAATGCGCAAATTCAAGCGTGCCGTGACAGACTCCGAGGGCTCGGTCGCATATGACGAAGAAAAGCAGCCGGGCATCTGCAATCTCATTGATATTTACTGTGCGTGCACCGGAAACTCCAGGGACGAGACCGTTGCGGAGTTTTCCGGAAAGGGCTACGGCGAATTCAAGACAAAGGTCGGAGAGAGCGTAGTAGAAAAGCTCCGCCCGCTTCAGGAGAAGGTGGCAGAGCTTGAAAAGAACAAAGACTTTATTGATTCCGTAATAAAGAACAATGCCGAGAAGGCCCAGTATGTTTCAAACAAAACCCTCCGGAAAGTTCAGAAGAAGGTGGGCTTTCCGGAAAGGATCAGATAGGGATCATTCCGACTTGATCTCTTTCCAGAGGTCATTGTATAAAGCGGTCGTATCCGCATCAAGTGCTTCGTAGATCTCACAGTTTCCCACCGATTCATCCGTAGGGACTACGGCAGGATTGTTTTTGAACTCATCATCCATGGAATCCACAACGGCCTTGTTCGGAGTTGAATAGTAGATATATTCGAAATTGGCTTCGGCGACATCCTCGCGGCAGAGAAAATCAAGAAATTTCTCGGCCGCTTCTTTATTTTTGCATTTTTTGGTAATGATCCACGAATCGATCCAGAGATTGCTGCCTTCCTTCGGGATGACGTATTCAAGGTCGGGATTGTATTCGTTTCCGAGATATGCCTCGCCCGAATATACAACGGCCATAACGGCATTCTCCGCGACGACTTCATCCCTTGCTTCATCAACAAGATAGCTCGACACGTCACTTTTCTGTTTCTTCAGAAGCTCTGCGGCTTCCCTTATCTCATTTTCGTCCTTCGTGTTAAGAGAATAACCTAGGTATTTTAACGCCACCATGAACGAATCGCGCATGCTGTCCTGCATTATGATCTGGCCGCTGTAGCTTCCGTCAAAGAGCACGTCCCAGCTGTCGACGGGAGCCTTGACCTGCTTAGTGTTGTACAGTATCCCGACAGTGCCCCAGAAGTAGGGGAGTGCATATTTACCCTCGGGATCGTAGCTTTTTGAATACCCGGCAAACTTGGGATCTATGTTTTTGTAGTTTTCAAATGAGGAAAAGTCAACGCTCTCGGCCTGTCCCTCATCGATGAGACGTTTTATCATGTAATCGGAAGTACATAAAAGATCATAGTCTATGGCGCCTGATGTGAACTTGGTATACATCTCTTCGGGTGTGGTGGCTTCTTCGTATTTTATCTCTATGCCCGTTTCTTTGGTAAACTTTGCGATCATTTCGGGATCAAGGTATTCGCTGTAATTGAATACGGTAAGAGAGCCCCCGGAAGAGCTTTTGCCGCACCCCGGAAGCAGGCATAAAGATGAAATGATGAGAATGAGTGAGGCAGCAATGGTCTTTTTCATGTTATCCGATCTCCTTGTTCTTCGTAATATATTTATCTTCCTTTGAACCTGTCAGTATGTTAACGGCTATCAGAATGATGAGCACGAGCAGGAACAGGACAGATGAGAGAGCATACATTTCGGGCTTGATGCCTTTTCTGATCTCACCGTATATGAGAGTTGAGAGCGTATTGACTCCCGGTCCTTTTGTAAAATATGTTATCACAAAATCGTCCATCGACATCGTGACCGCCATGAAAAATCCTGCAAGTATCCCGGGCATCAGTCCGGGAAGCATGATCCGTAAAAAAGCATATAAAGTCGTCGCCCCAAGATCCCTTGCGGCCTCGAACTGGCGTATGTCCATTGTCTCGAGCTTGGGCAGGATGCACAGGATCACGTAAGGTATGTTAAAGGTGACGTGAGCCAGAAGAATGCTTGAAAAACCGAGCGGAAGGAATCTGACGAACCACAGCATCAGTGCTATGCCTGTAACTATGTCTGCATTGAGAAGAGGAATGTTCGTAAAGAAGAGCATTACCCTGCGGCCGCTTTTCCTCATGGAATAAATGCCGAGGGCGGCAAACAGGCCGATAAGGCTTGCTGTTGCTGCAGACAGAAGGGCAAGCGCAAGGGTTGTCCCGAATGCTTTCATTATGGCGCTGCTGCCAAAGAGGGTGCGGTACCACCTGAAAGTAAATCCCGTCCATAAAACCCTTGATTTTGACGCGTTGAAGCTTAAGGCGATAAGCACCGCTATAGGCGCATAAAGGAACACCATAACGATCCCGATATAAACCTTTCCGAGCCATTTTGCGATCATATGACGAATCCCCTCCCTTTATCGGAATCGCCCCTTCCGAATATGAGAGTTGTAAGGAGCACGAAGACCATCAGGGTAACGGACAGTCCGGAGCCTAAGTTCCAGTTCATGCTGACGGAAAATTCCTGTTCTATGACGTTTCCGAGCAGCTGGATCTTGCCGCCGCCGAGTATGTTTGCGATAACGAATTCCGTCATCGATGGGACGAAAACCATAGTTATGCCGCTTCCTATCGCTGAGAGCGAGAGAGGCAGCATGATCTTGGTGAGAACTGTGAACCTGTCGGCACCGAGATCCTTTGAGGCCTCGATGATGTCATCGGGTATGGCCAGGACTCCGTTTAATACCGGGAGCAGCATATACGGAAGATAGTCGTATACCATTCCGAGCACAATCGCAAATTCCGTGTTTATGATATTGATCCTGCCAATCCCGGCAGCAGTCAGGAAATGGTTTATGATGCCGTTCTTTGAAATCAGCATCTGTATCGCGAGTATCCGGAGTATGAAGTTCATCCACATGGGAAGTATCATTATGAACTGGAGTGTCTTTTTGTTCCGTATCTTTGACGATTTTATGATGAGTGCAGCGGGATATGATATGAGAATGCATACGAGGGAGCTTACGAATGCAAGCTCTATGGAAAGAAACAGCGCCTTTCTGTGAACAGGGTCAAAGATTGCGATGAGGTTTCCGAATGTAGCATCACCCTCGGGAGAGGTTGCGGCTTTTGCGAACACAAAAAGAAGAGGGATCACGGTGAAACCTATGATCCAGAATACGTACGGTATTGACAGTAACTGCATTCTTTTTCGCTTCATAAAGGCTGCCCCTGGGGATAATCCTCGATGTTCAGGATCTCCTCGTCCTCCGACTGCGGTTTGTGCATGATCTGGAAGTTGTCGGGAATGACGCTGATCCCGACATGGCTTCCGGCAGGGAAGTTCAGTGTAGTCTGTGCCATAAAGGTTATGCCGATGGCACTTTCTATCTGTATCTCATAATGAACGCCCTTGAAAATTATCGATGTTACGACTCCTGTCGTCTGGCCTCCTTCAACGGGGCCGAGCTCGACATCCTCGGGCCTTATCACAACGTCGACCGGTTCATTTTTCTCAAATCCGGTGTCAACACATTCAAAGCTTTTGCCGCCTATGCTGACGAGCCTGTCCTCGAGCATTATGCCGTCTATGATATTGCTTTCTCCGATAAAGTCAGCCACGAATGCATTGGTGGGCTCGTTATAAATGCTCTCGGGAGTGCCGATCTGCTGGATATAGCCCTGGTTCATTACAACGATGGTGTCTGACATCGTGAGGGCTTCTTCCTGGTCGTGGGTAACATATATGAACGTGATTCCAAGCTCATTCTTAAGCCTGATGAGTTCATACTGCATTTCCTGGCGGAGTTTCAGGTCAAGGGCCCCGAGAGGCTCATCGAGGAGCAGTACCTTAGGCTCGTTCACTATGGCCCGTGCTATTGCGATACGCTGCTGCTGGCCGCCCGAGAGTGAATCGGGCATGCGGTCCTCGTAGCCTGGAAGGTTTACGAGGTCAAGAGCGTATTTTATCTTTTCGCGGATGTATTCATTGTCCTTCTTCCTGATGCGCAGGCCGAAAGCTATGTTTTCGGCGATGGTCATATGGGTAAAGAGGGCATATTTCTGAAAGACCGTATTGAGCTGCCTCCGGTTTGGGGGAAGCTTGGTTATATCTTTGCCGTCAAAAAAAACACTGCCCACATCGGGAGTCTCAAACCCCCCAATGATCCGCAGGATTGTAGTTTTGCCGCAGCCGGAGGGGCCGAGAAGCGTAACGAATTCGTTCTCGCGTATATAGAGATTGAGCTCGTCAAGAACCATTGTGTTTCCGAATGATTTGGAAATATTTTTTAACTCTATAAGCTTTTTGCTCAATTTAATATGAAACCTCCGGACAGTCAGTATAGGTGATTATACAGTAAATCAATAGCGAATAAAAGGTATTTCTTGTAAATATTGACTTTTGTCCCAACCGAAATATACTGCAACAATATATAGCGGTTGACAACAAATGACAATAGGCGGAAAATAACCATGTATGTATTTTTATATGAAAACAGCTGACAGAGGAACATCTGATGGCAGGAACATCCAAAACAGCAGCCGCAAAACCGGCCGCACCCAAAAAAACGGCTTCTAAGACAGTTTCGAAAGACACTGCCCCAAAGAAGACCGCGGACAAAAAAGAATCCAGAGCGGGCGCAAAAGGCAAAGAAGACAGATACGTTGCCTATGTTTCCACTTATACGAGAAATGCGGATAAGGGGATATATGTTTATGACGTTGATGTGGAGAAGGGAAGGTTTATCCCGAAAGATGAGGTAAAGATCACCAACTCTTCGTACCTGACCATTTCACACAACGGCAGAAATCTTTATGCTATAACCGATTTTGGCGTAGAGGCTTATACGATCAAGCCTGACGGATGCCTTGAAAATATCGGCACGGCTTCGATAAACGGAATGAGGGGATGCTATCTTTCGACTGATTACGAAGATAAGTATCTGTTCGTTGCCGGATACCATGATGCAAAAGTCACCGTGCTCAGGATAAATGATGACGGAACGGTAGGCGAGATAACGGACGAAATGTTTTCGGCAGGGCTCGGAAGCATCATCGAGAGGTCGTTCCTTCCGCATGTGACCTGCGCCAAGATGACAAGGGACAATAAATATCTGTGCGTATGCGACTGCGGAATGGATCAGGTCAAGATATATGATTTTGACAGCAGGACCGGAAAGCTCCGCATCAAGGACATGATCCGCCTCGACCAGGACAGCTCGCCGAGATACATTAAATTCCATAAGAGCGGGAAGTTCGCCTATGTTATCCAGGAGATGGCGAACAAGATAGATATTTTTTCATATAATGGTGAGGGTGACAACCCTGATTTTGAAAAGATCGGTTCGGTTTCAACGCTCAATGAAGACTATAAGACATCGGGAAGCATTTCATGTGCCATGAAGTTTTCGCCAGACCATAAGTATCTTATGTGTTCCATTGCCGGGGGAAACAGTGTGACGCTCTATGCGATAGATGAGAAGACCGGACTGCTTGACAAACGGTTCAATCTTCCCGTTTCCGGAGATTATCCCAAGGATGTGGCTTTCTTCCCGGATCTTAAACATATTGTTAGCCTTAACCATGAATCCAATACGATGAGCTTCCTTACGCTCAACCTTAAGGATGACACGATAGTCCTTAACGGGCCGTTCATCAAGGTTCCGAGCGGGAACTGCATTATCACCAAGAGATTATGAGAACGCCGGCTTATTACATTGACAAGTTCATTACAGCCGTATACATTGCCTGCCTTATGGGAGGTATTTTGGTGTGCTTTTCTCCCAAGACGGATGTTCATGCCGACAGGGTATCGGGGAGGTATGTTGCCGCTGCCTCGGAAGGGCTTGACTATATGACCGCGGATGATTTTCTCTCTGAAACGGAGAAGCCCGCAGATAAGGAAGACATTTCGAAATATCTGAAAGAAGCTTCGAAGTCTGTGCTTCATGAAATGCATGGCAAGGAACCGGCCGAAGAGGCAGACAGTGCTGAACCTGATGTTACGGAAGAGCCTGATGAGAATGTGCCCTCTGATGATGGCGGGATGGATGAGGAATCGGTTGCAGCTTCTGAGCCGGAAAATGATGAAAACCGCATGGAGCCTGATCCTGATGACTGGCACCTTATGCTCGTCAACAAACAGAATCCCGTTCCCGAGGATTTCGAAGTAAATCTTGCGAACATCAACGGCTCGCTCTATGCCGATGAGAGGATAATCGAGGACATATACCGCATGATAGATGACGCGTCGGCTGACGGCGTGGACCTTATGATCTGCAGCGCATACAGGTCATATGACCGGCAGAAGACGCTGTTTGCAAATAAGATAAATAAACTCATGTCTGAGGGCATGACATATCTTGAGGCATACAGGATAGGCTCGATGAACGTGACCGTTCCCGGAACGAGCGAGCACCATATCGGGCTGGCGCTTGACATCCTTACCGGAAGCTACACATCGATGGATGACGGCTTCGGCGAAACAAAGGCCGGAATATGGCTTGCGGAAAAAGCACCTGATTACGGATTCATCCTGCGTTATCCGAAGGGCAAGGAAGAGATCACGGGCATAGTCTATGAGCCGTGGCACTTCAGATATGTCGGAACGAAGTATTCCCATTACATAACAGAACAGGGCATCTGCCTCGAAGAGTTCCTGAAGGGCGGATACTGATGTATAAGATCCTGAAAACGGAAGGCAGGGCAAAACGCTGCGAGTTTACGACCGTGCATGGCACTGTCCAGACACCCGTGTTCATGAATGTCGGAACCGCGGCGGCCATAAAGGGCGCCGTTTCATCTGTCGATCTTAAGGATCTCGGATGCCAGATCGAACTGTCCAATACATATCATCTGCATGTGAGGCCCGGCGATGAGGTGATCAAAAAGCTCGGGGGGATCCACCGATTTATGGCGTGGGACCGGCCGATCCTTACCGATTCCGGCGGATTTCAGGTGTTTTCGCTCGCATCACTGCGAAAGATAAAGGAAGAGGGCGTCTATTTCAATTCCCATGTTGACGGCCGCAAGATATTCATGGGGCCCGAACAGTCCATGCAGATCCAGTCAAACCTCGGAAGCACCGTTGCAATGGCTTTTGACGAGTGTCCTCCGTCGCTTGCCGAGAAACAGTATGTAAAGGAGTCTGTGGACAGGACGACAAGGTGGCTCGTCCGCTGCAAAGCCGAGATGGAAAGGCTCTGCGCGCTTGAAGATACGGTCAATCCCGACCAGATGCTCTTCGGGATCAATCAGGGTGCAGTCTATCCCGACATCAGGATAGAGCACGCCAAAAGGATATCTGATCTTGACCTTCCGGGTTACTCGATCGGAGGACTTGCCGTTGGAGAGCCCAATGAGGTCATGTACAGCATACTTGATGAGGTCGTGCCTTATCTTCCGCAGAACAAGCCGACATATCTGATGGGAGTCGGAACTCCGAGGGACATACTTGAAGGAGTATACCGCGGAGTGGATTTTTTCGACTGCGTATACCCGTCAAGAAACGGAAGGCACGGGCATCTGTATACGGATAAAGGCACGGTGAGGCTCCTGAATGCGAAGTATGAACTTGACGACCGTCCGATCGAGGAAGGTTGCGGATGCAGCACCTGCAGGACATATTCAAGGGCCTACATCAGACATCTTCTGAAGGCAAAGGAGATGCTCGGGATGCGGCTGTGTGTCATCCATAACCTGTATTACTATAATAATATGATGCGGGAGATAAGGGATGCGCTTGATGAGGGGCGGTTTGCCTCATACATGAAGAGCAAACTTGAAAAAGTGTCCGCGGATAATGAAAAATAACCTTGAAACATCTATTGTTGTACTGTATTATATAACAAGTTTAACATAGAAAACGGAGGAAAATCATGAATTCAATCATACTGAGTGCTGCAGGCACGGGAGCCGGCGGTGTGGCAGCTATCCTGCCGATGATCGGATATATTGCCATATTCGGCGTTGCAATTTATTTTCTTATGATCAGGCCTCAGAAGAAAGAGCAGAAGAGGATGGAAGCTCTCTTATCAACGATGGCCCCGGGTGATTCGGTCCTGACCACCAGCGGCTTCTACGGCGTTGTCATCGATGTTACGGATGATACCGTGATCGTTGAATTCGGCAGCAACAAGAACTGCAGGATCCCCATGCAGAAATCCGCCATTACACAGGTTGAGAAACCCGAGGATGCTGCAGCCGGAGAATGATCCTTATAATTCATTGTGCTTCTAGGGATGTCCGCTTCGGGCATCCTTTTTACAACATAGAGCGTAGGCATATACCGGAGCATGTCATCCGGTAACAGGGAGGATTTAATGATGAAAAGTGATGCCGTCAAAGTAGGGAGCGCACAGGCTCCGCACAGATCCCTTTTTCATGCGCTGGGGTTCACACAGGAAGAGATGGAAAGGCCGCTCGTGGGCATAGTGAGCTCATACAACGAGATCGTGCCGGGACATATGAACATAGACAAGATCGTTGAAGCCGTCAAAATGGGAGTCGCGATGGCCGGAGGAACACCGGTGGTATTTCCCGCGATAGCAGTATGTGACGGCATAGCGATGGGACATATCGGCATGAAGTATTCGCTTGTCACGAGGGACCTCATAGCCGATTCGACCGAGTGCATGGCGCTCGCCCACCAGTTTGACGCGCTTGTGATGGTGCCGAACTGTGATAAGAATGTACCGGGACTGCTGATGGCAGCCGCACGTATAAATGTTCCGACGGTATTTGTTTCCGGAGGTCCTATGCTCGCGGGAAGGGTCAAGGGACAGAAGAGAAGCCTTTCATCAATGTTCGAGGCCGTCGGCGCACGTGCAGCCGGAAAGATGACGGATGAAGATGTGCTCGAATTTGAGCGCAAGGTATGTCCCACATGCGGATCCTGCTCGGGCATGTATACGGCCAACTCGATGAACTGCCTGACTGAGGCACTTGGAATGGGACTGGCCGGAAACGGGACGATCCCTGCGGTATATTCCGAGAGGCTCGCGCTTGCAAAGCATGCAGGGATGGCAGTCATGGCGCTTCTTAAGAACAATATATGCCCGCGTGACATTATCACAAAGGAGTCTATAATAAATGCACTGACCGTCGATATGGCGCTTGGATGCTCAACGAATTCAATGCTGCATATCCCGGCGATCGCACATGAGATAGGATTTGATCTTGATATCACGATGGCGAACGAGATATCTGAGAGGACACCGAACCTCTGCCATCTTGCCCCTGCCGGACCTACATACATGGAAGATCTGAATGAGGCCGGAGGCGTTCATGCCGTCATGAAGCAGCTTGCGGATGCAGGACTTCTTAACACAGACTGCATGACTGTGACCGGAAAGACGCTCGGTGAGAACATAAGCGGATGCGTAAATAAAGATCCCGAGGTCATCAGGCCTATGGACAGGCCGTATTCCGCTACCGGAGGACTGGCTGTTCTTACCGGAAACCTTGCTCCGGACGGCTCCGTCGTAAAAAGATCGGCGGTTGCCGACAGCATGCTCGTTCATGAAGGACCGGCGCGCGTATTTGACTGCGAAGAAGATGCTATTGCGGCAATCAAGGGCGGAAAGATCGTTGACGGGGATGTTGTCGTCATCAGATATGAAGGCCCTAAAGGCGGACCGGGAATGAGGGAGATGCTGAATCCCACATCCGCGATAGCCGGAATGGGACTCGGAGAGAGCGTGGCACTCATCACCGACGGAAGATTTTCCGGCGCAAGCCGCGGAGCATCCATAGGCCATGTGTCGCCTGAAGCTGCGGTCGGAGGCCCGATCGCCCTTATAGAAGAAGGAGATATCATCAGCATAGATATTCCGGCCCATTCGCTTTCCGTTAAGGTTGATGATGATGTGCTCGCCGAAAGGCGCAGCAATTGGAAACCGCGTCAGCCCAAGGTCACGAGCGGCTATCTTGCAAGATATGAGAAGATGGTGACGAGCGGAGATAAGGGAGCTGTATTAAGGACTGATATAGGCCGCTGATTATAATGCGCCGGCAGGAACTGCAGGCATGCAGCCGGCCGATTTTCTGTAAAGAAGGAGAAGATAATGGAATTAACCGGTTCTCAGATAGTAATGGAATGTCTTTTGGAGCAGGGGGTCGATACCGTATTCGGCTATCCAGGCGGGACGATCCTGAACATTTATGATGAGCTTTATAAGTATAGTGACAGGATAAGGCATATACTGACCAGCCACGAGCAGGGTGCCGCACATGCGGCAGACGGATACGCCAGGGCAACGGGAAAGGTAGGCGTATGCATGGCCACGAGCGGGCCGGGCGCAACGAACCTGGTCACAGGGATCGCTACGGCATATATGGACTCCGTTCCGCTCGTTGCGATCACCGCAAACGTCAATCTGCCGCTTCTCGGAAAAGATACGTTCCAGGAGGTTGACATAGCCGGAGTGACTATGCCCATAACGAAGCACGGCTACATAGTCAAGGATGTGACAAAGCTCGCCGATACGCTGAGGAAGGCTTTCGCGATCGCAAAGTCCGGGCGCCCCGGGCCGGTATTGGTTGATATAACCAAGGATGTCACGGCTGCAAAATGCTCATATAGCAAAAAAGAAGCTTATGTCCGTGAAGTTCCGAAGAGATACACGGATAAGGATATCGATACTGCGGTAAAGCTCATTGAGAAGTCAAAGAAGCCCTACATATATGCCGGCGGAGGAGTCGTCATCTCAGGCGCCTCCGATGAGCTTTCGGAGTTTGCACATCTTATTGATGCTCCCGTTTGTGATACGCTCATGGGGAAAGGCGGGTTTGACGGTACGGACAGGCTTTACACGGGAATGATCGGAATGCATGGGACTAAGGCTTCCAATCTCGGAGTAAGCGAATGTGATCTTCTGATCGCTGTCGGCGCGAGATTTTCGGACCGTGTCATGGGAAATGCTTCAAAATTTGCGCCTAAGGCCAAGGTCCTGCATATTGACATCGATCCTGCGGAGATCAATAAGAACATCAAAACGACCGCATGCATAATGGGTGATGTCAAAGAGGTATTGTCCATACTGAACGGAAAGCTGAAACAACGCGAGAATGCCGAATGGGTAAGCCATATCGAAGAGCTTAAGGAAAAATATCCTCTGACCTATGACCATGAGAACCTAACCTGCCCTTATGTCATTGAGAAGCTGTATGAGGTCACCCACGGTGATGCAATCATAACTACCGATGTCGGCCAGCATCAGATGTGGGCCGCTCAGTATTACAAGTATACAAAGCCCAGGACGTTCCTTTCATCCGGCGGACTCGGCACGATGGGATACGGACTCGGGGCATGCATAGGCGCAAAAGTCGGCTGTCCTGATAAGATCGTATGCAACATCGGCGGGGACGGGTGTTTTCGGATGAACATGAACGAGCTTGCCACGGCAAGCCGCTATGACATACCTATCATACAGATAGTGATAAACAATTCCGTACTCGGAATGGTCAGGCAGTGGCAGACGCTGTTTTATGACAGGAGATACTCGAACACGGTGCTCACGGATAAGGTTGATTACTGCAAAGTGGCCGAGGGATTGGGATGTGCCGCGATAAGAGTCACCAAAAAGGAAGAAGTGGAAGCCGCGCTCACAAAGGCAATTGAAATGAAAGCGCCCGTTATGATAGAATGTGTCATTGACAGTGATGATAAGGTGTTCCCTATGGTATCGCCGGGAGCCCCCATTTCTGATGTATTTGATGCCGAAGACCTGAAAAAATGGTCCTAATGAATGCATAGAAGGAGGAGATGAAGTTGGAAAGAGTATATAACTTTTCCGCAGGTCCCGCAGTTTTACCCGAGGAGGTCCTCAAAGAAGCTGCAGATGAGATGATGAATTACAGGGGGAGCGGCCAGTCGGTCATGGAGATGTCCCACCGTTCCAAGGTCTTTGACGGTATCATCAAAGAAGCCGAAGCAGATATCCGCGATATCCTCAGCATTCCCGATAATTATAAGGTCCTGTTCCTTCAGGGCGGAGCATCGCAGTTTTTTGCCGAAGTTCCGATGAATATGATGAAGAATAGAAAAGCGGGATATATCATCACCGGACAGTGGGCCAAGAAAGCGTTCGCCGAAGCCAAGATATACGGCGAGGCAGTCGAACTTGCTTCTTCTGCGGACAAGACTTTCTCATATATTCCCGACTGCAGCGATCTTCCGATCACTCCTGACATGGATTACGTATATATATGTGAGAACAACACTATATACGGAACAAAGTATAAAGAGCTTCCGGATACAAAGGGAAGACCACTCGTTGCCGATGTGAGCTCCTGCTTCCTTTCAGAGCCGATGGATGTTACGAAGTACGGCGTTGTCTACGGCGGAGTTCAGAAAAACGTCGGACCTGCCGGATGCGTGATCGCCATCATCAGGGATGACCTGATAAGTGATGATGTGCTTCCGGGCACGCCGACCCTTCTCAGGTGGAAGACACAGGCGGATGCTCTTTCACTGTACAATACCCCTCCGTGCTATACGATATATATCTGCGGCAAGGTATTCAAGTGGATCAAGAAGATGGGCGGACTTTCCGCAATGAAGGAACGCAATGAGAAGAAGGCAAAGATATTCTACGATTATCTTGATTCTTCTTCTATGTTCAAAGGTACCGTCGAGAAAGCATCCAGGTCGCTCATGAACGCGCCGTTTGTTACCGGAGATGCGGAACTTGATGCCAAGTTCATCAAGGAGGCAGCCGATGCCGGATTTGTGAACCTTAAAGGACACAAGACCGTCGGAGGAATGAGGGCGAGCATGTACAATGCGATGCCCATTGAAGGTGTTGAAAAGCTCGTGGCTTTCATGGCTGAATTTGAAAAGGAGAATTCATGATGTTCCGATATACTTGCCTTAATCCCATTGCCCAGGTCGGGCTTGACGGATTTGATCAACGTTTTGAAAAGACTGATGATATAAAAGATGCTGACGGCGTGCTTGTCAGGAGCGCATCCATGCATGAACTCGATCTTCCCTCGAGCCTTCTGTGCGTTGCAAGGGCAGGCGCCGGAGTCAATAATATCCCGCTTGACAAATGTGCCGAGAAGGGGATAGTCGTCTTCAATACTCCGGGTGCAAATGCAAACGGGGTAAAGGAGCTCGTATTTGCCGGAATGCTGCTTGCATGCCGTGATATCGTCGGAGGCATCAACTGGGTCAGGGAGAATAGGGAAGATCCTGATATAGCAAAACTTGCAGAAAAGCAGAAAAAGAATTTTGCCGGGATCGAGATCATGGATAAAAAACTCGGCATCATCGGACTTGGCGCGATCGGTGTCAGGGTAGCGAATGCCGCAAAGCACCTCGGTATGGAAGTATACGGATACGATCCTTACATTTCCGTTGATGCCGCTTGGAATCTTTCGAGGGATATCAAGCATGTCCTGTCTGTCGATGACATTTATTCCAACTGCGATATCATCACTATCCATGTTCCGCTCATGGAGTCCACGAAGAATACGATAAATGCGGAGGCGATCAGCAAGATGAAGGACGGAGTCATACTCCTGAACTTTGCAAGGGATCTGCTCTGCGATGAAAAGGCTGTCCTGGAGGGGATCAAAAAGGGAAAGATCGCGAAGTACGTTTCGGATTTTCCGAATCCTCTTACGGCAAATGCCGAAGGCTGCATAGTCATTCCTCACCTGGGAGCTTCGACCGAGGAGTCGGAAGACAACTGTGCAAAGATGGCGGTCAGGGAGATGATCGACTATCTGACAAACGGAAATATCGTCAATTCCGTCAATTATCCCAAGGCCGATATGGGAGTGTGCCAGGCAGAAGGCCGTGTGACCATTCATCATAAGAACGTCACCAATATGATAACAAGGTTTTCCGGAATATTCTCTGAGGCAGGGATCAACATCTCGGACATGGTAAACTCTTCAAAGGGAGAGTATGCTTATACGATGATAGATATCGATTCGGCGATAACCCAGGAATTTGTAGACAAGCTGAATGCGATAGATGATGTCATCCGCGTACGGGTGATCAAATAGGATATACTGCGGCATAACATCTGATCAACGATCATGGATCTTCTATATCGGAAGATCCATGATGTCGTTTTCACCGTATTTTTCCCTGAAAGATGCGTCTGCCTCGGCATTGGCGGTGCTGGCCAGATCCATGTATTTTATGAAAACATCCTCAACGGGCATCTTATATTCCATGGCAAGCTGCTGCATTATGGGACGGAGCTTCTCAAGCTGCTCCGAAACATGTGTCTTCTGCGGATCTATGTCACCTAATACCTTTTCGGCATATTCATTGATCTTTTCGAGAAATATCCTGTCTTCATCGGTCATATGCTTCATCCTCCGTGATATATCGAATATTTGGATATTTATACTATCATTCCCTTTAGTTGTTGTCAAAGCACGGATGTTTTTGGTACAATACTAAAGTCGTGTATAATGTGCCCGCAAAAGGGAACCATACAACATGTTGTAGTGCGTATTGGCTCATCCGTCCGGCATTTTAGGGGATGGATGGACGTATCTTTGGAGGTTATGATATGGCTGTTGTCAGACCGTTTAAGGCTATAAGACCGAAAGAAGATGTGGCATCGAGGGTTGCCGCACTTCCGTATGATGTATATGACCGCAGGGAAGCAAAGGCGGAGACGGAAAGGGAGCCGCTTTCTTTTTTGTGCATAGACAGGGCGGAAACCCAGCTTTCCGACGATATCGACACATATGACGACCGTGTGTACAGAAAAGCAAGGTCGCTCATGATAAAGAGACTTGAGGACAATACGTTCATCCAGGACTCCGATCCCGCTTTTTACATATATGAGCTCGTGATGGACGGCAGAAGCCAGACGGGTATCGTAGGGTGTGCGTCCGTCGATGACTATATTTCAAATGTGATCAAAAAGCATGAGAATACAAGGGAAGACAAAGAGATAGACCGCATCAGGCATGTGGATACGCTGAGCGCCCAGACGGGACCTATTTTCCTTGCTTATCGTGACAGGGATGATATCAGGGCGGTGATCTCAAAAGTCACCGGGGATAAGCCTCTGTATGATTTTACGGCACCCGACGGGATAATCCACAGGGTATGGATCGTAAGGGAAGATAAGGACATCAGTACGATAGAGAAGGCATTTTCCGAGACGGACAGCATTTATATCGCGGACGGACATCACAGATGCGCATCCGCCGTAAAAGTCGCTCTGTCCCGGAGGGAGAAAAATCCCGGCTATGACGGAAGCGAAGAATTCAATTATTTTCTTTCGGTGCTTTTCGCCGATTCCGAACTTATGATCATGGATTACAACCGCGTGGTCAAGGATCTTAACGGACATACGCCGTCCGAGATCCTCGGCCTGCTTTCAAAGCTCGGCACGCTTGAGAAGAAGGAGTGTGCATATTCACCTGAGAAAAAGGGGTATGTCGGTGTATTTCTTGAGGACACATGGTATTCCCTTAAGTTTTCCGATGAACTGAAAAGTGATGATGCCGTGGAAGGGCTGGATGTATCGGTTCTTCAGAAGCATGTTCTTGAACCTTTATTTTCCATAAAAGATCCGAGGACCGATGACAGGATAGGATTTGTCGGGGGGATCAGGGGCCTTTCGGAACTCGAAAGAAGGGTCAGGACTGACTGCGCGATCGCATTTTCAATGCATCCGACAGGCATAGACGAACTGTTTGCCGTTGCGGACAGGGGACTCCTTATGCCTCCGAAATCGACATGGTTTGAGCCTAAACTTCGGAGCGGACTTTTCATACATGAGATCGAACCGGGGATAATGTGATCATATTCCGGATCGATCCGTTTTATCATTCACATCATATACGGAGCGTATCATGGACAAGAAACTGTATAAAATGATGGACTGGGCAAGGGTAGAGCAGATAGTTTATTCGGAAGAGGATGCTCCCCATGAATATCTCGGCGCCCACAAGGTGAGCATGGGATGGATGATAAACTGTTTCATACCCTCAGCCGAAAAATGCAGCGTCATACTCGGGAAAAAAGAATACAAGATGGACAGGATGGACGAAGAAGGATTTTTCTCGGTCCTGATTCGGTCTGTCGCCAAGCCGAAGATATCATATAAGTTCAAAGTCACAAAGAATAAGGATACCTATATCCAGGACGACCCTTACAGGTTCCGTTCCGCCATTGACAATAAAGTGCTGAAGGCTTTCGCGGCCGGAACATGCTACGACATTTACGAATATCTCGGCGCGCACGTGAGAAAATGCGAGGGCGTTGCCGGAGTGAACTTTGCCGTATGGGCACCGAATGCCGTTCGCGTTTCCGTTGTCGGCGATTTTAACGGATGGGACGGAAGATGCCACCAGATGAGAAGGCTTGGGGATTCGGGGATCTTCGAGATATTCATACCGCGCATGCGTGAAGGTGATAACTATAAATATGAACTCAAGCTGAAGGGCGGCATGATCTCCATCAAGTCCGATCCGTACGGATATTATGCCGAACTTAGGCCGGAGACTGCATCGATCGTCTTTGACATCGATAGCTATAAATGGAATGACGATGATTTCGTAAAAGACAGAGCCGAATTCAACAGCAAGGATAAGCCCGTTTCGATATATGAGATCCACCTCGGAAGCTTCAGGAAGCCGGATGACGGCAGGGAGTTCTTAAGCTATACCGAAGCCGCGGATGAGATAATCCCGTATGTAAAAAGGATGGGATATACGCATGTCGAACTCATGCCGGTGATGGAGCATCCGTTTGACGAATCATGGGGATATCAGGTCATCGGGATGTATGCGCCTACATCCCGTTACGGTACTCCGGAAGACTTCATGCGCTTTGTCGACAGGATGCATGAGAACGGCATAGGCGTCATACTGGACTGGGTTCCGTCCCATTTTCCGCGTGATGTGCACGGGCTTTCCAATTTTGACGGAACATGCCTGTATGAGCATCAGGATCCGAGAAGGGGATACCATCCGGACTGGGGTACGCTCTGCTTCAACTACGGAAGGAGCGAGGTCTCGAATTATCTGATCGCGAACGCGCTCTTCTGGATCAAAAAATACCATGCCGACGGTCTGAGGATGGACGCCGTCGCTTCAATGCTATACCGCGATTACGGAAGAAGGGACGGAGAGTGGATCCCGAACATATACGGAGGCAATGAGGATCTGGAGGCTTCGGAGATGCTCCGCCATCTGAACTCGATAAACGCAAAGATGGGGACCGGAGCGCTCATGATCGCCGAGGAGTCCACTGCGTGGCCGAAAGTCACCGCGCCTCCGGAAGACGACGGGCTTGGATTCGACTATAAGTGGAATATGGGCTGGATGAATGATTTCTTAAGCTTCATAAGGCTCGATCCGCTTTATCGCAGCGCCCACTATCATGAGTTGACGTTTTCGATGATATATGCATACAGCGAACACTTCATACTGGTGTTCTCGCATGATGAGACGGTCCACGGGAAGGCATCGCTGCTTTCAAAGATGCCCGGAGAGAGGGACAGGAAGTTTGCCAACCTGCGCCTGTCGCTCGGATATATGTTCACACATCCCGGCAAAAAGCTTCTGTTCATGGGCATGGATATCGGCGAATGGGATGAATGGAATGAGAAAAGAGGCGTGCAGCATGAGCTGCTTCAGTATGACGACCACAGGAAGATCAATGAATTCCTGAGACATCTTAACGAGTTTTACAGGAATACGCCGGCACTGTATGAACTTGACAACGACATTGACGGATTCGAATGGATAAACAATATATCCGCGAATGAAACGATAATCGTATTCCTGCGTAAGGATAAACAGGGAAACTGCATCCTAGTCGTGTGCAATTTTGCCGACAGGAGCCGAAGCGATTACAAGATCGGAGTTCCGTTCTCCGGCAAATACAAGGAGATATTCTCGACGGAGGACGTTTCGTTCGGAGGCGGCGGGGGAAACAACCTGCGCGTCAAACGCTCAAAAGAAGATGAATGCGACGGAAGGAAATACTCCATAAGGATCAATGTTCCGGCACTTTCCGTAACCGTATTTTCATGCACTTATTATGATCAGGACGACCTTAAGTATTACCATGCTCCCGTCAAAAAGAGGAGAAAGCGCAAACATTGAAAATAAGGGCAGTTTCTGATATAATATTTCGGGTTTTTATATAATGTGACAGTCGGATTCTGATGGCAGAAGTTTCGGGGTTCGCGGAAGGATAGAAGATGAATATACTTAAAGCCGTACTGATGGGTATCGTACAGGGGGCGACAGAGTTTCTGCCGGTAAGCTCATCGGGACATTTAGGATTAATAAAAGCTGTTTTCGGTCTTGAAAGCGGAAGCATCCTTTTCGAGGTCCTGCTTCATTTTGCCACTCTTATCGCTATTGTGGCCGTATTTTACAAAGATGTCTTCAGGCTCATACTCGAATTCTTCGGAATGTGCCGTGACATATTCCATAACATCGCCTCGCTCGGCAGGAGCCTTTCGGGCGGCAAGGATCCCGACTATGTGCACATTATCTCATCACCGTACCGAAAGTTCGTGCTGCTCATCATCATTTCGACCATCCCTACCGGACTTATCGGAGTCCTTATGAAAAATGTCGTAGAGTTCACATCGGGAAATCTGCTCGTTACCGGGATATGTCTTCTGTGTACGGGACTCGTTCTGGCACTTTCCGATTTTCTGCCGGACGGTGAAAAGAAGCTTAAGGAAACGGAACCCATAGATGCTTTCGCCGTCGGAACGGCTCAGGGGATAGCTACGCTTCCGGGACTGTCAAGGAGCGGCGTGACTATAGTGGCCGGCATCCTCTGCGGATTTGACAGAAAATTCGCGGCAAGGTATTCGTTCATCATGAGCATTCCGGCAGTGCTCGGAGCGCTTGTGCTCGAACTGTTTGATCTCGGCGAGGAATCGATCACCGCGGGTGATGTCGGATGTTATGTCCTCGGAATGGTCATCGCGGCGGTCATAGGATATTTTGCGCTGAGGTTCATAATGAACATCATTGCCAACAAGTTCTTCAGATTTTTTGCGTTCTACTGTGGGGGAATAGGACTTATATCGATCATCGTCTATATCGTTAAAAAGTTCGTATAAACAGTTAAAAGGGGAGATAATATGGCATCGGGGTCAAAGGGGAAAAGGACACCTCCAAGGTCAAGAAGGAAACTCAAAAAGAACAATAATCCGGGTATTGCCGAGGAAATACTGCTGTTCGGGACATTGGGAGCCGCGGTTCTCATGTTTCTCGGCTGCTTGGGCCTTCTCGGGAAATTCGGCAGGGTCGTGCATGATGTGCTTTGCGGGCTTTTCGGACTGGTAGGCTTTCTGTTCCCGTTCATCTTCTTTATCGTATGTGCGTTCATCATTTCAAATAAATGGGAAAAAGTCGCAAAGATAAAACTTTCGGCAAGCCTTGTACTGATCATCGTCCTTTGCTGCGCGAGCCAGCTGATCTTTGGCAGGAAACTTGTCAATCCGGACAACAATGTCGGATCGGTAAAGGCATATTATACGAACGGAGGGGTCAACGGCGGATTCATAGGCGGGATCCTTACACGTTTCTTCTGGAAATATATCGGTATAGCCGGTACGGTCGTTATTCTGATCGTACTTTTTGTCATATGCATAGTCCTTCTGACTGACAGATCTTTCTTTACCAGCATCAAGGAAGGCGGAAGGATGTTCGGCGCCGATGCGAAGCGAAACTTTGAATACAGAAAAAAAGTCAATGAAGTCCGCAGCATGGAGCGCGAGGAAAGGGATCTTGAACGCTGGGCAAAGCGTAACGAAAAGCATAACAGGCACGTTGAAAAACAGGAACTGAAGCGTGCCCGCCAGCTTGAGGAAAGGAAGAGAAGGGCTGAGGAGCGCAGGGCCGAAAATGCGGGCAGGATGGATTTTTCCGCAAGTGACTTAAAGAGTGGCGCGCCGAAGGATATTGAAGAAATAACACCTGTTACCGAAGAAGCCGACGAGTCTCTGACATATCCGGGGGAGAAGGTGGTACCCGAGGAGGAGATCCGTGCTCTGCAGGGCCCCGAGTCTCTGTTTTATGCCAACCAGTCGACATTTGTTTCGACGGTCAAAAAACCCGAAGAGCCCGAAGCGGATGAGAACCCGGGACTTCTTACGGCGACCAAGCTCGCGAAGCGGGATCTTAGCGGTGAAGTCACCGAGATAACCGGATTTTACGAAGGGGCAAGCGAAGAAGAGCTGTTCGGGCCTCCCGAACCTACGGAGACGCTGCCTCCGACTGTGCGGACGCACCATAAGATAAGCATAAGCCGTGCCGAAGATGATGCGGCCCGCGAAGCATATGAGCGCGACCAGTTCATAGATGACGAGGATACATTTGAAGATGACTACAGCGATGTGGCCGAGATATTCGACAGGAAGAATGCGAAGGAGATAGTGCCGCCTGTCCTGCCGAAGACAAGCCACGGGATAAGCATCAATCCGGAAGCTTCCGTAAAACGTGAGACGGCAGCTGCCCCCGCACCGGCACCTAAGGCGAAGAGCACGAGAAGTCCGAAGGGAGGCAGGTTCAAGCTTCCTCCCGTATCGCTTCTTAATGAGGCGGTCATCACCGGAAAGGGCAGCAGCTCATCCGAACTCAATGAAACGGCTATGGAACTTAAGGAAGTCCTTGAGGAGTTCGGACTCGATATTGAGATACAGGGAGCATCAAGAGGTCCTGCCGTAACAAGGTATGAGATACTTATGCCGACGGGAGTGTCGGTCAAGAAGATAACGGGACTTTCCGATGACATCATGATGAGGCTCGGTGCCAAAGCGATCAGGATAGAGGCACCGATCCCGGGCAAGAAGGCCGTCGGTATAGAGATACCGAATAAAGAGACGACCATGGTCCATTTCCGGGAGCTCATTGAAAGCAGGTCATTTAAGAACTTTGATTCAAGGGTAGCGTTCGCAGTCGGAAAAGACCTTGCCGGAGATATAGTCGTTGCAGATATCGCCAAGATGGTGCACGTCCTCATCGCGGGTGCCACGGGATCCGGAAAATCCGTATGTATAAACACCATCATAATGAGCATACTGTACAAGGCATCCCCTGAAGAAGTCAGACTCATCATGATCGACCCCAAGATGGTAGAGCTCTCCGTGTATAACGGAATACCTCACCTTCTGATACCTGTTGTCACGAACCCGAAGAAAGCAAGTTCGGCGCTCGCATGGGCGGTAAACGAGATGGAGGCACGCTATCAGAAATTCTCCGAACTTGATGTGCGCAATATCAAGGGCTACAACGAGAAGATAGCGGCGGATCCCACTCTTTCCGAAGACGGGCAGAAGATGCCGCAGATCGTCATCGTGGTCGATGAGCTTGCGGACCTTATGATGACGGCGGCCAAGGAAGTTGAAGACCTTATAGTCCGGCTGGCACAGAAAGCCAGGGCGGCCGGGATATACCTTATACTCGCGACCCAAAGGCCTTCGGTCGATGTCATCACCGGCCTCATTAAAGCAAACATGCCCAGCCGTATCGCATTTTCGGTATCGTCCGGTGTTGATTCGAGAACGATACTCGACAGGCCCGGCGCCGAAAAACTGCTCGGATACGGTGATATGTTCTTCTTCCCGACCGGATACAATAATCCTGCGAGAGTTCAGGGCGCTTATGTCGGGGACGATGAGGTCGCAAGGGTAGCGCAGTTCCTTAAAGATCAGACCGACGGAGGCAATTATGATCTTGCCGCACAGTCAGCGGTTGAGGCGGAAGCCGCAATGGAATCCTCCTCATCATCTTCCGGAGGAATGGTCAATCCGAACGGGACTTTTGACGATCTGTTCGTTGTCGCGGGGCAGACCGTTATAGAAACACAGAAGGCCAGCATAGGGATGTTCCAGAGAAAGTTCAAGGTCGGCTTCAACAGGGCGGCCCGCATAATGGACCAGCTGTGCGACGAGGGCGTTGTCGGTCCCGAGGAAGGAACGAAGCCCAGAAAGATACTGATGACCATGGATGAATTCAATCAGCTTTTAGAGGAGAAGAACCATCAATGAAAACTGACATCGAGATAGCACGTGAAGCGAAGATGATGCCTATATCCGATGTGGCGGGCACGCTCGGCCTTACCGATGACGACATCGAGCTTTACGGAAAATACAAATGCAAGATATCCGAAGATTACTTAAGGAAGCTTGAAGGCGCAAAGGACGGTAAGCTCGTTCTGGTGACGGCGGTCAATCCCACGCCTGCCGGTGAGGGAAAGACAACGACCAGCATCGGGCTTGCGATGGGACTTACAAGGATCGGCAAAAAGGCAGTCCTGGCCCTTCGGGAGCCTTCGCTCGGCCCATGCTTCGGCCTTAAGGGCGGTGCCGCAGGCGGCGGATATTCACAGGTCGTTCCGATGGATGAGCTGAACCTCCATTTTACCGGTGACTTCCATGCGATAACTTCCGCAAACAACCTTTGTGCGGCTCTTCTTGACAACCATATCCAACAGGGGAATGAACTGCATATCGATACGAGGAACATAGTCCTAAAGCGCTGCGAGGACATGAATGACAGAGTGCTCCGGAACATCGTGGTCGGACTCGGCTCCAAAGCCGACGGATTTGTCCGCGAAGACCATTTCGTGATAACTGTGGCTTCCGAGATAATGGCCATACTCTGCCTTGCATCCGATCTTAAGGATCTAAGGGCCAGACTGTCGCGGATGGTCGTTGCATACGATATCGACGGAAATATCGTTACGGCTGATGACATAAAGGCCGTCGGAGCGATGATGGCCCTTTTAAAGGATGCCGCGAAGCCTAATCTCATACAGACTCTTGAACATACGCCTGCGCTGGTGCACGGCGGACCTTTTGCGAACATCGCCCACGGATGTAACAGTGTCAGGGCTACAAAGGCAGCGCTTAAACTTGGCGATATCGCGATCACCGAAGCGGGATTCGGAGCCGACCTCGGTGCGGAAAAGTTCTTCGACATCAAGTGCCGTCTTGCCGGCCTTTGTCCCGATGCCTGTGTCATAGTTGCCACCGTAAGGGCACTTAAATATAACGGCGGGGTGAAAAAAGAGGATCTTGGGCGTGAAGACCTTGATGCATTAAAAGCAGGGATCTCCAATCTTGAAAAACATATTGAGAATGTGCAGATGTACGGTGTTCCGGTCATCGTGACATTGAACCGGTTCGTATCGGATACGGATGCCGAGCTTGAATTTGTTAGGAAATCTGCAGTTGATAAGGGCTGCAGGTTCGCACTTTCGGATGTATGGGCCAAAGGCGGAGCCGGAGGTGAGGAACTCGCAAGGGAAGTAGCCGATGCGCTCGAAAATGACAAGAGTGAATATAAGCCTTTATACCCTGCGGATCTTCCGATAGACAAAAAGATCCGTACTATAGCATCAAAGATTTACGGCGCGGCCGATGTTGCATTTTCCGATGCCGCAAAAAAGAAGATGGCCGAACTTTACAGACAGGGATTTTCGGGCCTGCCCGTATGCATGGCAAAAACGCAGTATTCGCTTTCGGACGATCCCGCGCTTTTGGGCCGTCCCGAAGGTTTTACGCTGAACGTAAGGGATATGTATGTTTCCGCAGGCGCGGGCTTCATCGTGGCGCTCACGGGAAATATCATGACGATGCCGGGACTTCCCAAGAAGCCCGCCGCATTTGATATTGATGTAGACGAAGAGGGAAGGATCACGGGTCTTTTCTGACCGTGTCCGCATGGAGGTTCATATGCCACAGATAATAGATGGAAAGGCTATATCAGCCGCGATCAAGGATGAACTGAAAAAAGAGGTCGCCGATAAGAACATATCGGCGGTCCTTGCAGTGATACAGGTAGGATGTGATCCGGCCAGCACCGTATATGTTGGCAGCAAGAAAAAAGCATGCGCATACATAGGGATAGGTTCGGAGTCTTTTGAACTTCCGGAGGAGACTACGGAGGAGGAGCTTATTGCCCTTGTCGACAGACTGAATGCAGATGATAAGATAAACGGGATCCTCGTTCAGCTGCCCCTGCCTTCCCACATAGATGAAAAGAAGATCATAAACCGGATATCACCCCTAAAGGACGTAGACGGGTTTCATCCGTGGTCGGTAGGAAACCTGTGCATAGGACAGGAAGGCTTTGTCAGCTGCACTCCGGCAGGGATCATCGAGCTTCTGAAAAGAAGCAATATTGAGATCGAGGGGAAGGAATGCGTTGTCATCGGCAGGAGCAATATAGTCGGCAAGCCGATGGCCCTTCTTCTGCTCGCGGAAAACGGGACCGTGACGATCTGCCATTCAAGGACAAAGGGCCTTAAGGAGATCTGCAGAAGGGCGGATATCCTCGTTGCCGCTGTCGGAAAACCAAAGATGGTGACCCGCGAATATGTGAAGGAAGGTGCCACGGTGATAGATGTCGGGATCCACCGGATGGATGACGGAAAGCTCTGCGGAGATGTCGATTTTGATGATGTAAGCCCCGTTGCCGGTGCGATAACACCCGTACCCGGCGGTGTAGGGCCCATGACTATAGCCATGCTGATGGTAAACTGTGTAAAGGCGGCTTCGCGCAAGGAGAACTAAATGCAGTGTAAAGTCTGTAATGCCTTTATACCCGAAGGCTATATGTACTGTCCTGTATGCGGCGAAGAGATAATAATCGTTTCCGACTTTGAGATAAAGCTTGAGGACAATATAGACGTTGCGGCTCTGGTGCAGACAGCCGAGATCCCCGATGTTACAAAAGAACTTGAAGCGAAGCCTGATGTGACAAAGGATTTTTCAGGAATTTCGGCAAAAGTCAGGGAAAAGCATAAGAAGCCTGTAAAGGAAACACCCAAAAAGAAGATAAACACCGCGGCAGTAGTTTTTTTTGCCGTGATAGGACTGTTTGTCATAGGCGGGATCATCTTCGGTACCGTAGAGGTCTCAAGGTATTTTTCGTATGACTACCAGTATGAGCTCGCTCAGCGTCTGTATGACGGCGGAGATTACAGACAGGCCGTATCAACCAGCAAGCATCTCGTTTCGCTCGGAAATGACGAGAAGGGCAAGATACTCCTTGCTGACTGTTATATCGCCGAGCATAATTATGATGCTGCGATCGCGGTATTATATGATGCACTGAATGACTACCCGAACGACATCACGCTCTATGACCGCATTGTAGACTGCTACAAGTCCGAAAACAACAGTTCGGGAATACATGAGCTTATAAACAACAGCAAGGATTCCACGCTTGCCTTAAGATATTCCGATTATGTCTCGATCTCACCGACATTCTCGCTTGAATCGGGCTCGTACATAGAACCCGATCCAATCAAGCTGTCGGCGCCCGGAGACGGAAGGATATACTATACGGTAGACGGAAGCGTGCCTACCGAGGATTCCCTGAGCTATATGGGCCCTATTCCGCTCGAGACCGGGAAAACGGTCATATCCGCGATATATATCAATGAAAAGGGAATCGTCAGCGATGTCGTGAGCAATACATATGAGGTAGAGCCCGATGTTCCCGACCCTCCCGAACTTCTCGTGGAAAGCGGAAACATTACGACCCCGCAGCTGATCGGGGTCACGGCACCGGAAGACTGCAGGGTCTACTACACAGATAACGGGAGCGTTCCTACCTCTTCATCATCGGAATATACCTCGCCTTTCCTGATGCCGATAGGAAAGAGCACATACACATTCATATGCATAAACTCCAACGGACTTGAGTCTGAGCCGGTATCGGGCACTTACAATCTCAACATGAATGTGGCGATAGCAAAGGACATGGCCGAATATGCCATCTCATACCAGCTCATGAGCACTGGTGAGGTCATATTCGGAAAAACATACAAGGCCGAATACGGTTATTCAGATGGCGGACGTATATACTATGTCATAAACGAATACAGCGGATCGTCGGCAACAGGAAGGATGTTTGCCGTTGACACTATAAGCGGAGAGCTGTACAGATTCAGCAAGGAGGATAAGAAATGTACAAGATTTTAAAAGCATGCGACCTCGCTTCCAATATTTTTCTGATGGAAGTAGAGGCAAAACGAGTGGCATCGGCATGCGAGCCCGGCCAGTTTGTGATCGTCAAGATCGATGAAAGGGGAGAGCGTATACCGCTCACCATATGCGATTATGACAGAGAAAAGGGAACGGTCACCATCGTTGTTCAGACGATCGGAGCTTCCACCGTGAGGATGCAGAAGCTTAGGGCAGGTGATTCATTTATGGATTTTGTCGGACCGCTCGGACGTCCTTCCGAATTTGTGAATGAAGATATCGACAGCCTTAAGGGAAAAAAGATGCTCTTTGTGGGCGGCGGTCTCGGAACAGCACCCGTATATCCGCAGGTCAAATGGCTCCATGAGCACGGCATCGATGCAGATGTCATAGTCGGAGCAAAGACAAAGGACCTGGTCATCCTCGAGGATGAGATGAAGGCGGTCGCCGGCAATCTTTACATTACAACCGATGACGGCTCATACATGAGAGCCGGGATGGTCACGGAAGTGATCAAGGATCTTGTAGAGAATCAGGGAAATAAATATGATGTCTGCGTAGCCATCGGCCCCATGATCATGATGAAGTTCGTATGCCTCCTGACAAAGGAACTCGGCATACCGACTATCGTGTCAATGAACCCGATAATGGTTGACGGTACCGGGATGTGCGGAGCCTGCAGGCTTCTTGTCGGCGGGGAGGTTAAATTCGCCTGTGTTGACGGACCCGAATTTGACGGACATCTGGTTGACTTTGACCAGGCAATGAAACGACAGAATTTATACAAGACCGAGGAAGGCCGTGCGCTTCTCAAAGAACAGGAAGGCGATACGCACCACGGAGGCTGCGGTACCTGCAGCTAGGTGGAACTTGGTTATAGTATATTTAGGAGGATACATGTAATGGATGTTATGAAGAAAGTACCTGTCAGGGAACAGGATCCGAAAGTACGTGCCACGAATTTTGATGAGGTATGTTTGGGATATAACGAAACGGAAGCCACGGAAGAAGCAAGCCGCTGCCTTACCTGCAAGAATGCGCAGTGTGTCAAGGCCTGCCCGGTGAACATCGATATTCCCGGCTTTATAAGCAAGATCAAGGAAGGCGATTTTGAGGAAGCAAGCCGTGTGATCGGCAAGTCTAGCGCACTTCCCGCCATATGCGGACGTGTATGCCCGCAGGAGACACAGTGTGAGGGCAAATGCATCCGCGGCATCAAGGGCGAGAGCGTTTCGATCGGAAAACTAGAGCGCTTTGTCGCCGATTATGCAAGGCAGAAGGGCATAAAGCCTTCCAAATGCGAAAATACGAACGGAAGGAAAGTCGCCGTCATCGGCTCGGGTCCTGCCGGACTTACATGTGCGGGAGACCTTGCCAAGATGGGATACGAAGTTACGATATTTGAAGCACTTCATGAACCCGGCGGAGTTCTCGTATACGGCATACCCGAATTCCGTCTTCCAAAAGATGAAGTCGTAAAGAAAGAGATAGAAAACGTCAAGGCACTCGGCGTTACGATAGAGACTAATGTGGTCGTCGGAAAATCGGTCACGATAGATGAACTTATGGACAAGGAAGGCTTTGAGGCCGTATTCATCGGCTCCGGCGCCGGACTCCCGAAATTCATGGGCATTCCCGGAGAGACGGCGAGCGGTGTATTTTCGGCGAATGAATATCTTACGAGAAGCAATCTCATGAAGGCTTTCAGGGACGATCATGATACGCCGATACGTCCCGGAAAAAAGGTTGCCGTAGTAGGCGGCGGAAACGTTGCAATGGATGCGGCAAGGACGGCACTCAGGCTCGGTGCGGAGGTAACGGTTGTCTACCGCCGTTCGGAAGAAGAACTTCCGGCAAGAGTGGAGGAAGTCCACCATGCAAAAGAAGAGGGCATAATCTTCAATCTCCTGACCAATCCCACGGAGATACTCGTTGATGAGAACGGATGGGTCCGCGGAATGACCTGCATCAGGATGGAGCTCGGTGAGCCGGACGAGTCCGGAAGACGCTCCCCCATTGAGATTCCCGGTTCGGAGTTTACGATAGATGTTGATACGGTCATCATGTCGCTCGGCACGAGCCCGAATCCGCTCATCAGCTCAACGACCGAAGGACTTGAGACGAACAGGAGAAAATGCATAGTAGCAGATGAGGAGACAGGGCAGACGAGCAGGCCCGGAGTCTTCGCCGGCGGTGATGCGGTAACGGGCGCTGCAACGGTAATACTTGCAATGGGTGCCGGAAAGGCAGCTGCCAAAGGCATAGATGAATATCTGAGGGCAAAATAATGTTAATGGTTGATATCATCAGAAAAAAGAGAGACGGTGGGAAACTATCCGCCGAGGAGATCGATTTTTTCATAAACGGCTACGTTAAGGGTGAGATACCCGATTATCAGGTTTCCGCCCTTATGATGGCGATTTATTTCAAAGGAATGGATGATGAGGAGACACATCTTCTGACCAATGCGATGCTTCATTCCGGAGAGGTCCTTGATCTTTCAATGATAAAAGGCTTTAAGGTGGACAAACATTCGACGGGTGGTGTCGGGGATAAAACGTCGCTCGTGCTAACCCCTATGGTCGCAAGCTGCGGCGTAAGCGTGGCAAAGATGAGCGGAAGAGGCCTCGGACATACCGGAGGCACGATAGACAAGCTCGAGAGCTTTAAGGGATTTTCCACGGCGATCTCAAATGAGCAGTTCATTGAGAACGTCAACCGGATCGGCATTTCCATCATGGGCCAGACCAAAAATCTTGCGCCCGCCGACAAGCTCCTGTATGCGCTCCGCGATGTGACGGCAACGGTTGACAATATGTCGCTCATTGCAAGCTCCATAATGAGCAAGAAGCTCGCCGCAGGTGCGGACGGGATAGTTCTCGATGTCAAATCCGGAAGCGGTGCGTTCATGAAGACAGATGAGGATGCAAGGCTTCTGGCCGAGAAGATGGTATCTATCGGTAAGCTTGCCGGAGTCAGGACCATGGCGGTCATATCCGATATGGACCAGCCGCTCGGACGCGCGGTCGGGAATTCGATGGAAGTAAAAGAGGCGATCGAAACGCTTAAGGGAAACGGTCCCGAGGACCTCAACGAGCTCTGCCTGACGCTCGGAAGCTATATGGTATACTTTGCGGGCGCGGCACCCGACAGGGATTCGGCATATGCCATGCTGAAAGAGTCCATCACATCAGGACGTGCGCTTGATAAGTTTGCCGAATTTATCGCGGCCCAGGGCGGCAGCGCCTGTGACGTATATGATCCCGAAAATCTTCCGAAAGCCTCGGAAGCCCTTGACTTTACGGCACCTTCCGACTGCTACGTTTCTTCGATAATGAGTGAGGAGGTTGGAAATGCCTGCCTTCTTCTCGGCGGCGGAAGAAGATCGAAGGAGGATGTCATCGACCTTTCGGTCGGCATCTACCTTCATAAAAAGGTCGGAGAGAAGTGCGCTTCCGGAGAAAAGGTCGCAACGCTTTACGGAAATGACAAAAAGAAGATAGAAGAGGCGTATGAGAGGATCAAAGGCGCTTACAGCTTCTCGGATTCTCCCGTAGAGAAAAATAAGCTCATTAAAGGTATTGTTGACTGATGGAAGAGATCCGTACCGACCAGCAGAATCTCAGGAACGTATTCGGGCCCTTTGATTCACATATCAAGATAATCGAGAATGCGTTCAGTACTACGGTGGTAGAACGCGACGGAGAAGTCAGGATAATAGGCGAAGAAAACGGCAGGCGTCTTACCGCGGCCGTTCTTACCGAACTCATCGCTCTTTCCGAGAGGGGCACTGCCATAACCGAGCAGCAGGTCCGCTACTGCGTTGACATGCAGTCGGAGAATGTTAAGGATTCACTTCTTTCCACCGACGATACGGTCATATGCCATACGATGAATGGCAAGGCCGTCAAGCCGAAAACCCTCGGGCAGAAGACATACGTCGATGCAATGAAGAAGAACATGATAGTTTTCGGTCTTGGCCCTGCTGGAACCGGAAAGACCTATCTTGCGATGGCGATGGCGATAACCGCATTCAAAAAAGAGGAAGTCGGGAGGATAATACTTACAAGGCCTGCGATCGAGGCAGGAGAGAAGCTCGGATTCCTTCCGGGAGATCTACAGAGCAAGATAGACCCGTACCTTCGGCCGCTTTATGATGCACTTTATCAGATAATGGGCGCAGACAGTTTCCAGCGCAACATGGAAAAAGGCCTTATTGAAGTTGCTCCGCTCGCATATATGAGGGGCAGGACGCTCGACAATGCATATATCATTCTTGATGAGGCTCAGAATACGACCCCGGCACAGATGAAGATGTTCCTGACGCGCATAGGTTTCGGATCAAAGGTCGTCATCACAGGTGACCGCACCCAGAAGGACCTTTCCGCATCTGCGGTATCCGGGCTTGACGTTGCAATAAAGGTGCTTGCGGGCGTTGAGGATATTGCTTTTATCAATCTCACCAGCCGTGACGTCGTACGCCATCCGCTCGTACAGAGGATCGTAAAGGCTTACGAGACCTACGAGGAAAAAAGCAGAAAGAAGAAAAAATGAATTATCTCATAGACAGCGATATCGAATTTGACTGGGGGTTTGACCATCTTACGCTTTATGAGCGTGCTGCCTCGGCAGTTCTCGAAGCGGAGGGCTGCCCTTATGAGGTCACGGTATCGCTTTATATAACCGATGATGAACATATAAGGCAGATCAATTCTGACATGCGCTCGATCGACAGCGCGACTGACGTATTGAGTTTTCCGATGCTTGAATTTGACGCTCCTTCCGATTTCCCTTCCGATCTTGATATCAGCTGCTTCGATCCGGAATCGGGCGAGCTCATCCTCGGCGACATCGTGCTTTCAGCGGAACATGCAAAAATGCAGGCCGGTCAGTATATGCACAGCCTGCAGCGTGAATACGCGTTCCTTATAATACACAGCATGCTTCATCTTTGCGGCTATGACCATATGGAAGACCAAGATGCGATATTAATGGAGGAAAGACAGAAAGTCATCCTGCAGGGACTGTATGATGATTTTCCCGAACTTATAGTATCCTAGAAATGTCTGACAACAAACCCCAGAACTCGAATTTCATAGTGCAGGGCGGGATACTTGCCGCGGCCGGGATAATCAGCCGGATAATCGGATTCCTGTACCGCATACCTCTTCAGAATACGATAGGGGATGCGGGCATGGGATATTATTCGGCTGCCTTTCAGATATATTCAATAATGCTAATCATTTCGTCATACAGCCTTCCCGTCGCGGTATCAAAACTCGTCGCGGCAAGGGCTGCAAAGGGGCAGTACAGAAATGCCAGAAGGTTTTTCCACGGAGCGATGCTCTTCGCCGTACTTACAGGCGGAGCCGCATGTGCCGTCGTATTGTTCTCTGCCGACACGCTCGCGGGAACCATCATGAGCATGCCTAAATCCGCCATAGCCTTAAGGATGCTCGCACCGACGCTTCTCATAGTCGCGGTGATGGGCGTGATCAGAGGATATTTTCAGGGACTCGGGACAATGGTCCCGACCGCATTCTCCCAGCTCATCGAACAGATAGTAAACGCCGTTATTTCGGTCATCGCCGGTATTTACCTGTTTGAGTACGGGACAAAGGTTGCAGCACTTTTACATGATGAGGATTTTTCACCGGCATGGGGCGCGGCCGGCGGAACTCTGGGGACGGGCGCAGGCGCCCTTTCGGGACTGTTTGTGTTGCTCATAATGTTCCTTGTCCACAAGAGGAGGATGAGGAAAAACCTTACAAGGGACAATGCAAGATATGTGGATTCATACGGAAGGATATTCTCGCTCATCATAGTCACGGTCCTTCCCGTGATACTGAGCACCACCATATACAACATAAGTGATACGCTCGATCAGGGCGTTTTCAATTACGTCATGGATGTCAAAGGATTTTCGGCCATCAAGGCGGAATACTGGGGCATTTATGCGGGCAAGTACAGGGTGCTCACGAATGTTCCGATAGCACTCGCAAATGCCTTGTGTTCGTCGATGATGCCTTCTCTTACGGCCTGCATGGAAAACGGGGAGAGGAAACTCGCAAGGCATAAGGTCGCTGTCGGCATAAGGTTCGTTATGATCATCTCGATACCGTGTGCGGTCGCTCTGGCAATACTCGGGCGTCCTCTCATTGACCTCATGTTCACGGGAGAAGTCGAGATTCCCGCAATGCTTCTTAGGATGGGATCGGCATCAGTCGTATTTTATTCGCTGTCCACTCTTTCTAACGGGATACTGCAGGGAATAGATAAGATGAAGATACCCGTAAGGAATGCAGCTATCGCCCTTGTCCTTCATATGGCGGTACTTTATGTGACGATAAGCGTATTTGACTGGAAGCTTTACGGCGTGGTCATATCCTGCATGGCATTCGGGCTCATCATGTGCATATTAAATTGGGTCAGCATCGCGAAGCATCTGCGGTACCGCCAGGAGATCCGAAGGACATTCCTGATACCCCTCGTTTCCTCTGCGATCATGGGCGCTGTCGTCTGGGGACTTTATTTCATCCTGTCAAGAATGCAGGATATGCTGATCAGTGTCATCATTGCATCGGCCGCCGGTGTCATAGTTTATTTCGTCACGCTGCTTCTTTTCGGAGGAGTCAGGGAGAGCGAGATAAGAAGCCTTCCCGGCGGTGGCGCCGTAGCCGCGGTTGCACGCTTTTTCAGGCTTCTGTAGAAAGGACCGTTTATGAACATTGCAGTTATAGGCGGAGGCGCCTCGGGGATGACTGCCGCGATAGCCGCCAGATATGCCGGCGCGGAGGTCACTATATTTGAGCATATGCCCCGCATGGGGAAAAAGCTTCTGCTTACCGGAAGCGGCAAGTGCAATATTTCAAATGCCGATATGGACCTTTCACATTTTCACGGAGGGGATGGATCGGTCATAAAAAGCGTCCTTGAGCGTTGCACACACTATGTTACGAGACGGTTCTTTGAAGGACTCGGCCTTATCTACAAGGACAGGGGCGGGTATTATTATCCATACTGCGAGCAGGCATCAGCCGTTGTGGATGTTCTGCGTTTTGCGATAAGGGACATGGGCATCGAGGTTCATACTGACATAGATATCAGGAGCATAGATACGCTGCAGCCGATAAAAGAAGACTCAAAAAAGGGCTTTGTCATCATGACCAATGAGGGAAGGTATGTATTTGATAAAGTCATATTATGCTGCGGCTCGTCATCGAACAGGAATACCGGCTCGGACGGAAGCGGCTATATTCTCGCAAAAAAGCTCGGACACAGCGTTATTAAGCCGCTGCCTGCCCTTACATATCTTACATGCGAGGAGGGGTTTTATCCTTCGATAGCAGGCATAAGGACGAGGGCCGGGATATCATTGATGCTATATGATGATGACGGCACGGAAGAGCTCCTCGGAAGCGAGATGGGGGAACTTCAGCTTACAAAACGCGGCATATCAGGAATTCCCGTTTTTAACTTAAGCCGCCTTGCCATTAAGGCTGCAGACGAGGGAAAGAGTGTAAAAGCCCGCATCGATTTCCTGCCGGAGGTCATGCCGGAAGATATGATCGATTTCCTGAAGGATAGGTTTGCTTCGCTTTCCGGCAGAAAAGCCGAAGAAGCGTTCATTGGACTGTTTGCCAAGCCGCTTGGAATATGTTTCCTGAAAAGATGCGGGATAAACCTTCAGATGCTCGCAGGGGACATGAAAGACTCGGATCTTATAAAGCTTGCAGATACGATCAAGTCTTTTGAAACGTTCATCTCCGGATCCGGGGACTTTGAGGCTGCACAGACCGTACAGGGCGGGGTCAGCCTTTCCGAGGTGACACCGAATCTTGAGAGCAGGATCGTCCCCGGACTATATTTCGCCGGCGAGATACTTGACGTTGACGGTGACTGCGGAGGATATAACCTACAATGGGCCGTAAGCTCGGGAATGGCTGCAGGCAGGGAGGCGGCCGGATGATACGCATCAGGGATATAAAGCTTCCGATAGGGCATGCCCCCGGAGAACTGACCGAAAGAGCAGCAAAGATCCTGTGCCTGGATAAGATATATCCGGGCAATTCTTATGGTGACCTTCCGCTTACGATATTAAAGAAGAGCACGGACGCAAGACGAAAGCCCGATATATTCCATATATACACCGTAGGGCTTACATTCCCGGAAAAGGAAGAAGAGCGCATACTTGACTATTACCGGCGCAATTCATCCAAGCCTGCCATAAAAAAGGTTTTGGACAGGATTAATGCCGGCCCGGCAGAAACTTACGCCATTCCGGAATGCGGCGGACTGCCGCTTCGCCACAGGCCCGTTGTTGTCGGAATGGGACCTTCGGGACTGTTTGCCGCGCTTCTTCTTGCAAGAAGCGGTTTTCGGCCCATCGTCATTGAACGCGGCGGATGCGTAAAAGAGCGGAGCGAAAGTGTAAAACGGTTCTGGAAGGAAGGACGCCTTGATGCCGAATCGAACGTACAGTTCGGCGAGGGAGGTGCCGGAACTTTTTCGGACGGGAAACTGAACACCCTGACAAGGGATATAAGGAATGCATGGATACTTCAGACTTTTCATGAACACGGTGCTCCCGAAGAGATAGTATATGATGCAAAGCCCCACATAGGGACGGACATTCTCGGCACCGTGGTCTCCAACATGAGAGAAGAGATCATAAGCCTCGGCGGCGAGGTGATGTTCAACACAAAGCTCACGGGCATCACAGAAGACAAAGGATGCCTTAAGTCCGTTACTTTTACGGATGTCCATACAAATGAACAGAGGACGGCAGACGCTGATGTGTGCATACTCTGCATCGGACACAGCGCAAGGGACACCTTTGAAATGCTGTCGGGCCTTGGCATAAATATGACGCAGAAGAATTTTGCGGTAGGCTTCCGCGTTATCCATCCCCAGGCTCTTGTCGACAGATGGCAGTACGGAAAGGAACATGATGAGATCGGCCTTCCGCCGGCGGACTATAAGACTGCATATGAGACTGCGTCGGGAAGGCGTGTCTACAGTTTCTGCATGTGCCCCGGGGGATATGTCGTGAACGCCTCGAGCGAGGACGGAAGGCTCTGTGTCAATGGTATGAGCGAATACCGTAGGGACAGCGGTTTTGCCAACTCTGCGATAATCGCGGCGGTGACTCCGGATGATTTCATACAGGATGAGGTGCCGCCTGAACATCCTCTTGCCGGAATGTACTACCAGAGAAGGATCGAGGCGGAAGCTTTTTTGCGTGGCATGGGCGGCATTCCGGCCCAGCTCTTCAGTGATTTTGAGATGGGCATGAAGAGCGAGGCAGTCATTTATGATGACGCCGTCAAAGGAAAAGCGGTCCCTGCATCGCTTTCCGGCATACTGTCCCAGGAAATTGATGATGCGATAATTGAATCGATGCACAAATTTGGTTATACTAGGGAAGAATTTGACGGCAAAGCCCTGATGCTCGGGGTGGAATCAAGGACTTCCTCGCCTGTCCGGATAGTGCGCGATGACGGGCTTGAATCGAACATAAAGGGTATTTATCCGTGCGGGGAAGGTGCGGGATATGCCGGCGGCATAACCAGTGCGGCGGCAGACGGCATGAAATGTGCCGAGAAGATAATCATGAAATATTCACCGGAGGTGCAGCGTGGCTGAAAAGATGTCAGACAGGGAGAAGTCATTCCGTTCGAAGCTTCGTGACAAGAAAAGGGTCGTAGTCAAGATCGGATCCTCTTCACTTCATCATATGAACACGGGAGAGCTCGACCTTACCAAGATGGAAAGGCTCGTTCGTGAGCTCTGCGAGCTCAAAAATCAGGGAAAGGACGTGATACTCGTATCCTCGGGAGCGATAGCCGTCGGAAAAAAATCACTCGGGACCGTGCCTTCTGACGGCGATATACCGTTAAAACAGGCTTGCGCCGCGGTCGGACAGGCAAGGCTCATGATGATATACGAAAGGCTTTTTGCCGAATACAACCATCTGACGGCACAGATACTTCTCACCATGCATACGATGACCGAGGACACGAGCCGTATAAACGCCCAGAATACATTCAGGAAGCTGCTTGAGCTCGGGGTCATCCCGGTCGTAAATGAGAACGATACCGTTGCAACACATGAAGTCGTTGATACGTTCGGAGACAATGATTTTCTCGCATCCGTTGTTGCCGCGCTTACGGGTGCGGATCTCCTGATACTGCTGTCCGACATCGACGGGATGTTTACCGACGATCCGCATTCGAATAAGGACGCAAAGCTTATCCCGCTCATCGAAAAGATCGACGGGAAGTATCTTGAAATGGCAAAGCCAACCACGGGTTCGGGACTCGGGACAGGAGGCATGAACGCCAAGATCAATGCGGCAAGGACCGCGACATCATCGGGTGCCGACATGGTCATAGCTAACGGAAAGGATGTATCGGTCATACATAAGATCATGGAGGGCAGGAACTACGGCACGCTGTTTGCTGCTGATCCCGAGAGTGATTTTGACATTTCCGATTTTGTTAACATGCGCATACGGGGTGATATCTGATGGGTGAAGATGCCCCGCTTACAAAAAAAGAGCTTAGGCATGCCATGCTAAAAAAACGCAGGGAAATGACGGACGAAGAGTGTGCTCTTGCCTCAAAGATGATATGCGGGACTTTCCTTGCGTGTGATGAATATAAAAAGGCATCATCGATCCTTCTGTATAAGGCATATGATAATGAGGCCGATACCGATCTGATCTTTGAACGGGCTTTGGCCGACGGAAAGACCGTAGCTTACCCTGCCGCACGCACTGACTGCGGATATGAGCTGATTTTCTATAAGGTCAGCAGCTTATCGCAGCTTCATCCGGGATTTAAAGGGATAATGGAGCCTGATGCCGGATCTTCCGACGGATTATTTAGCGGCACTGCGGACGTCTGCATCACTCCGGGGGCGGTATTCGACAGAAGCTGCCACCGCATAGGCTACGGAATGGCGTTCTATGACAGATTTCTAAGAAGCTTAAGGCCCCGTTCCGTCATTGGCCTTGCATATGACTTCCAGGTCGTTCGCGGATTCGAGGCGGAAGAGACCGATGAAAGCGTTGACATGGTGATCACTGAATCGGGAATATACACAGCACATGAATAAAATAGCACCTGCTATCAATGACAAACCAAATACTGAGCCGGCAGGATCCGAAAGTATCAGGGAGTGCATAAGGACAGCATCGGAGCTTGTCCGTAAAAGGTCTGAAGCTGCGGGAAGAAAGCTTTCATATCATGTTACGACGTTCGGATGCCAGATGAATGCCAGGGATTCCGAGAAGCTTTCGGGGATACTCGAGGAATGCGGATATATATATGAAGAAGATGAACTGTCTGCCGATGTTGTCATATATAATACCTGTACCGTCAGGGACAACGCCAATCAGAGGTTCTTTGGACATTTGGGCAGCATCGGGGCCGTAAAACGAAAAAGGAGCGGCATGATCATCGGGGTCTGCGGATGCCTTTCCCAGGAAGTGACGGCGAGGGAAAAGATACTTAAGAGCTTTCCGTTCGTTGATATCGTGTTCGGAACACACAATGTTTTTGACTTAGCGTCCCTGCTCGTGAAGGCGCTGAGCCGGGATCCCTCTGAAAAGTCCCATGCCGTCACCGAAATATGGGACGGCACAGACATGATCGTCGAGGATGTTCCGGTAAAGAGGAACTACCGTTTCAAGTCCGGTGTCAACATCATGTTCGGGTGCGACAATTTCTGCAGCTACTGCATTGTCCCGTATGTAAGGGGACGCGAGAGGAGCCGCAGGAGTGAAGATATCATAGAAGAGATCAAAAGACTTTCCGATGACGGCGTGGTTGAAGTCATGCTCCTCGGACAGAATGTAAACTCATACGGGAAGGGACTTGATGAAGACATCGATTTTGCGAAGCTCCTTGGGATGGTGGAAAAGGTTGACGGCATAGAACGGATAAGGTTCATGACGAGCCATCCGAAGGATCTGTCGGATGAACTTATAGAGGTCATGGCGGCATCAGACAAGATATGCCGGCACATACATCTGCCGCTTCAGTCAGGTTCTTCCAGGATACTTGAATCCATGAACAGGCACTATACTAAGGAGCAGTATATCGAGCTTGCAGGACGCATCAGGGAGCGTGTCGACGGCATTTCGGTAACAACCGACATAATGGTCGGATATCCGGGTGAGACAGAAAAGGATATTGATGATACAATAGATGTCATCGAAAAGGTCGGATTCGACGGAGCGTTCACATTCATATATTCAAAAAGGGCCGGAACGAAAGCGGCCGCGATGCCGGATCAGGTAAGCGATGAGTTTGTAAAGGAAAGCTTTGACAGGGTGTTAAAAAAGGTTCAGGATGTAAGCACTCGTCAGGCGAAGAAGATAGAAGGCCGTATCATGGATGTCCTTGTCGAGGATATCAACAGGCAGGATCCGCACCTTGTCACCGGAAGGCTGTCAAACAACCTTACCGTGCATTTTCCCGGTGACTCTTCGCTCATCGGGAAGATCGTGGATGTAAAGCTCAGCAGCTGCAAAGGCTTTTATTATATCGGTGAAAAAATATAGGAGATATAAAGAGGAGAACCAAAATGGCAAAGATGTACAACCACGCGGAAGTGGAAAAGAAATGGCAGGCAAAGTGGGAGGAAGCCGGAATATTCAAGGCAGAGGATTTTTCCGACAAGCCGAAGTTCTACGGTCTTGTTGAGTTTCCGTATCCTTCGGGAGCGGGCATGCATGTCGGACACATAAAGGCTTATTCGAGCGTCGAGGTCATAGCCAGAAAGCGCCGCATGCAGGGCTTTAATGTCATGTTCCCCATGGGATTTGATTCGTTCGGCCTTCCTGCGGAAAATTATGCCATCAAGACCGGAACCCACCCGGCTGTTATCACGGCCAAGAACATAGAGCATTTTACCGAGCAGTTGAAAACCGTCGGGTATTCGTTCGACTGGGACAGGGATCTTGCAACGAGCAACCCGGATTATTACAAATGGACCCAGTGGATATTCTTAAAACTCTTTGAAAAGGGTCTCGTATTCCGTGCCAATACGCTCGTAAATTACTGCCCGAACTGCAAGGTCGTGCTTTCGAATGAGGATTCACAGGGCGGAAAATGCGATGTGTGCCACAGTGATGTCGTACAGAAGGAAAAGAGCGTCTGGTACCTTCGCATAACGGATTATGCCGATAAGCTCCTCGAAGGCCTTGATACGGTGGACTTCCCCGAAAACGTAAAGCAGCAGGAAGTCAACTGGATCGGAAAGAGCGAAGGCGCTTTTGTGGATTTTTCATTAAAGGATATCGACGAAAAGCTTGAGATATATACGACGAGATGCGATACGCTCTTCGGCGTGACTTTCATGGTCATGGCTCCCGAGCATCCGCTCATCGACAAGTATAAGGACCGTCTTGCCAATTTTGATGAAGTAGAGAAGTACCGCGAGACCTGCTCTAAAAAGACCGAATTTGAGCGCACACAGCTCGTTAAAGACAAAACCGGCGTAAAACTTGACGGGATCAGTGCCATAAATCCGGTAAACGGGAAAGAGATCCCGATCTTCATTGCCGATTATGTAATGATGGGCTACGGAACCGGCGCGATCATGGCGGTTCCCGCGCATGACCAGAGGGACTATGAGTTTGCCGTAAAATTCGGGATAGACATAATAGAAGTCATCGAAGGCGGTGATATCAGCAAGGAAGCATATTCCGGTGACGGCAACATGATCAATTCCGATTTCCTTGACGGGCTTACGAACAAAAAAGATTCCATTGCGAAAATGCTCGCATTCCTTGAGGAAAAGGGCATAGGAAGACGGGGCATACAGTACAAGATGAAAGACTGGGCGTTCAACCGCCAGAGATACTGGGGAGAGCCGATACCCCTTATCCACTGCAGCCGCTGCGGCGTTGTTGGTGTGCCCTATGAAGAGCTTCCGCTCACGCTTCCGGATGTTAAGAATTTTGAGCCCGGCGAGGACGGCAATTCCCCGCTCGCAAAGATAGATTCATTTGTTAACTGCAAATGCCCCAAGTGCGGCGGGGATGCCAAGCGTGAGACGGATACGATGCCCCAGTGGGCAGGATCTTCGTGGTATTTCTTAAGGTTCTGCGATCCGGGGAACGACAATGCGCTTGCGGACAGCGAAAAGCTTAAATACTGGATGCCGGTCGACTGGTACAACGGCGGTATGGAGCATGTGACCAGACACCTTATATACTCAAGGTTCTGGCACAGGTTCTTATATGACCAGGGAATTGTCAATACGCCCGAGCCTTATGCAAAGCGTACATATCAGGGCCTCATCCTCGGCCCGGACGGCGATAAGATGAGTAAGAGCAAGGGAAATGTCGTGGATCCGATGGACATAGTCAGGGAATACGGCGCCGATACGCTCAGGCTGTATGTGCTCTTCATGGGTGACTACGGTGCGGCTACACCATGGAGCGAGAACGGCGTCAAGGGCTGCAAGAGGTTCCTCGACAGGTTTGCGGCGCTTCCGGATATCGTTGATAAAAAATCGTCAGATACTTCGCTTGAGAGCGCGGTTCACAAGACCATCAAGAAGGTCAGCGAAGATATCGAGCAGATGAAGTTCAATACGGCTGTCGCGGCAATGATGACGCTCCTCAATGATGTGTATGCAAACGGTTCGATAAACAGGGATGACCTTATCGTGTTCATAAAGCTTCTGTCACCGTTTGCCCCGCATATATGTGAGGAGATGTACGAGTCCCTCGGAGGAGAGGGCTTTGTTGCCACGTCCGCATGGCCTGAATATGATCCGGCCAAGACCGTCGACCAGACTATCGAGATAGCGGTCCAGATAAACGGAAAGCTGAAGACGACCATAATGATCGACAAGGATGAGCCCAAAGAATCCGCGATCTCAAAGGGCAAGGAGGCCGTGGCTGATAAGCTTTCGGGAAATATCGTTAAGGAGATATATGTTCCTGGCAAGATAGTAAATATTGTGGTAAAATAAAATAGCAATAATTAAGAACTAAAAAACAATAAATTGCAAGATAATTATCGTCAAATGTGATAAATTATACTTACATTTTGAAAAAGGATTGGACAAAGTTCCTATTATCACACTGATATGGGCAGAAAGATAACATCTCTTTTGATTTGCCTTGCAGTTACGGCGTCTGTATTGTGTTCATGCGGCAATGTACTGGAAAGCTGGGCTTACATACATGATCCGCAGACCGAGATATTATCTCTGTCCGATAATGGCAAGGCAGTTTATAAAGGCAGCAATTATAAATATACAAAAGATGATTCGTTCATCACGCTGAAGGACAGCTCCGGAGGCGAGACAAAGCTCCGGTATGTTACAGACGGAGACAATATCATTTTATATGAGTCATCCACATATGATTTCGACGGAGAGGGAGAGCCAAACGGAGTGATCGGAGTCTGGGTTCAGGACAACGGATGGTCGTTCCAGTTTACCGAAAAAGGCACTTTTGCCGAGGAGAACATATTCCACGGGCATTACATCGTTGATGAGAATGCGCATACGATAAAGCTTGCATATGAGGAGCCGATGGAAGATGCACTGCTTTATTATTCCCTTGACGGGAAGAAGCTTACGATCGAATATCCCTGGCCCATGGTCAGGACTGATTCGGGGAAATAGGTCATAAGCGTCAAACGCTTTTGATAAAGGCGGCAGCATAGTGCTGCTGCCGGAAATGATCAAGGAGGTACATTTATTATGAAAATGAAACGAGTAGTTTCAATCCTGTTGGCCGGTGCCATGGCATTATCACTTGTTGCCTGTGGTGCGGCTGCACCTGCAGCACCCGCTGCTCCCGCTGAACCTGCAGCAGAGGAGCCCGCTGCTGAAGAGCCCGCTGCTGAGCCGGCTGAAGAGCCCGCAGCAGAAGCTTCTGACGGAGCCATCACACTTGATATGTGGTGTATCGCTACCGAGAGTGACTCAAACCGTCATTCTTATGAAGAGGCTATCAAGGAAATGCAGGCTGAGTATCCTGATGTAACCCTTAACTGGGAAGCATTTGAGAACCAGTCCTACAAGACAAAGATCAAAGCCGCAGTTGCTGCTGATGAAATGCCTGATATCTTCTTCACGTGGTCATGCGCATTCCTTGGCGACTTCGTAAATGCCGGCAAGGTTTACTGCCTTGATGATGCTTATCAGAACTACAAGGATGAGCTTCCCGAGGTTATGCTTGGCAACACGACTTATGACGGCAAGCACTATGGTGTTCCTCTTACAATGAACATCGTTGGTCTTTTCGCTAACATGGATCTGCTGAAAGAAGCAGGATATGATGAGATCCCCGGCTCTTACGAAGAGTTCATCGCATGCTGTGATGCTCTTAAGGCAAAGGGAATCATTCCTTTCGGATGTGCAGGCAAAGAGACATGGTGCGTTACCGAGTATCTTGAGTCTGTTATAGAGAAGAGCGTTGGTGCTGATGCACTTAACGACATCTTCCTTGGCAAGGCTACATGGAATAATCCTGACGTAGGCGCTGCTGTTGATACATTCCAGGGTCTTGTTAACAACGGATACTTCGATCCTTCAGGTATCGGTCTTACAAACGACGAAGTTAAGGCTAACTTCATGGCCGGCAAGTATGCATTCTACATGAACGGCACATGGAACTGCGCAGACTTCGCTGCAAACGAAGAGTTCTTCCCGAAGGTTAAAGTTGGTGAGTTCCCTGTCATCAATGCTGACAAGGCTAAGCTCGGCCAGCTCATCGGCGGACCTTCAGATACACTTGCTGTAGCAGCTTCTTCAGAAAATGCTGAGAAGGCAGCTGAGTACACATTCGAACTTGGTAAGAGGATCTGCCATTACGGATATCTTGACGGCTGCGGACTTCCCGCATGGACACCTTACGGTGATACGAGCGGAATCAACGGTCTTACACAGGCTGTATCAGACATCTGTGCAAATGCTGATTCTTACGTTCTCTTTGGTGACACAGCTATGTCAGCTGATGATGCAAACACATACCTGTCATATGTAGATCAGGTTTATGGATGCCAGGTTGACGGAACCGCATTCATCGAAGGACTTGCTAAGGATATCAGATAATCGATTCTTATCAGTTTAATGATCTTGGCTCTCCCGGACCCCGTACGGAGTTCGGGAGGGTCTTATTTGATGAAAGGTACACGCTATGACTGACAATACTCATAAAAAAAGAGTGGATTTCGGGAAAGGTGTTACGATCTTTCTGTTTCTGCTCCCGGCGCTTTTGCTCTTTGTCGGTATTCTGATAGCTCCGATCATTGTGTCTGTTTACAGGAGCATGTATGACTGGAACGGCTTTTCGGAAGGCACGTTCATAGGACTTGAAAACTATAAGGAACTGTTCACGAACGGCTCCATCAAATTCATGGTAGGTCTTAAGAATGCACTTCTCATAGCATTCTTTTCGGTTTTCGTCCAGCTTCCGTTCTCACTGTTTCTTGCACTGCTGCTCGGCAGAAAAGTTAAAGGAGAGAAGACATTCCTGTCCGTCTTTTTCATGCCGGTTCTCATTTCCACGGTAGTTATCGGTCAGTTATGGCTCAAGATATACAATCCCGACTACGGTATACTGAACAGGTTTCTTGAAGCCGTCAATCTCGGGCATCTGAAACATGTTTGGGTCGGAGAGGTATCAACGGCCCTCGGAGCTGTAATAGTTCCCACGATCTGGCAGTACATCGGATATCATATGCTCCTGATGTATGCCGGCGTAAAAGGCGTTTCAACGGATCTGCGTGAGGCGGCTATGCTTGACGGCGCCACAAAGTGGCAGGTCGACAGATACGTCGTCATCCCCATAATCAAACCTATCATAAGGGTCAGCGTCATCTTTGCGGTGACCGGATCCCTCAAGACTTACGACCTTGTACGTATACTTACGGAAGGCGGGCCGTTCCAGACAACGGAAGTTCCGAGCACATTGCTTGAGAACATGCTTTTCCTAAGGAACAGATACGGAATGGGAAGTACGATATCCGTTATGCTGATAGTGCTGTGTTTTGCTTTTGCACTTGCCATAACGGCAGCATTTAAGGATAAGGAGGCGTAATATGGGCAAGAATACAAAAAGAGATACCGCCTCCGGCTACGAATACACTGAGATAAAGAAAACAAACCCGGTCACACGGTTCATAACATATATTTTCCTGATTTTCTGGGCGCTTGTTAATATTTTCCCGATATATTTCATGTTCACTTTCTCGCTGAAGTCCAACGAGGAGATATTCGGTGAAAACATCATAGGGCTTCCGAGAAACTGGATATGGGAAAACTTCACTTCCGCAATGAACACGGGAAATATGGGAAGATATTTTGCCAATAGCGTTCTCGTCACGACCGCTTCGATAGCGATATCCACATTTGCCGCACTCATGGCCACGTATGCGCTGACTCGTATCAAGTGGAGAGGTTCGAAGCTCATGAATTCTTTCCTCATGCTCGGACTTACGATCCCGCTTCAGGCTTCGATCGTTCCCGTATACGTAATACTGTCTAAGGCTCACTGGCTCAACCATTATTCGACGCTTATCATTCCGTATTCCGCATTTGCTCTATCGATGTCGATACTGATAAGCACAGGTTTCATGGTCGACATACCGTATGATCTTGACGAATCCGCCAGGATAGACGGCTGCGGGCTGTGGAAGACGTTCTTTGCTATCATACTTCCGCTCATGAAGCCTGCACTTTCAACCATAGCGATATATTCATACCTTCAGTGCTGGAACGAGTTCATGTTCGCTAACGTGTTCATAAGCGACAGCGCCCACAGGACACTCCCTGTCGGCATCAAGGCCCTCTCTGGCGCTTATACGACAGACTGGGGCCCGATAGGCGCGGCACTTGTCATCGCCACATTCCCGACATTGATCGTATACATTTTCTTGAGCAACAGGATACAGGAGAGCTTCATTGCCGGTGCAGTGAAAGGCTGACAGAAGATCATACCGGACCCGTCATATTTTGTGGCGGGTCCTTTTTTTACCACAAAATATGCTTTTTTCACTTGATTTTTACCGTGACTACTGTAAAATGATATATGTATATTTATGCGTTATAAAGGCAGGGTATACCATATGCTGAGAGGCCTGTTCATAAGTGAGGATAAGAATCTTCTCGATAGGATCAGGACCGGTTTTTCCGATAAGACCGGTTATGAGTATCTGTTCGCCTCATCCGCGGAGGAGGCTTCGGATATGTCCGGACGGGGAGGCATTGCCGTCTGCGCACTGACTCTTTCCATGAGCATCATGGACGGGCAGGAGATGGCTGAAGTTGTATATGACGACAATCCGGACGTCAAGTTCATTTTCATATATGAGGAGAACAATACGGAGACCGCGGTCAAAATGTTCAATGACTATGAGTTTTCGCTGATCATTCCGAGAGACAGGTTTTCTGTTGAGCTTCTGTCGGAAATGTTTGACAAAGAAGTGTCATATTACAACGCAGAGGAGATCATACGGGAGAAGGCAAAGGCTCACCGTAAAAAGGAGCGCATGTACATGGGCTCCATGGAAGAAATGTCCTCGGTCTTAAACTCAAGGGTCGAGTGTTATATGCATATAATCAAGCTTTATGCAACTTGCATCGACAGCCTGTGCATCGACCTTCCCAAAGAATACGCTTTCAGGATCAGCTCGTTTTTCGCCGATGAACTCAATGAGTTCGTCGAGCGTTTCATTGTAGGGACTTTTGAACCGGAAGAGTATTTCAGGTTCATTGAAGAAAACGTCAATGACAGTGAAAAACAGAGGCATTTCCATATAACCGGGAGCGAATGCGTCAGAAAGGACGATATCGGGGAGCTTATCGGATTTGTATGCCATTTCATAAGCTTCGGATTCACTTCCAATATGGAAAGATACAGGGCTAAGCTTGAGATCAAGGAAGGACCGACGGCGGTAAGGGTCGATCTGCTTATCGATACGAGGCTCGGAAATGTTGATAAAGAGATATTCGAGGAGTTCTGCTCCGTCATGAACGAGCTTCTCGTGATATTATGCGATAAATGTGAAAGAGGTATCAAAGACGGCATCATGCAGTACAGATTATATTTTGTGAAACCGGGCGATGAAAACGCCGCAGGAGCCGCCTGATGGCACGCAGGAAAAAGATACGTTTCCGGGAGCTCCCCACATCCATAAAGGTACGCAAGGTGATAACCTGGGTATTTTTGGCGGCAGGGCTTGGCTGCCTCGGCTATTTTGCCATTTACGTGAGGCAGGCAGACAATACGCAGGAGAATTACGAGCATCTGTCGGACCTTAAGGGCACCGATTATACGAAGGGCAAAAAGACTCTCGTCATGCATCTTACCAAGGATGAGGATGCCCCGGACATACTCGATGAATATAAAACTTTATATAATAACAATAAAAGCCTAATAGGATGGGTCAAAATTGACGATACATTAATTGACTACCCTGTTATGCAGAGTAAGAGCAATGAGTATTATCTCGACCATAATTTTGACCAGCAGAAGGACAATAACGGGTCGATATTCATCGACAATGCCTGCAGCATATGGCCGAGAAGCCAGAACATCATAATGTACGGACACAATATGAAGAGCGGAAAGATGTTCGGTGAACTGAAAAAATATAAACAGGAAAGTTTCCTGAGATCACATCCATACATATTCTTTGATACTCTCTACAACAAAGGGAAGTATCAGGTTATGTATGTTTTTGGTGATAATGTATATGATGAGGTTGAGGTGGCGTTCAAGTATTATCAGTTCATAGATGCGAATTCCGTTGAGGAGTGGGATTCCGCGATGAACGATATGTCAGCAAAGTCAATGTTCGATACAGGCGTTACGGCGTCATTCGGAGAGGATATTATCACGCTTTCGACATGCGATTATGAGAAGGATGCCGAAAGATTTGTCGTAGTGGCGAAGAGAGTTAAATAAAAAAGGGTAAATGCTATGGATGAGATGAAGACCACTCAGGGAGTCAACAATTCAAAAAGGGGAAATGCGAAGAAAAAGAAGCTCCGCCTCAAAAAGAGCGTGCGCAGGACTTTGGGAAGCCTGATGCTTGCCACTTCCATAGTTGTCGCTGCCGTTCCGGTAGGCGGTGTCAGCGCAGACTCGCCCGATACATATGGGGGCAATAAGACTCCGGCTCCGGAGCTTACTGCCATTACAGCCCCTTCAGGTGAAGATATGGCTGTACCTGCGAAGGGCACCAGCTATGGCGGATTTCCGCTCATCACTGAGGCCGATGAAGGCGGCGGTGATCCCTATAAGCCGCATGTGTTCGAGATAGGAGGGAAAAACTACTACTGTGTCGATACAGACGGTTATTCGAAAGTCGAACCCATTTACATCCTTGGAAAAGACGGAGCTAATCCTGCACAGTATCTGAAAAAATATATAGGTAATGACGTCTACGTTCCGCCCGGAGGAAGGCTTAATCTTGTTACCGGCTATACTTCGAAAAGAGCTGAGGACGTCAAGGACTGGGAATATCAGGATCCCGAGACTCATAAATGGTTCCTCTACAGATCTACCGTGACGAAATATGCCACGGATCTTTTTGGTGAAAGGATCGATGTCTACGGTGAAGCCGGGATATATCATACGGTTAAGTTCATTTCGGAAGGTGACACACTTCTGACTCTCTCAATAGAGGACGGTAAGAAGGTTCCGGAAGCGCAGATCCCCGACGATCCCGCATCCAAGACACCCGGAAAAGTGTTCAAAGGCTGGGCTCCGGATCCGAAGCTCCAGATTATAAACATGGATACCGAATTCATAGCTACTTTCATCGATGCACCCGAAGACGGAGGTGCTTTGCCCGGAGAGGGGGAGGAAACACCGGCCGGGGAAGAGCAGCCCGAAGAGAGTGCTTCCGATGAGGGAGAAGGAGAACCCGGTGAAAGTTCTGAAGGTGAGAGCGGTACCGGAGAAGAAGGGGAAGAGAGTACAGGCGAAGAAGGTGAAAGCGGTGAAGCTGAACCTGTTGAAGGCCCCGGTGCCGATGAGGGCACGGAACCTGAAGAGGAAACCGTTGAAATTGAGCCCGCAGGGGCTGAAGGCTTTGGACTTACCGGCATAATGCTCACAATACCGGGGCCTTCCCCGAGTACGCGTGAATATGAGGAGACCCCGATAAATACATATTATGTGTGCGATAATGTCTCAACTCCTTATAACCCTATAAACTATATATGCGACAAAGCGTTTGAGAATACTACGAACATACAGCATGTCGATATGCCTGATAAGATATACAAGATCGGGAACAATTCGTTTGAAAACTGTACCGGGCTTATGGATGTCACGCTCAGCGGGGGTCTGCAGACCATAGGTGCATCCGCGTTCCAGGGCTGTACCGGTCTCAATACGGTATATTACAAAAACGCGATGGCTCTTACCGGGATCGGTACAAAGGCATTTGCGGGATCCGCAATAAGCAAACTGACGCATGACCCTAATGAGGGTATCCATGAACATACATGGAATGACTTTACGATACCTTATTCGGTTAATTATATTGGTCCCGGTGCTTTTTACGGCACAAACATGAAGACAGTTGACTTCCTCGAGACCAACAACTGCTCGGTCGGAGACTATGCTTTTGCAAAATGTGATTCCCTCGCAAGCGTTGATTTGACACCACTTGATACGTCCAAGTCCAATATCAGCAAGCTTGAAGACGTAACAGGCCTGTTTGCGGAATGTTCTGCGCTAAAAAGCGCCATAATGCCGACCCAGTTTAACGGAACATTAAAAGCAGGTACTTTCGGCCTCTGCACGTCGATGGAATATATAAAGTTCCAGAGCAATGGCGGAACATTCTCCAACGGTGAATTTGACAAGACGATGATCACCGTGGAAGGCCCCAAGCCCGAGAACGGGAGCAATCATTTGAATCCGGACGGCAATACCGTAAAGTCATATTCGAGTGCGGTCTATATCGATCCTAATCCTGCGAACGATTTTAACGACTATGTATACCGTTATATTGATACGGACGGAACCCAGCATGAGATAGCAAATGTCCTTGCTTACATGCATGATGATGACTTCTTCAATGAAAAGACCGAGGCGAACAAGGACCGGAACAAGCCGTTCATATTTGACGTTTCTGAGCCTTCGTATACCATGACCAAGTACTATCATGATGACAGTGCGACCGGGCGTGACCTTGAGATAGGAAACAACATCGGATGGCGCCATGATGGGGATATTCCGATCCTTGCCATCGGAGACGGCGTTTTTAAAGACAACACATCGATCAGATACCTTGAACTCAACTCGAACCTGAATGATGTAGGAAACAGTTCGTTCAGCAACACACAGATAGAGAAGTTATGGGCTAATGTCGATGGGACAAAATTCCACGACAATGCATTCTCCGATAACGCGAATCTTACGAGGGTTACTTTCGCTTATGACGGAGAGGGCGGATCGAGCCTGGGAAGCGCATGCTTTTCCGAGACGCCGCTTCTTAACAATGTCGATTTCTATGATGACAACTTAAAGAGCGGAGACAAGAACAAATATGCGAGATTCTTTACAGGATCTATCGCGGGCAATGCATTCTATACTTCGGACCGTGAGGATGAGATCACGTTCAAGGGCCCTATGGTCGAAGGTTATGCACCTTATGAATTCTCCATAGACCCGACTTCTAAGATCGCTGACAAGCAGGTGTTCACGAAGTATTATTCGGGCAACCCCTGGAACCTGACCGCACAGTACCGAGTCGAGGCGTTCGAAAAGGAAAATCCCGTTTCCGGCAAGACGGAAAAATACAGCGGAGTCTGCCTGCTCACATATCCTAACATGTCATCCAACATGTCAAGGGATGATATAGATATACCTGTCGTTGTGACGGATCCGCAGACCGAATATAACGTTACCATGCTCGAAGCCATTCCGGCGGCCACCAGGACAGGGATGCAGCAGGACTGCATAACCTATACGAGGGATATTGAGATCCCTTACGGCATTGACTATATAGATATATGCGAGACCCACAGGAATGATTACACGGGCACGGACGACAACTATTACGTATTCAATGACGACATTGATATTTATACCAAAGACGGATATAACGGCATGGGAGCGGCTTATTATAAGATCTTCAAGTATAATCCCGATATAAAGTCCGTCAAATTCATGCCGGGCGGCGTTGAGGAGTTCCCGGACCGCATGTTTGAAGGCATGACAAACCTTGAGACCGTAGAGTTCGCGGGCGATGTCAAAAACCTTGGAAAGCTTCCGTTTTATATGCCTGATACCGAAGCCTACAAGCCGAAGTTCACAAAGTATGAGCCTGACTCATTCCCGCATAACGGACCGGGAAACAATGAAGATACCGATTTCCGCTCACACCTTGAAAGCGTTGCCTTTACGGGAGAGAGCAGTGAAAGCACCGCAGAAAATGAACTTTACTATTCCACGGTCGATGAGATGGGATTTTCTACCGGTATCATAAAAGGCAGCGATGGAAAGCGCGTAAAGGTCGTCCAGATAGTACCGAGCCGCGGAGATACATGCGGCAAGGAGGCGATAACGGCCGATGAGCTTGCAGATGTCAACGAATATGCAGACTATGCCGCACGGGACTGTGATTCCATCAAGTCGCTGACTTTCCCGGAGAACGGGTGTGAGATAAGCTACGGATGCTTCATGGACTGCGACAGGCTGAAGAACGTAACGATGCCCAACCAGTTCACAAGTATCGGGGACAGATCGTTTGCCGGGATATCGTCACCTATGGATGTGACATTCCCTTATAATACGGTGAACCTTAAGGAACTTCCGTTCAAATCGTTTGCAAAGGACGGACTGACAACTCCTTATGTTACTTTCCATGTCCATAATGATGCAGAATATCTGATGGACTATGCGGAGAAGAACGATAACATCGAATGGGAGCTTATCCCTACAAAGGTCAAGATAACGTTTGTCGGAGGAGATGATAAGGATTATGTTCCTCAGATAATCGAAACGGAAACGGATGATCCGTATCCGACGGCCAGAAAATATATGAAGAAACTTCCTTCGCTTCCGAGCTATAAGGGACTTGCTCCGACAGGATGGGAGGGACTCGATGTTAAGCTCAATGTTGTCGACATTGATGATGTTCTGACATGTGATGCGACATTTACCGCTATATTCAAGACCGATAAGGTCAAAGTTTACTTTGTTGATGACGACGGTTCCCCGATAAAGACCGTGACTCTCAATTACGGTGAAGTGCTTTCGAGCGACAAAATGCCTAAGATACCTGAAAAGGAAGGCAAGAAATTCCTGTACTGGAGCCCTGATCCCGAAGGGGAGGAGATCACCGAGGATATGACCTGCAAGGCCGTATACTCGAGCGGCGGCACCACAAGTACGTCAACCACATCAACTACATCAAAAACCTCTACAACCGGCAAGACCGGCGGTGGCGGCGGAGGATCTTCTTCAAGGAGCTCGAGCAGTTCGAGGAGTTCCTCTTCGGGCGGTTCATCTTCGTCATCGGCCGCACTGCCCGTATATATCAGCAGCCAGGATGCCATTCCCGCGGGAACCGCAGGTGCACCGGGCATTGGCTCTACCGTCTACATTAATGAAGGCGGAAGCGGTTCGGGTGACGGAAGCGGAGGACAGAGCCGGGGCGGAGGCGGCAATACAACAGTTGTCTCTACGGCCGGAGGCATAAGTGATACGGGCAAGATTAGCGCTACCGTCAACGGTTCGAGTGACAATTATGTAGTAAAGATCACACAGACGCAGGAAGCCGATGAGATGGGACTGGCGGCGCTCCACAATGCATATGGTGATGATATAAGCGCTATCAGATATCTTCCGTTCGATATCTCTTTATATGATTCGACCGGAACGAACAAGATAAGTCCCGTCCCCGCAGGAGTGAGTGTATCGATCACGATGCCTATACCCGACGATCTTGCGATATATGGCGGAAATGCCAAGATCGCGAGCACGGCAGGAGGAGTACTTGACAGGATGACTCCGAGATTTACCGTCATAAACGGTGTGCCGTGCATGAGCTATACATGCACCCACTTCTCACCTTATATGGTATATGTGGACACGGCAAACCTTACGGAAGCGGGAATAATGGATGCAACACCCAAGACTGCGGACGGGATCCACCCGAAGTGGTTCCTGTGCTTCGGCCTTGCGGCGATCGCGGTATTCATGTTCCTTAAAAAAGATCCGGAAGAGTATTTGAAGAAAGCTGCATAATCCATGGGCAAGATCATCAGAAGGGCGGTCGCTGTACTTCTGTGTGCGACCGCAGTCATGCTCGCGCTTCTGCCTTCGGGAGAAGCTGAAGCCACGTCGACGCATGGCGATTATGAATATGACGGTGCCACGGTTGCCAGATATCTGGGAAGCGATTCTGAAGTAACCCTTCCGGCATGGGTCAACAGGGTCGGAAAAGAAGCCTTTGAGGGCTATGACAAGATGACAAAGCTCGTCCTGCCTGACACTGTGACCACTGTTGACTTCGGTGCTTTTTCAAACTGCAGAAACCTTGGCACGGTCAGGATGTCCGAAAGCGTTAGAACTTTAGGTTCCAGCGCTTTTTCGGGTTGTACGAACCTTTATTCCGTAAGCGTACCCAGGACGGTACGGACAATAGGCTCCGGCGTGTTCGCGGGATGCCCGTCACTGTCCAATGTTCCCATATCGGCCGATAATAAGAACTACACGAGTTTTGACGGCGTCATATATTCTTCTGACGGCAAAAAACTGGTACAGTACCTTGCCGGCCGGCCTTCCACGACATACAGCATGCCCACTGCGGTCCGCGAGATCGAGGAGTTTGCGTTCTGGGGAGCCAATAATCTGGCCAAGCTTTCAATAACCCCGGGCGTGAAAGCCATTCCCGAATATGCTTTTTCAAACTGCAGGGGACTGCAGCATGTAACACTTCCGAGGTCGGTTCAGTCTATATTTGCATATTCTTTTGAAAACTGCGACAGCCTTTCCTACATCAATATCCCCGATTCTGTCGGATACATAGACAACAGGGCTTTTGCAAACACCAAAGGGGCAAAGCTAAGGTTCATAGATGCCGCCGGAAATGTCGTCAAGACCTTCAATTCCGAAGATGTTGAAAGCTACGGGAGCGGCACGAGCGGCGGAACCGTCGTGAGCCACGATCGGGACTACAGCATGGACAGCCTTGAGTCCGGCGGTCAGTTCGATCCGACGAATGTAACGCCTCTCGATGAGGGAGACGTAAGTGACGAGCATATCGGGGAAGGGACAGCTGACGGGGCAGGAACTGTTCAGGGCCAGGACATTTCCGGCATGGGGCTCCAAGAAGAGTCCGGAGCGGGTTCGGGCTCAGGGGATTCCGGGCAGTCAGAGCTTTACAACAACGGATATTATAAGGCGAGCGACAGCGGCACGATGCCATGGGATACACAGATCGAATACCACGATTATGAGGACAACATGACACAGTATGACCTCGGAGGAGGCGTTGTCCTTGGCGGTACTGCGGTGCTCAGGATGTCGAGCAAGATACCCGTTCGGGGATTCGATTTCGGGAATGCCGAGTATGAAGATTATTACGGAGATTCTGCCGCGGCTCCTGCCGAGAAGAACGATGATGACATCATCGGTGATGTATATGCGTCATATTCAGGGGACGAACCCGAGGTCAACATACCTTCCGGCATAAAAAGGATAGGAAACCGTGCGTTTTATAAGAACGGAACGCTTTCGTCCGTCAGCATGCCGAATAGCGTTACCGATATAGGTGAGTTTGCGTTTGCAAGAAGCTCGCTCTCATCCATTGACCTTCCCGAAGGCGTAAGGAACATCGGATATGCGGCATTTTATACATGCCCTAACTTAGCTTCCGTCTCCATTCCTTCAAGTGTCAGCCATATAGACCTAGGAGCATTCGATAATACACCGTATCTTGAAGACTGGAAAGACCATCCGGACGGTGATTTTCTCATAGTCGGAGACGGGGTTCTGCTGGCATACGGCGGATACGGCAAGACCGTTTCCGTCCCTGAGGGTGTAAAGCATATCGCGGCCGGGGCGTTTGCCCATAAGAACGGAATAGAAAAGGCCGTGATCCCGGGAACGGTAGAAGATATAGGGGAAGAGGCTTTCTGCGACTGTACGGGGCTGCGTGAGCTGATACTTTCCGAAGGCATTAAGAATATAGGCGACAGGGCGTTCAAGAACAGCAGCCTGACCGCTGTCAGCATTCCGGATTCAGTTGAAGGCATAGGACTGTCTGCTTTCGATAACGGAGGGAAGCTGGGATGCGTCATATTTAACGGCAATGACGTCCCTGATGTGACATATTGCGGAAGTGCAACGAGACTGTCTGCAAAGGATCTTCGGACCGATGCATTTGAAGGAGCTGAAAATGCTGTCGTCAGCAGGATGTGCGATCTTGATTCCGGAACGATGTTCTCGCCGCAGAATTACGGTTTTTCGGGTCAGGTGTTTACGATAAATGATGAAGATGACAGAATGCTCGTGCTTGAGAGGTGCCTTACAAAGCCCGATGCCGCCGGAAACGTCAATATCAATCAGATTGTTGAGATCGCAGGCCTTAAATATACGCTCGGTCAGGTAAAGAGCGATGCATTTGATCTCTATCGGAACTGGCAGGACTATTTTGAGAGAAGGCCCATAAGGATTGGCGTAAACGGAGAGCAGGGCGATTCATTGGTCGATCTTCTGTCGGGCATCAATTCCGAACTTTCGGCTTCCGAAGGCACGGAGGACAGCAGCTCTTCCGAAGGCGTATCGGCAAGCATCACCGGTCGGCATTTTCCTTCCGGAGAGGTAAAAGCATCCATACCCGGTGACAACGGTAAATATATACTGAACATCTCGGAAGATGAGAGCGCGGAGCCGGAAGTCAAGGCTGCTTTCCTCCACAGCAGGATACCCGCACGCGAGGGCGGATACGTTCCGATGTCCGTAAATCTTTATGACAGGACCGGAACGGTACCGATACATAAGCTCGGCAACACCAAGATGGAAGTTTCCGTGCCTGTTCCGTCCGGATATGAGGATGACGATACTCTTGCCGTAGCCGGCATTGATGATAACGGCGCGCTGTCACAGCTCTCCAGCGAGATAAAGGAAGGAGAGGGAGGAAGGAGCATTGACTTCGTGACGGGACACTGCAGCACCTTTGTCATATACTCGCGCCGGCAGCAGAACATTACTGAGAGCGAGAGCATTGAAGAGACTGAAGCTACAGGCTCATTTGGCATGAGCGCAAGCTGGCAGACCCTGAACAAAAAGGTGTATGGGATTTCGGCAAAATGGTTTATAATAGTAATCCTGGTGGCCCTTGCGGGCATACTGGTCCTTTATAAGCCGGGCCGCAGAAGATCATAAAACGCAGGAAAGGGAATAAAATGGAAAAGATAGCAATGACCACACCGCTTGTCGAGATGGACGGTGATGAGATGACAAGGGTTCTCTGGCAGATGATCAAGGACGAGCTCCTCCTGCCTTTTATAGACCTCAAGACAGAGTATTACGATCTCGGTCTGAAAAACAGGAACGATACCGATGACAGGGTCACGGTCGAATCGGCTGAGGCTACGCTCCGGCTCGGTGTTGCCGTAAAATGTGCGACCATCACCCCGAATGCCGCAAGAGTCGATGAATTTAAGCTCAGGAAGATGTACAAAAGTCCCAACGGCACGATACGTGCGATACTTAACGGGACCGTATTCCGCACGCCCATAATCGTTAAAGGCATCAGTCCCTGCGTCGGAGGCTGGAAGGAGCCCATTACAATCGCCAGGCATGCATACGGGGACGTTTACCAGAATGTCGAGGAAAAGGTCAGCGCCGGTGATAAGGCGGAGCTTGTGATAACACATGCCGACGGGACAAAAGAGGTAAGGCTCATTCATGATTTTGCCGAAGGCGACGGGATAGTCCAGTCCGTCCATAACATGAACTCATCGATCGAAAGCTTTGCAAGGAGCTGCTTCAATTATGCTCTCGACCAGAAAAAGGATCTCTGGTTCGGGGCAAAGGATACGATATCAAAACAGTATGACCATACGTTCAAAGATATCTTTGCCGAAGTTTTTGAAAAGGAATATAAAGATAAGTTCAAGGATGCGGGTATAGAATACTTCTATTCCCTGATCGATGACATAGTCGCGCGTATCATGAAGTCAAAGGGCGGAATGATATGGGCCTGCAAAAACTATGACGGGGATGTCATGTCCGATATGATAAGTTCCGCATTCGGTTCGCTCGCCATGATGACATCCGTTCTTGTTTCACCGTCCGGAGTATATGAATTTGAGGCCGCCCATGGTACCGTGCAGCGACATTATTACAAGCATCTTGCCGGTGAAGAGACCAGCACCAATTCCGTTGCCACCATCTTTGCATGGACGGGAGCGCTCAGAAAGCGCGGGGAACTTGACGGGATAAATGCCCTCGTTAAGTTTGCGAACAAGCTTGAGCTTGCAACAACCCTTACCATAGAGGAAGGGAAGATGACAAAAGATCTCGCTATGATCACGTCATTTTCCGATACTGTCACTCTTAATTCACATGATTTTATCAGGGCAGTGAGAAAAACACTGGAAAACCTCATATAATGGATAATATAAACATTTCACAGGCCGTAATAAAGAGGCTTCCGAGATATTACAGGTACTTGGGCGAACTTGCTGACGAAGGCGTAAGCCGCATCAGTTCAAGGGAATTATCACAGCTCATGCATGTTACCGCATCCCAGATCAGGCAGGATCTTAACCATTTCGGAGGGTTCGGGCAGCAGGGTTACGGTTACAATGTCAGGAACCTGTATGCCGAGATAGGCAAGATACTCGGACTCGACAAGAACCATAAGCTTGTTGTCATCGGTGCCGGCCATCTCGGACAGGCACTGTGCAATTATGAAAATTTTGAACGCCGCGGATTCCACATACTCGGTATATTTGATGCAGATCCCGCGATTGTCGGCATGAAGATACGGAAAGTCTCTGTTTCTCCTATGGATAAACTCGAGGATTTCATTGCTTCAAACGACATTGACATAGCGGTTCTGACCATTCCCAAGTCGAGTGCGGTGGAGGTTGCCGAGACGCTCGTCAAATGCAATATAAAGGCTATCTGGAACTTTGCACATGTCGACCTTCCCGTTCCGGATTATGTCATGGTTGAAAATGTGCATCTGTCCGAAAGCCTCATGCAGCTTTCCTATAATCTCGGAAGAAGGTAGGGATATATATGGCCGCATCTCATGAAAAATTCAACAATGCCATCGGGTCGGCAAAGATCCCGATCCTGATCCTCGATAACAAATGGCACCGAATATTCGGCAAAATGAACCCCACCAAAGAGATAAAAGATCTCGAGGGTGAACTTTCCGAACTCATAAAGAGACAGGGAAAGCTCGTAAATGAGAATAAGGACTTAAAAAAGATCAAGAGTGACCTCATGTCGGAGATAGTCAGCAATATTGACGGCGTGGATTCGCGAGACATTGACGAATCGGTAGATAAGAAGCTTAATGACAATAAAAGGCTCATAAATGAGGTCAATGAGAAGCTCGACAATAATGAGGAGGAATTAAAAGACCTTCCCCGCGAGATAGATGCGGTCAATAAAAAGCTCATGATCGCCACCATGGACCTGTGCTATGAAAGGCTTCAGGATAACACCGCAAAGATCGAAGAGATCGCGGAATGGGTCAGGGATATCCGTGTACAGCTTAAGAAGAATCTTGTGAAGAAGCAGGACATGGAACTTTACAATGCGGAGCTGTATTCATATATGCATGATATTTTCGGCCCCGTGGTCATGGAGCTTTTTGACATGAAATATGTCCCGACGATACATAAGGCGCCCGAACTTAAGGCCGGTGAAGCCGTGGCCGAAAAACCTGCCGGAGAACAAACGTCAGGCGATAAACCGTCAGAACCGTCATCAGATTAAGAAAATTTTGACCGCTAATCCCTAAAATGTTAAAATAAATATTTGTAGTGCATATTATCAACTAAAGGAGTGTCATATGTCAGGCCATTCGAAATTCGCCAATATCAAACACAAAAAGGAAAAAAATGATGCGGCAAAGGGTAAGATCTTCACCATAATAGGCCGTGAGATCGCAGTCGCCGTCAAAGAGGGCGGACCTGATCCTGCCAATAATTTTAAGCTTGCCGCGGTCATCGCCAAGGCGAAAGCCAACAACATGCCGAACGATACTATATCGAACGGGATCAAGAAGGCCGCCGGTGACACGAACAGCGTAAATTTCAAAAACTATACTTATGAAGGATACGGGCCCAACGGAATAGCCATAATCGTTGAGACCCTGACCGATAATGCCAACAGGACGGCGGCAAACGTGCGCAGTGCGTTCACAAAAGGAAACGGAAGCATCGGCGCACAAGGCTGCGTATCGTTCATGTTTGACCGTAAAGGCGTGATCATCATCGACAGGGAGGAATGTGACACCGACCCTGATGAACTCATGATGCTTGCACTTGATGCCGGAGCGGATGATTTTTCCGAAGAGGAGGACAGTTTCGAGATACTGACTGATCCCGATGACTGTGAAAAGGTCCGCAAGGCACTTGAGGATGCGGGGATTCCGATGGTTTCCGCGGAAGTCACCATGATCCCGCAGAACTATGTAAAGCTTGAGGATGAGGAAGCGCTGAAGATGCTTAACCGCACGCTCGATCTTCTTGATGAAGATGACGACGTACAGGCTGTTTATACAAATCTTGAGGAATAAATGCAGAACAAAAAGGTAGATCCGCTTATAATGATCGCTGCCTCAATGGCACTCATAGCAACGGTTTATGTTTTTTACATTACCGTGTTCGAGCAGATTATCAGCCAAAATCAGGGCTATTTTTATGCCGTGATCTTTGGCTTTATCCTGCTTGTCCTGTTTCTGCTCTGTAATCTTTTCACAAAACTCATAGCCATTTCCGTCGGCGAGCAGCAAAGCTCTTACAGGAAGCTTGTGACCGCAGGTGTGCTTATCATTATCGCGGTATTCTTCCTTGTGACAAGGATGCGGTACACTACATCGCTTTACCCATCCGATTTCCCGATCTTCCGCGGTGCGGAGGCTATGGCCGATGGCAGTTATTCCGAGAACCTCGATCTTATAGAGAGCGCCAATGCCAATCCTGCGCAGTATCTGTCATCATTGCTCCTGTCCATTATCTTAAGGTTCGCGGAGCCTGTCGCGGAAGCGTACATGTGGATGAACGCCTTCTTTATCGTTCTCGGCGGTTTTCTGACTTACAGGATCGTCAGAGTGTTCACGAATCAGATGTGCGGTCTCTTTGCCGCGCTTCTTTGTGCGTTCATACCTTCCCAGACGTTCGCGGTATATTCGATGACTTCCGAACCGCTCGTCAATGCGATATACCTCGGCGCAGTGCTTTCGCTGATCACGCTGTTCTCATACAATAAGCGGATAAAGGAAAGAGAAGATAACGGTGAAGATCCGGGTGGGGACATTGCCGGGATAATATATACCGTGCTCGGGGCTGTGCTGATCGGCCTGCTCCTGTTTACCGAGCCCTTCATGATAGTCCCCATGGCTCTGCTCGTCCTTGCCGCATATATCGGGCGCAAGACAAAGGCCCTTAACATGCTTGCCGCCTTTAGCGCCGGCATAGTCGTGATGGTGCTTTTGTGCTTTGTCAAAACCGTACATATGGATACAGACTTCGGAACAGTGATGAAATCTGAGATGTCGGCTTTTGATCCCGCAACAAATTACAATACCGGTGAGGTGTCTGACTTTTCCGATGTATTCCATTCTTTTAATGTTGAACTTTCATCGACCGACCGCAATATAACCGAGAACTATCTGTTCATCTCCACCGAGGACGGTGCCGGAGCATATACGGACATGAGCGCATCATGGGTTGTCGTTCTCAACCAGATACTGTATATGTTCGTGCTCATGATGTCGATAAGCTGCATGATACTGGCCGTAAAGGAGCAGAAGGATTATGTTGTCACGATAAGCACTTTAATAGTCGGTGCCTTTCTGATGCTCCTGTTCCAGCAGAACAGGGATGACCAGAAATTCCTGTTCATATCAGTGCTCATCATAGCCTCCTCAACCGGAATACATTATCTGTATCTTGACCATCATCCTGAGCTCAAGGTGAGCGTAAATGCGCTCGATGCGCTTGAGAAGACCGGCAGGAAAGAGATAGCTGCGGCAACGAGATCCAATCTCAAAAATGCCGCCCGTATGAATGAAGCGGATTTTGTGAAGCGTGCACGTGCACTCATATTTGTCGGAAATGATGAAGCCCTTTATAACCAGATAAAGGAAGAGGAACATCAGCGCGCCCTGAAATACTATCAGAGGCCCGAAAAGGAAGAAGAGGCATTTGACGATTATGATGATGATTTCTTCCTTGATAACGAGGATGATGCCTCCGATTCGGTAAGGGTTACCGCGGTTACGCCTACCGGGATCAGACAGACCATCGGCAACGAAGATATGTATGAGCCTAATGCGGAGATGCATGAGAGCGCCAGCGCGGCATTCGCCAATCCGTCGGTTCCCGCATGGAAGAGGCCTGAACAGTTCGGCGATGATGAGATGTTTGACGAGGATGATGTTGAGCTCGGAAAAGCCCATTCTTCGTTTGAGGGAAGGGATTCTCTCATTGCCAATGAGGGAATAACCATAAATGAACCGGCTCCCGAGGTCCAGAAGGTCAGCAGAAATGTCAAGAAGTTGCGCCCGAAGACCGTCAAGGCGGAATCTATCGGTGTCAAGGTTAAGGAACCCAAACCGGTCAAGGTTAAGGAGCCTAAGCCCGTAAAGGCAAAAGAGCCAAAACCCGTCAAGACCAAGGAAGCCAAACCGGTCAAGGCAAAAGAGAGGAGAGCCGACAGGGCGGAGGATAATATTGAGGCATTTGCTGAAACTCCCGCAAAAAGCACCATGTCCGGGGGAAGGGCAGTCAGAAGGATCAAAAATGTCACGGACGGAACTTCTCGGAGTGCAGCCGTAAAACCTTCGGAACCCATCCCGAATCCGCTTCCCGTTCCTAAGAAGAAGCCTCACAAGGAACTCGATTATGACCTGCCTGAGGCAGTGGATGACTGGGATTTTGATGTTGACGTCAATGACGATGATGACTGGGATATATAAAAATCCTTGCAATGATGGATCAAATTATATATAATATCGTGCATGGACGCTGCATAAGCTTCCGTGGCTCAGCTGGTAGAGCGACGCATTCGTAATGCGTAGGTCGCCGGTTCGAATCCGGCCGGGAGCTTTTACGGAACGGGCAGAGGCTGCCCGTTTTTTTATTGCATTTAATGCCGTTATTGAGAGGAGATCATATGGCACAGTTATGGGGCGGAAGATTTACAAAGGAAACGGATCGGAAGGTATATGAATTCAATGCATCCATATCGTTTGACAAGCGTCTTATCGATGTCGATATAGAAGGCTCTAAGGCTCATGCCATGATGCTTGGGAGCATCGGACTGCTGTCGGATGAAGAAAAGGATCAGATGCTGAATGCCCTTGATGAGATACTGGAAGATGTCAGGTCGGGAAGATCCGAGATCACGCTCGAATATGAAGATGTCCATAGCTTTGTCGAGGCTAAGCTCATTGAAAAGATAGGCCAGACGGGCAAGAAGCTTCATACCGGCAGGAGCAGGAACGATCAGGTCGCTCTCGACATGAGGCTTTACACAAGGGACAGCATAAAGGATATGAAAGCTGGCATTACAGAGCTTCTTAAAGTGCTCCTTGATATCATATCGGCGAATACCGGGACTGTAATGCCGGGATTCACGCACCTTCAGAAAGCCCAGCCGGTCACGCTCGCCCATCATATTTCTGCATATTTTGAAATGTTTCGGCGTGATGCGCTCCGCCTTGATGACATATATGACAGGATGAACTACTGTCCGCTCGGAGCCGGAGCGCTGGCAGGGACCACATATCCTCTTGATCGGGACTTTGTTTCTGAAAAGCTCGGTTTTTATGCACCTACTGCCAATTCAATGGATTCCGTATCGGACAGGGACTATCTCATAGAATATCTTTCGGCGCTTTCCGTCATAATGATGCACATGTCGCGCTTTTGCGAGGAGATCATAATCTGGAACAGCAATGAATACAGATTTGTTACGATAGACGATTCGTTTGCCACCGGATCGAGCATAATGCCGCAGAAGAAAAATCCCGACATAGCTGAGCTCATACGGGGAAAATGCGGAAGGGTCTACGGCGATCTTATGGCACTGCTTGTGGTAATGAAAGGGCTTCCGCTCGCTTACAACAAGGACATGCAGGAAGACAAGGAATCCGCATTTGATGCAATGGATACGGTTTCGGGAAGCATCGAACTGTTTACGTGCATGATGAGATCCATGACTTTTAACGCCGGGATCATGCGCGAGTCGGCCGCGAAAGGCTTTACAAACGCAACGGATGCCGCCGATTATCTTGTCAGGAAAGGGGTGCCTTTCAGAGATGCGCATGGAATTATAGGCAGGATTGTGGTATACTGTCTCAATAACTCTAAATCTATAGAAGACTGTTCAATAGATGAACTGAGACAGATAAGTCCGGCATTCGATGATGACATTTATGAACATATAAGCCTTGATACGTGTGTTAAGAAACGTCTGACAAAAGGCGCGCCTTCGCCGGACGCCATGGAAGGATACATAGCCGATGCGCGCGGCTTCATTGAGAACATAAGGATTCTGTAGGAACATCAAGAGGAGGAGAAAAATGGGTGAGAGATTAAAAGTCGGAGTACTTGGCGGGACCGGAATGGTCGGCCAGAGATTTGTATCACTTCTTGAGGACCATCCGTGGTTTGAGGTAAAAGTCATTGCGGCAAGTCCGAGGAGCGCGGGAAAGACGTACAGCGAAGCCGTCGGAGACAGGTGGAAGATGAAGACCCCGATGCCCGCATCCGTAAAGGATATAAAGGTCATGAACGTCACCGAGGTAGATAAAGTTGCGGCCGATGTTGATATGCTCTTTTCTGCGGTTGACATGACCAAGGATGAGATCCGTGCGATAGAAGAGGAATATGCAAAGACGGAAACTCCGGTCGTCTCCAATAACAGCGCACACCGCTGGACCCCGGATGTTCCCATGATCATTCCCGAGATCAATCCGGGACATACGGATATAATCGAAGCACAGAAGAAGAGGCTTGGTACTTCAAGAGGCTTCATATGCGTCAAGCCCAACTGCTCGATACAGAGTTATACACCCGCTCTTTACGCGTGGAAGGAATATGAACCGCAGGAAGTCGTGGCCGCGACATATCAGGCTATCTCAGGTGCAGGCAAGACATTTAAGGACTGGCCGGAGATGGTAGAAAATGTCATTCCTTATATTTCGGGAGAAGAGGAAAAATCAGAGCAGGAGCCTCTTAAGATATTCGGAAGCATAGAAAACGGGCAGATAGTAAAAGCAAAGCTTCCCGTGATCACATGTACGTGCATCAGGGTGCCCGTGCTTGACGGGCATACGGCCGCCGCTTATGTGAGATTTGCGAAAAAGCCTTCGAAGGAAGAACTCATCGAAAAGCTGGTAAGCTTTAAGGGAGAGCCTCAGAAGCTTGCCCTTCCGTCCGCACCGGCCCAATTCATCCGTTACATGGAAGAGCCGGACAGGCCGCAGGTAAAACTGGATGTTGATTTTGAAAGGGGCATGGGGATTTCGATCGGACGGCTCCGCGAGGATAATGTATACGACTACAAGTTCGTCGGACTGTCTCATAATACTCTTCGAGGCGCTGCCGGCGGAGCGGTGCTCTGCGCCGAACTGCTGAAAGCCAAAGGCTACATTACCAGTAAATGATCCGGAGAGATTAAGCATTGGAAGATTTAAAGTACCAGATCGATCTGCTTACCGCACTTAATGAAAGACTGCTGAATAGCGAAAAGATGTACCGGCACATCGCAGAGTGTTCCGGCACTCTTTTCATGTACTTTGATTACAGGACCAGTCCCGCAAAGGTTGACCTTGTTGGCCCCTGGGATGATATGGTGGGTGAGAAGATAGCCAACCATCCGTATGATGAATCTTACATGCTGAACCTTCTTCTCGATGAGGATCAGGACAAGTTCAGGATCCATATGCTTGAGCTTGAACGCGAGGGCCTTGAGACGGATACGGTCGATGTGAGATCCAGGAATAAGCGTTACTGGCTCAGCTGCTTTGCAAATGTAACATATGATGATGACAAAAGGCCGATCGAGAAGATCATATCCATCAAAGATATCACCAGGATCAAGATGAACTCGGAAGAGCTTGAATATCTTGCTTTCTATGATTCACTGACCGGAGTATACAACAGGAACTATTTTGTCAGGAAGTTCCGTGACATGTGTGAACTCGCGGACAGTGAGAAGGTAAGCGTCGAGATCATGTTCGTCGACATAGATGATTTCAAGAAGATAAATGATTCCATCGGGCTTCTGTTCGGAGATGAGCTCGTACAGGAATTCGGACAGTATCTCAAGGGATTCAATTCGGATGATGTGCTCGTCGGGCGCTTCGGAAGCGATGTTTTCGTTATAGCGATATTTAATCCGTGCGGGCAGAGAAGCAGCGACGTGATATATCATAAGATACTTGAAAGGCTTCGCCATCCGTTCATGCTCACGAACAAGACAGAGATAATGTTCACGGTCAGCTGCGGAGTGGCCGAATATCCGGATGCGGGACGAACTGCCCTTGAAGTCATCAAGAATGCGGAGATCGTCCTTTACAAGGCAAAAGAGAAGGGCAAGAACGGCATCCAGTACTTTGAGCTTGACATACTCAATAAGTTCATACGTAACATATCGATAGAAAAGCAGCTGAAAGAGGCTATAGAGACCGAAAGCTTCCAGCTTTATTACCAGCCCCAGTACAACGCTGAGGACGGAAAGCTCCGGGGAGCAGAAGCTCTACTCCGCTGGCCCGATCCCGACGGGGAAGGATTCATCACTTCTCCCGGCGAGTTCATTCCGATAGCCGAGAAGAACGGTGCGATCATCCCGATCGGGTCATACGTGATCAAGGAAGCACTGCGAACCTTCAGTGACTGGAGGAATAAATATCATATCCCCATGATCCTTTCCATCAATATCTCAGCGCTTCAGCTTGAAAGGGAAAATTTCGTGGAGAGCATTTCCAATGCGATAAACATTAACGGGATCAGTCCGGAGAGCATAGAACTTGAGATCACGGAATCCGCTATCATCAACAATTTCGAAGATGTCATCGACAAGATCAAGACGCTTCGCGGCCTTGGCATGCGTGTGAGCCTTGATGACTTCGGTACCGGATATTCCTCCCTTTCATATCTTAAGCAGCTTCCGATAGACACGATCAAGATCGATCGGTCTTTCATTGAGACCGCGGTAAAGGATGACAGTTCGGGGATCATTTATGAGAGTGTCATAGAACTGTCCAAGAAGCTCGGTTTTGAAACGGTTGCTGAGGGTGTAGAGACAAAGGAACAGTTCAATTATCTGCGTGAAAAGAATATAGATATAGTACAGGGCTTCCTTTTGGGCAGGCCTGTCGGAAAAGTTGAATTTGAAAAGCTTCTTATCAGACAGATACCTTAGAATGGATAATAATGTACCGTAAGCAGGATCTACAGTATTTACAGGATATTTTCTCAAGAAGCTCTAACGACATAGCCATTCTTTACGGAGAACGTGCTGTGGGGCTTTCTGAAACGGTGTCTGATTTTGTCAGGGACAAGGAATGCTTTTACTATAAGGCGGCGAGCGTGACAGATATCGTCCAGAGGCAGCTTTTTGCGTCCGAACTGTTCGATCAGACCGGAACGCCGCACTTTCCCGATGCAAATTTTGAAAACCTTATCACATCATATATAAGCAGCAGGTCAGACAGAAAAAAACTCATCATATTTGAAGATTTTCAGCATCTTATAAAGGAAAATCCCACACTCATCAATTTTTTTGCCAATCTTGTCTTTGAACGGAGCAAGTCTGATACCGTCATGCTCCTTCTGGTCAGTGATGATATAAGATGGGTCGAGAATGACATGGTCAGGCTCATGGGGAGAAAGACATATGAAATATCGGGCGTTATTAAATTAAATGAATTCACGCCCATTGAATTCCGGCAGAATTTTCCGGACATGCCGTTAAATGAGATAATGACGATTTATTCTTTTGTGGGAGGTAAGAGCACATACTACGACAGGATAAAGGAAGGCATGACCGGCCGCGATCTGATCATATCCTGGCTTGAGATGTGGGAAGATGAGGATCTTGATCCGAACAGGTATCTCGGAAGGGATATAAGGGAACCTGTATTATACAATACGATACTGTGCAATCTGGCACGGGGGGCTGTAAAGCTTAACGATATTTATAAGTCGACGGGTATCGAGCGCGCAAAGCTTTCGGTATATATCAAGACGCTCAGCGAACGCGGTATTACCGAAAAGATCAAAAGCGCGGAGGCAGGGGATTCCAAATATACCCTTAAGGGTTCATACAGGATCAAAGACGTTACGGTACGTTTTTACTACAGGTTTGTTTTTCCGCACCGTTCTTCGCTTTCTGTGCTCGGAGCGGAGAGGTTTTACAGAAAATATGTAGAAGATGGGATCGGCTCGGTGATCTCGGAACAGTATCACCTGTTCTGCATGGAGCATATCAGATGGCTGGAGCGTGAGAACAGGCTTAATTTCAAGGTGGCATCCATCGATGAGTACTTTGACCGCGGGAGGGCGATCGATTTTATCATTACAGCCGCCGGAGGAAATGTCATCGCATGTGCCTGCCAGTACGGACAGTACATGAGCTATAAGAGATATGAGGAAGTCAGGTCGGCCGTAAAAAAGAACAAGCTGCCTTGTGAGAACATATGGCTGTTTTCATCCTCCGGTTTTGACCAGAAGCTTTCACTTTTCGGTTCCGTAACCCCGGGGATCAAGCTGATAGAGGGGGTCGCATCTGACATATCCGGCTGAGGCTCCGTTGACACATTTTGATTATGATGCTACATTATACAATATCTGCTTATGCAAAATAACAGGAGGTTGAAACATATGAAAAGAACTATATCGGTTGTTTTGGTTTTATGTCTTGCAATGGGACTGTGCGCTTGCGCATCATCGGGTTCGGGATCGTCCAAAAAGCTCGTAATGGCAACAAATGCCGCATTCCCTCCGTATGAATCGGTCGAAGGGAATGAGATAGTCGGAATAGATGCCGACATAGCAAAGCTTATCGCCGATGATCTCGGCATGGAGCTTGTCATCGAGGATATGGCATTTGATTCCATCATCGCTGCCGTTCAGACGGGTAAGGCCGACATAGCAATGGCAGGACTGACGATAACGGAAGACAGGAAGCAGAACATCAATTTCTCCGATCCGTATACCGAGGCTGCACAGGTCATCCTCGTAAAGACGACATCTTCCGTACAGACGCCCGATGATCTTGAGGGACTTTCCATAGGTGTCCAGATCGGTACGACGGGTGACATTTATGCTGCCGACATCGCCGGCGCCACGATCGAGCGCTATTCGAAGTATTTTGAAGCCGTGAACGCACTTCTTCAGGACAAGATAGATGCGGTAATCGTTGACAGGGAGCCTGCAAAGGTATTTGAGAGCGAAAATCCCGACCTTAAGATCATCGATGACGAGTTTACGGTCGAAGAATATGCGATAGGCGTTGCCAAGGAGAACACGGAGCTCCTCGATAACATCAATGCTTCACTCAAGAAGCTCAAGGAATCCGGAAAGATAGACGAGATCATAGGTAAATACATCAAAGCCGAGTGATAATGAGCCTTAAAGAGAACCTGTATCTTAATTTCATAAAAGATGACCGGTACAAGTACTTGATATCCGGACTCGGAAACACATTACTCATCACGATCGTTGCGGTCGTGATGGGTATTTTGGTTGGTTTTCTGCTTGCCTATATAAGGACCACTCATGACAAGACAGGCAGGTGGAAGGTCGCCAATCTGTTCGCACAGGTTTACATCACGGTCATCCGCGGAACACCCATGGTACTGCAGCTCCTGATCGTTTATTTTGTGATCTTTGCAAGTGTCAACGTTCCGAAGATAATCGTAGCTTTTATCGCGTTCGGCCTTAATTCGGGAGCATATGTCGCAGAGATCATAAGGGCCGGGATAATGTCGATAGATGTCGGGCAGTTTGAAGCAGGCGCGAGCCTTGGATTTTCATATACCCAGACGATGCTTTATTTCATACTTCCCCAGGCTATAAAGAACGTGCTTCCGGCGCTGGGAAATGAGATGATCGTGCTCTTAAAGGAAACATCCGTTGCCGGATATATCGCCATGAACGATCTGACGAGAGGAGCGGATATAATCAGGAGCCAGACTTATTCGGCTTTTATCCCGCTTCTTATGGCGGCGGCGATATATCTGTTTTTCGTAATGATATTTGACAGCCTTGTCAAGAAACTCGAAAGGAATCTCAAGAACAGTGACCACTGAAACGCGGGCTCCGCTTATAGAAGTAAAGAACTTATGCAAGGGCTTTTACAATTCGGGAAATCATATGGAAGTCCTTACCGACATCAATGTCAACTTCTATGAAGGTGATGTTGCGTTCATCGTCGGCCCTTCCGGCGCCGGCAAGAGCACATTTCTGCGCTGCCTCAACCGTCTCGAGGATGCCACGTCCGGCGAGATATATTTTGAGGGCGTGAACATTCTTGACGGAAAAGTCGATATCGACAGACACCGGCAGAAGATGGGAATGGTATTCCAGCAGTTCAACCTGTTCCCGCATCTTACCGTTATGTCAAATCTCACGATCGGTCCAATGAAGCTTCAGGGACTGACGAAGGAAGCGGCTGAAGACCGCGCTATGAGCCTTCTTCGCAGGGTTAAGCTTGAAGACCGCGCATCTTCATATCCGAACCAGCTGTCGGGCGGACAGAAGCAGCGTATCGCCATTGCAAGGTCGCTCTGCATGGAACCTGATGTCATGCTGTTTGATGAACCTACAAGCGCCCTCGATCCCGAGATGGTCGGGGAGGTTCTTGAAGTCATGCGTGAACTTGCCGAGGATAAGATGACTATGATAGTCGTCACTCATGAGATGGCATTCGCAAGGGAAGTTGCGAACCGCATCCTCTTTATGGCTGACAGACAGATACTTGAAGAGAACGATCCCGTTAATTTCTTCGAAAATCCTCAAAATGAACGTCTCCGCGCATTTCTGGATAAAATGATCTGATAATGCATTTCGCATATTATGGAGTTTTTTCATGCCTAAAAGTGTATTCATCGCAGAAAAGCCCAGCGTGGCCAAACAGTTCGCTGAGGCTCTGAAACTGAACTGTGCTTCCAAGGACGGCTACCTTGAATCAAACAACTGCATTATCACCTGGTGTGTGGGACATCTCATCACTATGAGCTACCCGGAGTGCTATGACATGAAGTACAAGAAGTGGAGCTTTTCAACGCTTCCCTTCCTTCCGGAAGAATATAAGTATGAGGTCATAAAGTCATCTGAAAAACAGTTCAGGATAGTAAGCTCCCTGCTTAACCGTGATGATGTTGAAACCATATACGTATGCACCGACAGCGGACGCGAGGGTGAATACATATACAGGCTTGTGGCTTCCGAGGCACATGTTTCCGGAAAGGTTCAGAAGCGTGTATGGATCGATTCCCAGACCGAGGAAGCGATACGCAACGGGATAAGGGATGCAAAAGATATCTCCGAATATGATTCCATAGCGGAAAGCGCATATCTTCGGGCAAAGGAAGATTATCTCATGGGTATCAACTTCTCCCGTGCGCTGACATTGAAATACGGCGATTCGATAGCTTCGTTTCTCGGAAAGAAGTATTCGGTCGTGGCGGTCGGGCGCGTCATGACATGCGTTCTCGGAATGGTTGTAAGGCGTGAGCGTGAGATCAGATCCTTTGTCAAGACGCCGTTTTACAGGGTAAGTGCCGACTGCTTCATTGAAGGGATAAAATTTGCCGCGAACTGGAAGGCCGCCGAGGGAAGCAGATATTATGCATCGCCGAAACTTTACAAAGATAACGGCTTTTTGGAAAGAGCGGATGCGGATGCCCTAATCGCCGCGGTATCCGAAGAGTCTGGGGATAAAGGCACCATTACCCTTGCGGAAAAAAAGAAGGAGAATAAAAATCCTCCGTTCCTGTATAACCTGACCGAGCTTTCCGCGGACTGTGCCAAGTATTTCAAGATAAGCCCCGCCGATACACTTAACATTGCACAGGAACTTTATGAGAAGAAGCTCACGACATACCCGAGGACAAATGCAAGGGTGCTCTCAAGCGCTGTCGCAAAAGAGATCGAAAGGAACATAAAGGGGCTTTATAATTATGCCCCTGTAAGCGATATAGCCAAAAACATAATAGAAACCCGCTCTTACGAAGGTATCGGGAAGACAAGATATGTAAATGACAAGATGATCGAGGACCATTACGCGATAATACCTACAGGCCAGGGATTTTCGGCCCTTGGGAGCCTGTCGGATACAGCCGCAAAAATTTATGAGCTCATAGTCAGAAGATTTCTTTCGATCTTTTATCCCGCCGCTTCTTACCAGAAACTTCGGATATGTGCTTCATTTGCCAATGAGAGCTTTTTCGCCGCATTCAAGATACTCAATAAGGAAGGCTATCTTGCCGTGGCAAAACCGTCCTACTGGAAGGATAAGAAAGATACGGAAGATAAAGAAGATAAAGATGACAAAGACGGCGGGGATGAAGAAGAAACGCAGGTCGATCCGGCTTTCCTTGAAAAAGTTAAGAAACTCAAAAAAGGAATGTCCGTTGACGCCGAAGGGTTTGCGGTAAAAGAAGGGGAGACGAGCCCGCCCAAAAGATATACGACGGGTACGATGATGCTTGCGATGGAAAACGCCGGGCAGCTCATCGAGGACGAAGAGCTTCGTGCCCAGATCAAAGGAAGCGGTATAGGGACAAGTGCCACAAGGGCTGGGATACTTGAGAAGCTTTCGAAGATCGACTATCTGAAGATGAACAGGAAGACGCAGGTCATAACCCCGTCCCAGCTTGGTGAGATGGTCTACGATGTCGTTAACGTTTCAATAAAGGCGCTTCTCGATCCGAAGCTTACCGCCAGCTGGGAAAAAGGGCTTACAATGGTCGCTAACGGAGAGCTTCCGTCAGATGAATACATGACAAAACTCAACGATTATGTGGGAAGGCGTACCGAATTTGTGAGGCAGCTGAACAATCAGGGCGTTTTAAAAAGGATGTTCGCTGAGTCGGCCGGCTATTACAAGAAGGCAAAAAACAGCAAATAGATATGGATTTTTTCATGTGATTGTGAGAAAATAGTAAAGGTTTTTCATTCTATTCTGAAAGGAGTTATTTTGCATGGTTTATTCAAAAGAAGTTGAAGAAATGTGTCCCGTGGCACAGGGCGTTCATCATGGCTGTGCTCCCATACCCGAAGAAGCTAAATGGGTAAAGGTAAAAGATGTAAAGGATATTTCCGGCTATACACACGGTGTCGGCTGGTGTGCACCTCAGCAGGGCGCATGCAAACTTTCGTTAAATGTCAAGGACGGCATCATCCAGGAGGCTCTTGTTGAGACGCTCGGATGTTCCGGAATGACCCATTCGGCTGCAATGGCAGCAGAGATACTTCCCGGACTTACCGTCATGGAGGCTCTTAACACCGACCTTGTATGCGATGCCATCAATACGGCAATGAGAGAGCTGTTCTTACAGATCGTTTACGGACGTTCACAGTCTGCATTTTCCGAGGATGGTCTTGCCATCGGTGCCGGACTCGAGGATCTCGGAAAAGGTATGCGCACGATGACCGGTACGACCTACGGAACACTCAAGAAGGGTCCGAGATACCTTGAGCTTACCGAAGGTTATATCACGGCTCTTGCTCTTGATGAGGAAGATCAGATAATAGGTTACAAATATGTCAATTTCGGAAGGATGATGGACTTCATCAAGGCCGGAGAGGAACCCAAGGCTGCTCTTGAGAAGGCGAGCGGACAGTACGGCCGTGTAGCCGATGCCGTAAAGCTCATCGATCCGAGAACTGATAAAGAGATTAAGTAAGGTAAGGAGGAACAGGAAATGGCATTATTTGAATCATATGAAAGAAGAGAGCCCCAGATCCTTGCCAAGCTGAAGGAGTACGGGATATCATCAATTGAGGAATGTAAAGAGATCTGTGATAAGGCCGGTATCGATGTATACCACCTTATCGAGGGGATCCAGCCCATCTGCTTTGAAAATGCAAAGTGGGCATATACTGTCGGCGCAGCTATCGCCATCAAGAAGAACTGCCGCAAGGCAGCAGACGCAGCCGCAGCCATAGGCGAAGGCCTTCAGGCTTTCTGCATCCCCGGCTCTGTAGCAGATACACGTAAGGTCGGACTCGGCCACGGCAATCTCGGCAAGATGCTCCTTGAAGAGGAGACGGAATGCTTTGCTTTCCTTGCCGGACATGAGTCATTCGCAGCCGCCGAGGGTGCCATCGGTATCGCAGAGAAGGCTAACAAAGTCAGGAAGACACCCCTTCGTGTCATCCTTAACGGACTCGGAAAAGATGCCGCACAGGTCATCTCGAGGATAAACGGATTCACATTCGTTGAGACCGAATATGATCCTTATACGAACACTGTCAAGGAAGTATCAAGAAAGTGCTACAGCAAGGATCCCGCTTCACCCCGTGCAAAGGTCAACTGCTACGGAGCAAATGATGTTTGCGAAGGCGTAGCCATCATGTGGAAGGAAAACGTTGATGTATCCATTACGGGTAACTCAACTAACCCGACTCGTTTCCAGCACCCCGTTGCAGGAACATACAAGAAAGAACGTATCGAAGCAGGCAAGAAGTACTTCTCGGTCGCATCAGGCGGCGGTACGGGACGTACGCTTCATCCCGATAACATGGCTGCAGGTCCCGCATCATACGGAATGACCGATACGATGGGCCGCATGCATTCGGATGCACAGTTTGCAGGTTCTTCATCGGTTCCTGCTCACGTAGAGATGATGGGCCTCATCGGCGCAGGAAACAATCCTATGGTCGGAATGACTGTTTCAACGGCTGTTTCTATCGAAGAAGCCGCGACAGCAGGTAAGTTCTGAGCTTAACCGGTCTATATGAAAGGCTTTTCGCGGATGCTCGTCATTTTGCGGAAAGCCTTTTTTACAGTAAAAGGGAATGAAAATGAAATCCACACTCAAAAGAACCTGGGCAGAGATAGATCTTGATGCCCTTGCATTCAACTACAGAAAGATAAGGGAGCATATCGGAGAAGGCGTTAAGTTTTTAGGCGTTGTCAAAGCTGATGCATACGGACACGGGGCCGTCATGGTATCGGAAAAACTGCAGTCTCTCGGAGCCGATTATCTTGCAGTTTCATCAATAGATGAAGCAATGGAGCTCCGGTATAACGGGATAACGATGCCGATCCTCATATTGGGCCATACTCCGAGAGAACAGGTCGACAGGCTTATATGCTTTAATATCACGCAGGCGGTAACCTGCGAGGCCAAAGCCGTGGAATACAGTGAGGAAGCCGTAAAATACGGCGGTAATCTTAAAATACATATTAAAGTCGATACCGGAATGTCAAGGCTCGGATACATATGCTCCGATGACTATTTTGAGCACGGCGTCGACGGGATATGCTATGCATGCAGCCTTCCCGGACTTGAGGCGGAAGGCATATTCACACATTTTGCCGCGGCGGATGAGCATGATGAGGAAAGCATCGCCTATACAAAAAAGCAGTTCAGGCTTTTTACGGATGTCATAGAAAGCGTTGAAAAAAAACGCGGCTGCGCTTTTGCCATCAAGCACTGTGCCAATACCGGGGCCACCGCGGACCTTCCCGAAACATATCTCGATATGGTACGTCCCGGGCTTCTCCTTTATGGATACGGTGAATTTGCCAAAAAACTCGGGCTAAAGGGTGTAATGACAATGAAGACCACGGTCAGCACCATTAAGATATATCCGAAAGGGACGAAGATCAGCTACGGCGGAACCTACACGACGGACAAAAAGACGAGGATAGGGGTTGTTCCGTACGGTTATGCCGACGGATTTTTAAGATGCCTATCTGACAGGTACAGTGTGATGACATCTGACGGGCCGGCCGCTATCAGGGGAAGGATATGCATGGATATGTGCATGATAGACCTTACCGATAAGGGCGGTGTATCCGTCGGTGATGAGATAGAGATATTCGGCCCCCAAAATCCGATTGAGAACATGGCCGAAATGGCCGGGACCATTCCGTATGAGATCGTATGTGCGGTAAGCAAGCGTGTTCACAGGGTTTATGTTTCGGAAGGCAAAACCGTATATTCGGAAGTCATGCTGAGAATGTGATTTTTTTTCCATAAAATCATGCAGGCAGTTACGTATCATTAACAGAAGATTTCAGATGACAGACAAAGAATTTGACAGATGCTTAAAACGCATCAGAAAAAAAGACAAAGACGCACTGAAGGAAATATATGAGGAATATGTTTCCTTTATATACCATGTCGTCCTTGATATCGTCGGCAGCAAAGAGTCCGCTGAGGATGTAACGTCGGAATTCTTCATCAAGCTTTGGGAAAAAGTCGACGGCTACAGGCCCGGCGGAGGACATAAGGGATATATGGCCACTATCGCAAGGAACATGGCGATCGACCATATAAGGAAAACGCGCCATGAAATGCCGGCGGATGATGAGGAAGGGCCGCCGCTTCCTGATGATACGGCACCTTCCCCTGAGGATGAAGCCATATCGGGGCTGAGCGCCGGGGAGGCGCTTTCAAAACTAAAGCCCATCTACCGGCAGATAGTCATTATGAAGGTGCTGTCGGAAATGACTTTCAGGGAAATAGCTTCGGTCCTTGAAATGCCGATGGGCACCGTTACATGGAATTACAACGAAGCAATAAAACAGCTGAGGAGGTTCGGATATGACTAGGGATTTTGAAAAAGAATACAGACAATATGCCGACAGTTCCGTTCCGGACCTTTGGGGAAGGATAGAAGCTTCAATAGATGAGAAGGAGAAAAACACCAAAAAAACAAGTACGGTAACATATATAAGGAAATATTCACCGTTCATCGCGGCAGCAGCATGTGTGCTGCTTACCATAGGAGCGGTAAGGTTTATCAACAGGCCGAAAAATACCGCTTCGGAAGCCGCAGCAACTGCTCCGATGGAATCTGCGGCTTCTGCAATGGAATCTGCCGCCCCGGAAATGGAATCTGCGGCCCCGGCAACGGAAGAAGCCGCACCGGCAAAGGATTCCGCGGATTCGTTCGCCGCAGAAGCGGAAATGAACGAAGCGGCTGCAGAAACGTCGGGATCATATGATATGGCGGCGGAAGCGGAATATGAAGGGCCGGCATATGAATCTTCCGAGGCACCGTCCGAAAGCAGCCTCGGGGCGGGAGCATCCGATGATTTTGCGGTAAATTCGGAAGAGGCCGCGGAAATGGTTTCCGAAGCAGAAGCTTCCGAAGAGCCTGCCGAGTCCGCAATAAGCGGTGGATCGGAAAAAGACAGAAACAAACAGGGCTTAAAATATGATGATGATATATCCGGCTTAAGCTCGTTTTCCATCACCGCCATCATATGCACTGTCGATAAACTGCCGTCTTCGGCTTCAAAAACAGGCACACAGAACTTTACGGTCAAAGTTGCGGATGCCCTCGAATCGGACTTTGATAAGGGGCAGATACTGAAAGTATCGGCAGAACCTGATGTATATAAGACCGTGAAAGACCTTTCGGGAGCCGAAGGGAAAAAGGAATTCATCATACTTCTGGCAGATGACGGGAGCAACGGCTATACCGTTCTGGCAGCAGATGAAAAATAATTTTAAAAAAATATAAAAATCCCCATAAAAACATGACAGTCCATCCGTATCTGTATTGTAAGCGCTGATAAAGACAGCGGATATCAGATACTAAAAGCCGTTTTGGGCAAAGGAGGACAGATCATGAAAAAGGGAACAGGATTAAATTCAGTTATTGCAATGGCAGTCATTACGTCGGTGCTTTCGGGATGCGGACAGATAAGGATCGAGGGGACCGCTTCCCCGGCCGCAGCTCCGCAGTCCGACACAGCCGCCGCAGAGTCTTCTGAAAACTCCGGTGAGAAAGTTTACTTCGGATGCTATGTGCCCGAAGGAGAGGACTATGAGGAGTATGAGCCGGCCTGTGAGGAATCTGCAGTGGAAGATGCCTTCTGCTATGATGACGGCCGGGATCTGTCGGCAGAATACGGAAACTATGATTCATATTCCGAAGCATGTGAAGAGTATATACAGTTCGGTCATGATGAAGGAAATGCCGGCTTCGCATCATCCAAAATGGAAGGCAGCTATCTTGACGGCCTGTATGACAGCTATGGCAGGAATAACGCTGATTTAAACGGCGGCGAGACCTATGAGGATATATCGGAGCAGGGATTCCGCTCGGTAAGATCACATCCGCTCTCTACTTTTGCCGCCGACGTTGATACCGCATCTTATGCAAATCTTCGTCGCATGCTCTATGACGGCTACAGGCTCTCGGACATACCCGAAGGTGCCGTGCGTCCCGAAGAGCTGATCAACTACTTCCATTATGATTATAAAGGCCCTAAGGGCAGCGAGCCTTTCGGCGTAAATACGGAGATATCGGATTGCCCTTGGAATGAGGATGCGCTTCTTCTGAGCATCGGGCTCAAGACTGAAGACATTGATTTTTCCGAAGCTCCCGATTCCAACCTTGTTTTTCTCATTGATGTTTCGGGATCCATGTCCTCGCCGGACAAACTCCCACTCCTGCAGGAAAGCTTCTGCATGCTGACGGATGAGCTATCGGCAAAGGACAGGGTCAGCATAGTCACATATGCAAACGGTTCCGAAACGGTGCTCGCAGGTGAGCGCGGGGACAATAAGCATACCATAAAGAGGGCCGTAAACCACCTTTATGCTTCAGGCGGAACCAATGGCGGCGAAGGCATCAAGACCGCATATGCACTGGCGGAAAAGCATTTCATAAAGGGCGGAAACAACAGGGTGATACTTGCAACGGACGGTGACCTTAACCTCGGCCTTACATCTGTTGACGAACTGAACTGGCTTATCGGCAAAAAGAAGGAATCCGGTGTATATCTTTCAGTGCTCGGATTCGGCACGGGAAATATCAATGACAGCATAATGCAGAACCTCGCCGATAACGGAAACGGCAATTATTCATATATCGATTCGGAAAAGGAAGCCGAGAAGGTTCTCGTAAAAGAGCTCAGTGCCAATATGCTCACTGTCTGCAAGGATGTTAAGCTCCAGGCCGAATTCGATCCAGAGGTCATCAGAAAATACCGCCTTATCGGTTATTCGAACCGCATCATGAAGGACAGGGACTTTGACAATGACAGAAAAGACGGCGGAGAGATAGGCGCAGGACACGAGGTTACGGCTCTTTATGAACTGATCCCTGCAGAAGACGGATTTAGCAGAAAAGATGTTGCGGCCAGCCTCAGCATAAGGTTCAAGAGGCCTTCGGAAGATGAGAGCAGTCTTCTTGAATATCCGATTACCTTTGACAGCTACAGGCGCTCACCTTCCGATGAATTCCTGTTCAGATCGGCGGTCGCTGAATTTGCCCTTTTGGCATCAGACAGCCTCTACAGTGAGGATGCAGACATGGACAACATCATAGAAAGACTCGGATCCATAGGCTTTGATGATGATGACAAGGCGGAATTTTATAAGCTCGTAAGTAACATTTATTGAAAATACGCCGGGAATTTGCCCAAATCATTTGACAATCGCAGGAGTTAATGCTATTATTTCCAAGTATGCCGCATAGTGGGGTCATAAGAGGAATATTTCCCACCGAAGCTAGCGAGTAAATGTATAGGAGGTGCGATATGTACGCTATCATTGCAACAGGCGGAAAGCAGTATAAGGTTTCCGAAGGCGATACGATCAAGGTTGAAAAGCTTGGCGTTGAAGCCGGTGATTCTGTTACGTTCGATGAGGTTCTTGCGATCGGCGGTGATAAGCTTCTTGTAGGCGACGACGTTAAGTCTGCAAGCGTTTCTGCCACAGTAGTGGAAAACGGCAGGGGCAAGAAGGTTATCGTATACCGTTACAAGAGAAAAAGCGGTTACCACAAGAAGAACGGTCACAGACAAGCATACACTCAGGTAATGATCGATAAGATCAACGCGTAATGTGCAGGTGGTAATTTGGTTACTGCGACAGTAGTTAAGGATCCGTCCGGCTATGTATCGTTCAAATGCAGCGGACATGCCGGTTACATGAGAAAAGGAAAAGACATTGTCTGTTCGGCCATCTCGGCATTGACGGTAAATGCGGCAAATTCCATAATGACTCTGACAGACTCCGGTATCAGTGTTACGGAAAATGACGGATTCCTGTCATGGACATTTGACGGAACCTGCGGGAGAGAGGCAGAACTGCTCATGGATTCACTGCTGATAGGACTTAAGTCCGTTGAAGAACAATACGGAAAATATCTGAAATTGGAAATAAAGGAGGTAAAGCCATGATAAAGTTAAACCTTCAGTTATTTGCTCATAAAAAGGGAATGGGCTCTACCAAAAACGGCAGAGACTCCGAATCCAAGAGACTTGGCGCAAAAAGAGCTGACGGACAGTTTGTAAAGGCCGGAAACATTCTTTACAGACAGCGCGGAACGAAGATACACCCCGGCGTGAACGTCGGACGTGGCGGAGATGATACATTGTTTGCAAAGATCGACGGTGTGCTTCGTTTTGAAAGAAAGGGAAGAGACAGGAAGCAGGCTTCCGTTTATCCCGTGGAACAGTGACAGTTAAAGTCCTAAAGCGCCAGCTTTAGGACTTTATTTTTGGGAGATACCATGTTTGCGGACAGGGCTAGGATCTATATAAGAAGCGGCAAGGGCGGCGACGGAAACGTCTCTTTCAGAAGGGAAAAATACGTGGCAAACGGAGGCCCGGACGGAGGTGACGGCGGCAAAGGCGGAGACGTCATCGTTGAAGTCGATGACGGGATGAACATGCTCACCGATTACCGCCATATACGCAAATACTGTGCCGGAGACGGCGAAAACGGCGGCAGGCGAAACTGCAAGGGCAAAAACGGGAAGGATATCGTACTCCGTGTGCCCGCGGGAACTATTTTCCGCGACAGTGAATCCGGAAAAGTCATCGTTGACATGTCGGGCGACAACAGGAGGGTAGTGCTCCTTACAGGCGGAAAGGGCGGACTTGGCAATCAGCATTATGCCACGCCACGCATGCAGGCACCCAAATACGCCCAGCCCGGACAGGGTGCCTTGGAACTTACCGTCGATCTCGAACTTAAGGTTATTGCCGATGTGGGGCTTGTAGGATACCCGAACGTCGGAAAATCAACTCTTCTGTCGGTCGTTTCAAATGCAAGGCCTGAGATAGCCAATTATCATTTCACGACGCTCAGCCCGCACCTTGGGGTAGTTGACCTTGATGGCGGAACAGGATTTGTGATGGCGGATATTCCCGGGCTCATAGAGGGCGCGGCGGAGGGCGTAGGCCTCGGCCATGATTTTCTGCGTCATATCGAGCGTACCAAGATGCTCGTACATATGGTTGATGCATCGGGCTCAGAAGGCAGGAATCCCGTTGAGGATGTTTATGCAATAAACAAAGAGCTTGAGCAGTATGACAAAGAGCTTCTTTCCCGTCCGCAGATCATAGCTGCGAACAAAACAGATATATTGACAAGTGATGAGCCGGTAAAGAAGCTCCGGGCAGAATTTGAGCCCTCCGGGATAAAGGTGATGCCGATATCCGCAGCCACACGGGCCGGCGTCGATGAGCTCATAGGAGAGATCAGAAAGATGCTGACCGAACTCCGCAGCGAAACACTGGTTTATGAGAGTGAGTTCACACCTGTTCGTGAATCGCTCAGCAGCGGCTCATTTAATACATATTATGATCAGAAGGAAGACAAATTCGTCGTTGAGGGACCGAAGATCGAAAAGATGCTCGGCTATACCAACCTTGATTCGGAAAAAGGATTTACATTCTTCCAGAAATTCTTGGAAGACAACGGCATCATCGATGAATTAAAGGCTCTGGGGATAGAAGAGGGCGATACGGTAAGACTCTACGGATGGGAATTTGAATATCTTCAGTAATGTTGATTTTCCGGGATTTTTACGGACAGTATGTTAATGCCCTCGGAATCAGGAGGAATATATGACCAGCAAACAGCGTGCATATTTAAAAGGGATAGCGAGCACATATCAGCCCATAATCCAGATCGGAAAGAGTTCTCTTACGCCCGAGATAACAATTGCGGTGGATGAGGCACTTTCCGCAAGGGAACTTGTAAAGATCAATGTTCTTAAAAACTGTGCTGATGATCCGAAGGTCATTGCCGAAATGCTTTCGGAACGTACAAGATCGGCCGTTGTTCATGTTATAGGAAAGAAGATAGTGCTGTTTCGGCAGAACAGCAAAAAAGAAGACCAGAAGATCAAGCTGCCTTTGGACTGAAACATATGAGTAAAAAGATCAGAAAAACCGGTATTCTCGGTGGGACATTCAATCCCATACATATCGGGCATCTCATGCTTGCGGAAAACGCAATGGAATACTGCGGGCTTGACGAGGTGCTCATAATGCCGAGCGGATGTTCATACTTTAAGGATCAGAACGAAGTTGCAGCAAAAGAGCACCGGATGAACATGACGGCCCTGGCGATAGAAGATAATCCCGGTTTTGTATTATCATCCATTGAAGCGGACAGGGAAGGCAACAGCTATACATGTGAAACACTTCAGACCCTGTGTGAGATGAACGATAACGTCCGTTATTATTATATAATAGGTTCCGATACGCTTTTCTCAATGGAAAGTTGGAAGGATCCTGAAGAGATATTCAATAGATGCACGGTGGTATGTGCGCTTCGGTCCGAAGAAGAGAAAGATCAGGTAAGGCAAAAGGCATCGGAGCTTAAGGACAGGTTCGGGGCCGATATCATCATCATGGATATACCTGCGGTGCCTGTATCATCGACGATGGTAAGGACACTGATGTCAAAAGGCATGAGCTGCAGATATTATCTGGATGACAAGGTCAGGGACTATATAAAAAAGAACAGGCTATATTACACATAATGGGAACGATACTGATAGAAGAAAAATATGAAGAGTGCCGCAGAATGCTCAAAGACAGCATAAGCAGGAAAAGATATCTGCACTCTATCGGTGTCAGCAATACCGCGGCATGCCTTGCGATGAGATATGGCGGAGACTGCCAAAGTGCCTATTATGCCGGCCTTCTTCATGACTGTGCGAAAGGGATGAGCGGCGGGGAGCTTATAGAGAGGGCATACAAAGCCGGCATAGAGCCTTCGGAAGTAGAACTTGAAGAACCGGATCTTCTTCATTCAAAAGTCGGAAGCGTCATCGCAAAGGAAAAATACGGCATTGACAATGAAGATATCCTGAGCGCGATATATTATCATACTACCGGCCGGCCCAAAATGACCCTTAATGAAAAGATAGTGTTTGTAGCGGACTACATTGAGCCAAACAGAAACGGACTTACGGATCTGTCAAGGATAAGGACGATGGCATTTACTGACATTGATACTGCGGTGGCCATGATGTGCCGAAATTCCATAGACCACCTTAAATGCAGTGACAGACTGATAGACAGGATAACTATTGATACTTACGAATATTACAGCAGTATAACCGGTTACGGACAGAAGGAGTAATATGGCATTATCAGGTGATGCAAAAAAGATCATAGAAGTTGGAGTAAAAGCGCTTGAGGATAAGAAAGCCGAGGACATAAAAGTCATAGATATATCCGAAATATGCATATTTGCGGATGCGCTCATAATCGCAACGGGAAATAATAAGAAACAGATACAGGCCATGAGTGATGAGGCTGATGAAAAAATATCAGAAGCGGGGTTTGACCGCTTCTGTATCGAAGGATATGAAAATGCAGACTGGATCCTCATGGGATATGATGATGTGATCATCCATCTGTTCGAAAGACAGATGAGGAGCTTCTATGATCTTGAGAGACTGTACAGGGATGGTAAGACGGTTGATATCACATAAACCGGAATACTCCGTAAACCCGTCCCAGTATCTCCACATTGTTCACAATGATCGGCTCCATTGAATCATTCTCAGGCTGGAGCCTGTAGTGACCGTTTTCTTTGTAATATGTCTTGACCGTGGCTGAATCGTCAATAAGAGCCACGACGATATCGCCGTTCCTGGCGGTATTGCATTTCTCAACAAAAATACGATCCCCGCTCAGAATGCCGGCATTTATCATGCTGTCTCCCTTGACGGTAAGGATAAAGCTTTCGGCATTGGGAGCATATTCAACCGGAATAGGGAAATAATCGGTGATATTCTGTTGAGCGAGTATAGGCTGGCCTGCGGCAACCGTACCGACAACGGGGATCTGAGCCATTTCACGTCTGGTCAGCTGAAAACTGTCATCAACGATCTCTATGCATCTGGGCTTAGCCGGATCCCTTCTGATAAATCCGTTCTTCTCAAGCTTCTCGAGATGATTGAACACGCTGGAAGTGGAAGACAGTCCGACAGCGGTGCATATTTCCCTTACCGAAGGCGGATAACCCTTCTTGAGTATGACTTCTTTTAAGTATTCGAGAATTTCCTGCTGCTTGGCAGTAATATGACCGGTTGACATAATATTCCTCCATTTCTTAAGTGGCATTTTTATCGGACTCATTATGTTATATCATCACAGATGAAGATGATGAACATCTTCATGCATATGATAACATACATATTGAAAGTATGCAAACATATTTTCGAAACATATTTTCGAAAAAGTTCAAAAACAGTGTTGACATTCGAATATATGTTCGATATAATACGAACATAAAGAACATATGTTCCGAATGGATGTTCGGTTTGTCCGGAGGCGAGTATGAGAACTGTATATTATGGGGAATATGATCATTTGGACAGAGTCAGGCAGGAAAGGGTCAGAAGGATGGAGAGGACCCGTCAGGTCAGGAAACAGAAACTGCTTATGATAATAGGAGTGATGATCTTAATGGCATTATCGATCTTTTCGGTCAAGGCTTTTGCCAATACCGATACTACAGCGGCCGACAGCTTCGGCACCAAACAGTATAAGAGCATTATGATATACTGTGGAGATACGGTTGATTCGATCGCCGAATCCAATTACAGTTTTCAGTTCAGGTCGGTGGGAAGGATGGCATCCGAGATCAGGAGCATCAATCATCTTTCCGCGGACGAAAAGCTGATCCCGGGCAATTATCTTGTGATACCATATTTTGACAAGGCCAGCGGTTACTGATCTTCCCTGAGCTTTACGGCAGAAGCGGCCATGCGCCTTCTGTCATCTTCCAAAGCAGCATAGTGCTTTTTGGTCGTATTTACATCTGAATGGCCCAGTACATCTGCTACCAGGTAGATATCCCCGGTTTCACGATACAGGCTGGTTCCGTAGGTGCTTCTAAGCTTATGAGGCGTTATCTTTTTCAATGAAGTCACCGCTGATGCATATTTCTTTACGAGTTTTTCGACCGCGCGCACAGACAGACGTTTATTCTGCATAGACAGAAACAGTGCATCTTCATGCCCGCTTTCAGGTATAATGGCCCTGCGTTCCTTAAGATATGACTGAAGTGCCTTCTCAACTTCTTCTCCGAAGTAAACAACGGCTTCATATCCGCCTTTTCTGCGGATCAGTATCCCGTTATTCTTGAAGTCAACATCCTTTATGTCAAGCCCCACACATTCGGACACACGGATCCCGGTACCGAGCAGGAGAGTGATGAGAGCAAGATCCCTGATCTTTGTCTTATCATGAAAACGAGTCTGCTGTTTGGACATATTATCCCCGTTTTCTACATGGTCAAGAAGCATTGCCACTTCATCGGGATCGAGCCTTATTATCTCTTTTTTATGAAGCTTTGGCATCTGAACAAGTGCGGCAGGATTTTTTTCGATCTTTTCCAGGTTAAAAAAGAACTTGTAAAAGCTGCGAAGTGATGCAAGCTTCCGCTGCTTGCCCCTCTCGTCATTCGTAACTGCGCCTTTTTCCGTCTCATAATATGACACATAATCGAGATATTCGGTTATATCCATAGCCTTAACCTCATCAAGCAGCCCGATGTCATATTCGGTTATTTCCATATTCATGAATTTCGGATGATTTTCGTGAAGATATTCGAAGAACATTCTAAGATCATATGCATACGCGAGCCTTGTGCGCGTACTTGTGGTATCTTTTATGCCCAGGAAGAATTCCCGGCAGAATGATGGGAGAGTCTTTGAAAGCTCCCTAAGCTTCAGCGTGTTTTCCGCATTCTTTTTGTCATGATAGTTCATTCTTGCTCCACCCCTTAATGAAACTTCCCTCAATAGCCGTAAATATCCGGTCCTTTACACCGGGATTGTCCCTGTTCAGCTGATTTAAGAGATCTTTGGCATACTCCCTTTTAGTATGACCGTCCGCAGGACAGAGCTTTCCGGCAACCGGAAGCTCCATCTTGTTCGCAAATCCGATGACATCAGCTTCTTCCACATAGAGCAGTGGCCTTATTACGGTTATACCTGTCCTGTCAAGATAAGTGACCGGAGAAAACGTATGGAATCTGCCCTCAAATATGAGAGAGAGCAGCAGAGTTTCGACGACATCGTCTTTATGATGGCCGTATGCAACTTTGTTGCAGCCCAACTCCTTTATGGCTTCGTTAAGAGAACCCTTACGCATTTTTGCGCACAGGCTGCATGGATTGCTTTCCCTGCGCTCATTGAATATGATCCGGTAGATATCGGTTTCGACAACGGTATATGGAACTTCAAGTTTTTCACATAATGCACGTATTCCTTCGGTATCAAAGCCCGGAAGGCCAAGATCTACCGTTATCGCGCGGAGCTCGTAGCTGTTCGGGTAGAATCTCCTCAGGTTTGAAAGCGCATATAACAGGGTGAGCGAATCCTTGCCACCCGATATTCCTACCGCGATCCTGTCACCTTCTTCGATCTGGCTGTATTCATCAACGGCTTTTCTTGTCAGACTGAGTAATCTCTGAAGCTCCATAATATATAATTATAACAGTGCCGCCGCGTATTTCAATATTTTGATGCTGCAATACGGTTTTAACGGCAAGATATGCAGCATATGGAAAGAGCCTTGAAGCTGTGTTAATATGAAACAAGATGATCATCGTATGAAATGATATGATCATTGAATGAAATATGGGAGACATTGATCATGAAATTCAGGAAATATTCCTCCGCAAATGCCGCCTTCATATGCTTTCTGGTATTTGTCCTTATGTTATGCGGATGCAATGCTGCACCTTTGGCGGATAATGGCAGCCATAAAACTGCAAAAAGGGCGGGAGATGAGAAAATGAGCAGCGGATACACCGTAAAGGAACTGACTTTTGCACGAGACGGAAAGAAAGTATACGGAAAACTCTATATGCCTGATACGGCGCCGCCTTTTGCGACGGTGATACTGACACATGGCTTCGGAGCCAATCTGCATATGGTAGAAGGATATTCAAAAGCCCTTGCGGAAAGCGGATATGCCGCATATGCGTTTGATTTCATCGGAGGCGGCAACAATATAGAAAGCGACGGAAAAACGACCGAAATGTCCGTTCTGACCGAAGCAGAAGACCTTAATGCAGTCATAGATGGGATCAGAGCTTCCGAATTTGCTGATCCGGACAATATCATACTTCTCGGCGCCAGCATGGGAGGTTTTGTAGCAACCTATACTGCAGCGAAACGTCAGGATATCAAGGCACTGATAGCCCTTTATCCTGCCTATGTCCTTCAGGATGATTCGCGTAGGAGGACCGATGACGGGAAGAACATACAGGACAGATTCAATACGATGGGCGTGGAACTTGGCCGCATATTTGATGAGGATGCGCTGTCATTTGATATTTATGAAGTCATGGCAGCTTATGGCGGCAGAACCCTCATAATCCACGGGACCGCTGATTCGGTCGTGCCTGTAAGCTATTCCGAAAAGGCGGCCGAGGTTCTCCCGGATGCATCTCTTGTAAAGATCGAAGGCGCTGATCATGTCTTTTTCGGTAAAGATGATGAATTTGCTACAGAACTGATACTTGATTTTATGAAGGAAGTTGTTGATGGTAAATAAATGCCGGATTTTAGCGGAATAGGGGTCATACTTGATTGAAAAAGTTAACGAGACCCTTTTTGGCTGATATTACGAAATGATCCGATCAGATCCCTGATCGGGTCTTTTTTTGAATTCAAAAACACTGCCAAAATAGGCGTCGCAAGAATTCGGATAAAAAAGATGCGTACTTTAACCAGACAACTCGCGACCTCGTTGAAAAAGTTATCGCGACCTGTTGATATCACGAATTATGCTTTTTGTATGTCATTCCAACTCGAAAATCATTGT